>JAJFFZ010000195.1 GCA_021776395.1 Hyphococcus sp. | reverse complement strand
AACGGGTCCTTGTCGTCGAGCGCAGAGGCTTCGTCCCTTGTGGCCGGCGTCATTCGGGAACCCGCAACAACGCCCGCACCGGCGCGGCGTCGAGCCCTTCCAGTTTCAATGGCGGCGCGATCAATTCATAGGCGCCCTCTGGCGCCGCATCGAGGCATAGGCCTTCCAATATCCGCATGTCATGAGCAAAGACGGCGCGGTGCGCATCCATGATTTTCGATGAGGCCGGGTCGAGCGACGGCGTATCGACGCCGATCAGCCGGACGCCTTCGCCGGCGAGCCACGTGACGGCCTCTGCGCTGATGGCCGTGAAGGCCGGGTCCCAGACTTGTGGCTGGCGCGCATAAGTGCGGATCAAAACCCGCGACGAGATTTTTGCGCCGGTCTGGGCGAGGGCGTCACGCACCATGTCCCGACTCAGCCGCGGCGCATCGTTGATGATGTGAACAACCGTGCACGGACCGATATAGGCGCCGACATCGACAGCATCGATTGGCGCGCCACCGGCATCATAATGTAACGGCGCGTCCGCATGAGCGCCGGCATGGCTCGACAGCGTCAGCCGCGAGACATTGACTGGAACGTCCTTGCCGATCGCCATCACCGATTGCGCCTCAAACGGCGTGTCGCCGGGAAATACCGGCGTCGTTGCGGAGACCGCAGGGGTGATGTCGATGAAGCGGCTCAATTTAGGTGCGTGCTCTTTGATATGAAATACCCGCTTGACTGCGGCGATGATTGCGCAGCAGTGTTACCCGAAGATGATGACCAACGTAAATACGCCAGCGACGCCTGTCTTCGCGTTTGACGCGGCTATCGTGCGCCTGCCGTCAAAATCCGTGGTCAGCGGTTTGCGCGCCGGCGACGGGGGCGATCCTGACTATGCGGGCGTGCGCGCAGAGCACGAGGCCTATGTAGCGGCGCTGGGCGAGGCTGGCGTTGCGGTGACCACGCTTGGCGTGCTGGAGGGCTATCCCGACGCGGTCTTTGTCGAGGACCCGGCGCTGGTTTATCCCGAGGGCGCGATATTGCTTCGGCCGGGCGCCAAATCCCGCGCCGGCGAGGTCTGTGAGATCGCCGGCGTCTTGCGCGATCACTTTACCACCGTGCTGGAATTGCCGGAGGGCGGCTATGTGGAGGGCGGTGATATTTTAACGACGCCGAAAAAAGTCATGATCGGCCTGTCGAGCCGCACCGATGTTGCCGGCGCCAGGGCGCTGCAAAAGCTGCTTGCCGAGTTCGGCCGCGCCAGCGAAATTGTCGAGACGCCCGCCGATGTTTTGCATTTCAAAACCGATTGCTCCCTGCTCGACCAGGAAACCGTTCTGTCGACGGCGCGGCTGGCGCGCTCGGACGTATTTAATGGCTTTGATGTTGTTTTGACGCCAGAAGGCGAGGAGGCGGCGGCCAATGCGTTGCGCGTCAACGACGTGGTGATGGTCGGCGCCGATTTTCCGCGCACTATCGAGTTGCTCGACAAGCGCGGCTACACTGTCGTTGCGCTGAAGACGACGCAGATCGGCAAAATCGACGCCGGCCTGTCTTGCATGTCCTTGCGATGGCGGCGCGCATCGCGGTGAGTTCTTCAAAAGTTTTTTTGTTGACGCCGCCGCCGAGGCGCATGAGGGTCTGGCCATGAATCAGCCTGCTGAGCAAATGAGCGACGCCAACCCCGACACGGGGCCTGTTGCGGGCTTTGGGTTCTGGAAATGCTGGTCGCTGTCGGTGGGCGTGATGATCGGCTCCGGCGTGTTCCTGCTGCCTGCTGTGCTGGCGCCATACGGGTCAATCAGTTTCCTCGGCTGGATCGTCACCAGCATTGGTGCGATTTTGATCGCCCTCGTTCTTGGCCGTCTGGCGGGGCGCACCGACCGCAGCGGCGGGTTTTACGTCTATACCCGCGATGCATTCGGCGATCTGGCAGGCTTTATAGTCGGCTGGAGCTATTGGCTCAGCATCCTGTTCGCCGTCGCCGCCATCAGCGTCGCCTTTGCCGGCTATGCCGGCGCGGTTATTCCGGCGCTGGGCGCCAACACCATCACCCAAGCGCTGGTCGCAACATCCATCATCTGGATACTGACGGGCGTGAACATCAAGGGCGTATCGGAAGCGGCCTCGGTGCAGTTGGTGATGACGATTTTAAAAATCATCCCGCTCCTGGTGATTATCGCGCTCGGGTTTTTCGCCGGGACGCCGGACAACATCCCGCCGTTCAATCCGCAAGCCCTGCCGGTGGGCGAGGCGCTGGCGACAACCGCGCTTTTAACCATGTGGGCGTTTATCGGCATTGAGGCCGGTGTTGTTCCCGCCGCAGACGTCATCGACGCCAAGCGGACAATCCCGCGTGCTGGTATCGCCGGGACGCTCTCGGTGGCCGCGCTTTATATTGCCGCCACCGCCGCGGTGATGATGCTGGTGCCGGTGGAAACGCTGGCCCAGTCCGAGGCGCCGTTTGCGGACGCTGCGCTCGCGCTCGGCGCCTTTGGCGGGCCGTTAATCGCGATTGGCGCGCTGGTCTCAACCGCCGGCTCGCTCAACGGCAACATTCTGCTCAGCGGGCAAATGCCGATGGCGGTGGCGCGCGATGGATTGGCGCCGAAAATATTGGCGAAGAAAAACACTGGCCATGCGCCGATTGTCGCACTGATTATGTCATCGACGCTCGCAACCTTGCTGTTGATTTTCAATTACAGCGACGGGCTGGTGTCGGCGTTCACCTTTCTGATTTCAATGTCGACGCTGGCGACGCTGATGCCTTATGCGGTGTCGGCGCTTGCGGAGTTGCGCCATTCAATCAAAGCGGCGCGCGCCTGGGCGGTGATCGCCATCGTCGCATTGGTTTACGCCATTGTCGCCATGGCCGGCGCCGGTCTGAAGCCCTTGTTATGGGGCGTGTTATTGCTTGCCGCCGGGCTTCCGGTATTTTATTGGACAAAGCAATCCAGGCGTTGATGAGGGCGGAACACAATGGCGGCGCAAACAGACATTGAGACCGGCCTGCCGGCATGGGCATATACGGACCCTGATTTTTTCGCCCTTGAGCGCACCAAACTGTTTGCCTCAAGCTGGCAGATTGTCTGCCATGAAAGCGACATCGCCAAACGCGGCGCCTATGCGACGTTGAACTTTCTCGGCGCGCTTGCGTTTCTCATCCGCGGCGACGACGGCGTCATTCGCGCCTTTCAAAATGTCTGCCGCCATCGTGCGGCGCGGCTTCTGGATGATCCGTTCGGACAATGTTCCTCGCGCATAGTCTGCCCCTATCACGCCTGGACCTACGACCTTGGCGGGCGGCTGGTTGGCGTGCCGGGACAGGATGGTTATGAGGCGTTTGACAAAAAGGACTATGGGCTAAGGCCGTTGGCGCTTGGCGCGTGCGGCGGTTTTGTGTTTGTGCGCTTTGGCGAGAACGGTCAATCATTCGATGAATTCGTAGAGCCGTTGCGCGAAGAGTTTGAAATTTACAAAACGGTTGAGATGCGCGCGCTTGGCCGCATCACCTTGCGGGAGCGCGAGGTGAACTGGAAGATCGCAACGGAAAATTATGTCGACTGTCTGCATTTACCGGTCGCTCATGACGGCCTCAACGGTCTTGTGGGCGACACCTACAGACTGAACATCAAAGGCGATGCGTATTATATTGACGCAAGCGTAGAAGATTTGCCGAGCCAGTCGCTTTCGGTGCGCGCCTATCGCAAGTTTCTTCCCGAAGTTGCGCATCTGCCGCCGGAACGCCAGCGCCGCTGGGTCTATATCAAACTCTGGCCCAATCTCGCCTTCGATATTTACCCCGATCAAATCGACTTCATGCAGTTTATTCCGCTGTCGCCGGGGCGCACATTGTTGCGGGAAATCTCCTACGCCCTGCCGGATGACCGGCGCGAAATGCGCGCGGCGCGATATCTCAACTGGCGCATTAATCGCGTCGTCAATGTTGAAGATATGGACATCATTGAACGCGTGCAGGCGGGCTTTGGTATGGGTGATTACGAACCGGGACCCATTTCACGCGATGAGATTTGCCTGGTTGATTTCGCCGAACGCATGCGCCGCGAGCTGCCGGTGTGCCGCGAGCGGCAGAACCCGGGCCCGGATGCGTTGCGCAAACAGCTTGACGCTGACGCCTGAGCCTGCGCTTGATCGCCAAGCGAGGCGTGCATTGCGCCGCACGCGAGTTTCATTTTTTGGAGAACTACAAGATGTCCGAATCGATTAAAATTTATGGCTCACCGATTTCGCAAAATGTGCGCAAGCCGCTCGCCGTCGCCGCACATCTTGGCATCGCTATTGAATCCATTCCCGTCGGCCCGCATGACCCGGCTCTCAAGGCGGTCAATCCGTGCGGGCGCATTCCGGCGATGGATGATGACGGGTTCACGCTTGGCGAGTCGAATGCGATCATGGTCTATCTCGCCAGCAAAAAACCAAGCGACATCTATCCGGAGGATGCGGTGGCCCGCGCTGAAATCCATTCCTGGCTGTCCTGGGACGTTGCTCATTGGACGCCGGCCTATCAGCCAATTCAGTTTGAGCGTTTGATCAAACCGATGCTCGGCCGCGGCGAGACCGATGAGGCGGTTGTTGAGACCGCGACGAAAGCGTTTCACCGTGAGGCGGCGCATCTTGATACGGCGCTTGACGGCAAGACATGGCTGGTGGGCGAGGGCCCGACGCTCGCCGATCTCGCGGTCGGCGCCGGGCTGACCCATGCCGATGCGGCGAAGTTTCCGTGGGGCGACTACGCCAATATCCGCGCCTGGTATGAGCGCCTTGGCGTGCTCGATTGCTGGAAAAAAACCACGCCGCAGCTGGGGTAAAGCGCTGCTTGTTGACTGTAGCGGCAATTTCAGGTGCAACGCGGCAACGACAATTTACGTAGCCCGAGCGTCATGAGCGATTTGAAAAAAAAGCGGTCCTTTCAAGGCCTCATCCTGGAGTTGCAGCACTATTGGGCTGACCAGGGCTGCGTTATCTTGCAGCCCTACGACAAGGAAATGGGGGCGGGGACTTTTCACCCCGCGACGACGCTGCGCGCGCTGGGGCCGCGCCCGTGGAAGGCGGCCTATGTGCAACCTTGCCGCCGGCCGACCGACGGGCGCTATGGCGCCAACCCCAACCGCTTCCAGCACTACTACCAGTTTCAGGTGACGTTGAAGCCGTCGCCGGACAATATTCAAGAGCTCTATCTCGGATCGCTCGACGCCATCGGCGTTGACCGTTCCGTACACGACATACGTTTTGTCGAGGATGATTGGGAAAGTCCGACGCTTGGCGCCTGGGGCCTTGGCTGGGAGGTGTGGTGCGACGGTATGGAGGTGACGCAATTTACCTACTTTCAGCAGGTCGGCGGGATAGATTGCAAACCGGTGACCGGCGAGATCACCTATGGGCTGGAACGCCTGGCGATGTATGTGCAAGGCGTCGATAATGGCTTCGATCTCGATTTCAACGGCGCCGAGGGCGACGATGCGGTGACCTATGGCGATGTGTTTCATCAGCAGGAAGTTGAGTTTTCCGCATACAATTTCGAACTTGCCGATACGGATATTTTGTTCAGCCAGTTTAAAGCAGCCGAGGACGCCTGTACGGCGATTATCGCCGCCGGCAAGCGCGACGGCAAATCCTATACGCTGCCGGCCTATGACAAATGCATCGAAGCGAGCCATCTGTTCAACCTGCTTGATGCGCGCGGCGTCATCTCCGCAACCGAACGCCAGTCTTATATTTTAAGGATCAGAACGCTCTCGAAAGCCTGTTGCGCGGCGTGGCTGGAAAGCCCGCAAGGGCGAACCAAAGGCGCCGGCATTGTCGATTTCGCGGAGGCTTGAATGACGAAAATATCCCTGCCGCTTGAGGGCGGATGTCAGTGCGGCAAACTGCGCTACCGTGTCAGCCAGCCGCCATTGATGATTTATTGTTGTCATTGCACCAACTGCCAGAAGATTTCCGGCAGCGCCTTTGCCATTTCGGCGACGATTGTTGAAACCTCGTTTGAGTTTACCGCTGGCGAAGCTAAAAAAACCGAGTGGCGATCGGATGCGGGCAATCAGCGCTATGGGTATATCTGCGGCGATTGCGGCACGCGCATCGCCCATGGCCAGACACCGTCAATCGGCATGTTGAGCCTGCGCGCGGGAACCTTGGATGATGCCAGTTGGATTGAGCCATCAGGCCATATCTGGACAAAGAGCGCGCAGCCCTGGGTCAGCTTCAAAGCTGACGACATTGTCTGCGACGGTCAGCCGACGGATTATACGCCGTTTGTCGAAAAATTTAACTCGCTAGGCCGGTTTGACGGCTGAGCGGCGCAACGAAGTCTCGATGAAACAATACGGCGATCTATTATTGCGTCGCAATAAGTTCTGAACGCCAGTAAATTCACCAAAACACCGTGCTTTTCAAGCTGCGCAAACGTCGCTAGATTTAAGGCAAGCAACATAAGTGAGGATACTGATGTTTGGTTTAAAACCTATTCCTGTTGTGTTAGCGACGGTGGTCTTCTGGTTCTTGGGCTTTATTTGGTATGGCGTTGTATTTGCAGATGCGTGGATGGCCGGTCACGGCATTCCCGCCGATCAAGCGGGCGGCTTCGACATCTATATGCTTGGCGGCGTTCTCATAACGTTATTGCAAGTCATTGGCCTAGCGTTTGTTTTAACCTGGCGCAATGTCAGCGGGATCAACGAAGCGGTAAAGACAGTGCTTACAATGTGGTTGCTGCTGGCGCTGCCGATTATCATGTATGACTATATTTACATACCCGCACACAACTCAACACTGCTTATGATCGATGGATCGTATGTCCTTGTCGGCTGGTTGGCGAGTGCAGTTATTCTGGCAGTGATGAAGTAGAGCGGTACACCTTGGTCTGCGACTGTCTATAAAATGAAACTAGAGCATTTCCGGATAAGTGTGACGCGTTGAAAGCTATTCACTTTCAACTCCGGTAGAAATGCGGCAACCAAAGACTCTAGAGCAAATCCATGATTCCATTTAACTTGGATTTGCTTTAGAGTATCCGTTGTGGTCAAGGGCATTTTTCTTGCCATACTCGATCGTTTTTAACGAGTGCGTTTGCAAGCACGACGAGCTTTCGCATGATAGCGGTTATGGCGACCTTGGCGGGTTTTCCAGCTTTTATAAGCTGCTGG
>JAJFFZ010000194.1 GCA_021776395.1 Hyphococcus sp. | reverse complement strand
ATTTTTAAGAATATTCAGTGTAAAATCGACCAGATATGGATCCAGTTCTTCTTTTCTTCGCCGGCCTTACGGCTTTTATCCTGTTTCGGCTGATGTCGGTAATGGGGACGCGGTCGGGCCATGAACAGCGCCATGACCTTGACGGCTTGCAGGCGAAGGCGGCTGCGAGCCAGCGTCAGGCTGATGACGCCGAGGGGGATCAGCAGGGCGACGAGGCGGCGCCGACGCCGGTCTCTACCAATGCGCGGGTGTTGCGCGAGGCTGATCCGGCATTTGATGAATCTGAATATCTTGACGGCGCCCGGGCGGCCTATGAGATGATTGTTGAAGCTTTTGCCTCCGGTGATTTGCGGTCAATCCGCGCCTATCTCAGCGATTCTGTATACGATGCTTTCAGGGGCGCCGTTGTGGCGCGCGAGGAGGCCGGGCAAAGCGCCGACCTTAAGTTTATTGGCGTCGATCATGCCGCCATTGTTGATAGCCAGGTTGACCAGGACCGGATGCGTGCAGTGACGGAATTTACCTCCAATCAGGTGCGCGTCACCCGTGACAAGGACGGCAACGTGGTGGACGGGGACCCGAACCGGATTGAGCTGGTTAAGGACCGCTGGACCTTTTCCAAGAAACGCTCAAGCCGTGATCCCAACTGGATTCTTGTCGCGACCGGCGGCGCAGCGTAAACCTTTCGGCTCCATCTGCGAGAGCGCCGAACTTTGTTCATACCGAACCACAGTCAAATGAGAGCGGTTTTTGTCGCCAGCACAGTATTTGCGGTGTTGGCGGGCTTGGTCGTGTTCGGAGGGTTTATTGCGCCGTTCTATCAAAAACTGCACACTGACACAGCCTATGGCGCGCCGGATATCGACTTTCGGCGCACCGATTTTTATCAGCTTCGCGATTGGCAACAGGACGACACTTTGCCGGCGTTTGCCGCCTTTTTAAGGTCGTGCGAGGTGTTGGCGGTGCGCGACCCATCTGAACCGGCGAACCCGCAAGAGTATCTTGGCGACCGGTTAAAGAATGTCACCCTTGCGGGAACCGTGGCCGATTGGCTCCGGCCTTGCGAAGAGGCCGCCGATATCAACGCCCGCTATTATTCTGATATCGCGGTTAAACGCGGCGCGTTTCGGGTTTTCTTTGAAAATAATTTCCAGCCGATTCAGATTCTCCAATATCGGACGCCTTTGCCGGATAGCCCGATCCGCCGCAAGGGGGCTAAAATAGATGAGACAGGTTTGTTCACCGGCTATTTTGAACCGGTTTATGACGCTGCGCGAACGGCTGGCGGAGCCTTTACGGCGCCGGTCTATCGGCGCCCGGACGATCTGATTGAAGTCGATTTGGGCGCCTTCCGGGAGGAGCTGTCAGGGCGGCGCATTGCTGGAAAGCTATCGGGGCGCCGGCTTGTTCCTTATGCGGACCGTAAGGCGATTAACCACGGCGAGCTAAACGGCGCCGCCGCGCCAATCGCTTGGCTTTCCGCCAATGATTTGTTCTTCCTCCAGATACAAGGCTCGGGCCGGTTACGGTTTAATGACGGTGGTGAATTGCGCATCGGCTATGACGGACAAAACGGCCATGCCTATACGTCAATTGGACGGGTTATGGTTGAGCGCGAAATTATGCCGCTAGAAGATATCACGATGGCGTCGATCCGCTCATGGCTCGACGGCGCTGGAACCGATACTGCGCGCGCATTGCGTGAAGAAAACGCCTCTTATGTTTTCTTTCGCGAGCTCGAGCCGCCCGAACCCGGGCTTGGCCCGCCAGGCGCCCAAGGCGCTGCGCTGACGCCGCAAAGAAGCCTTGCCGTCGATCGCCGCTATCATATGCTGGGGGCGCCGGTATGGGTTGATATTGAGCCGGTTGAAGGCGCGGGCTCAGCGCCCATTCGCCGGCTCATGGTCGCGCAAGACACGGGCGGCGCCATTCGCGGCCCGGTCCGGGGCGATATTTTTTGGGGGACGGGTGCGGATGCCGGCGCCATCGCCGGGGCGATGAAGGCGCGCGGTGAAATGTATGTGCTTGTGCCGCGCCGCGTCGCTGAACGGCTTCCCCGGCGGTCCGAGCGATGAGCCGGCGCAAGCTGAATAAGGGCGAACACGACCTGTGGCGGCGCACTGTCCGCGATGTCGCGCCGTTGCGGCGGTCGGGCGCCGATATGGCCGGCTCATCGACCGGCCCGGCGGGCATCACGCCCTTGCCGTCTCGCCCGTCTTCGGCGCCTGCGGAGCGTCGCGCCCAAAGCACCGCGCCGGACACATTTTCCGCTGGCGATCCCCGGGTTGACCGGCATGCAAGCCGCGGTCGCCTGCCGATTGATGCGACGTTTGATCTGCATGGGCACAACCAAGCCTCAGCGCGGGCGGCGCTTTACGGTTTTTTGCTGGAGGCGCGCCGGCGCGGGCATCGTTGCGTGCTGGTGATTACCGGCAAAGGCGCGCGCGAAATCGCGGGGCGCAAAACCGGCGGCGTGTTGCAGGCAAAGCTGCGCGACTGGCTGATGGAAGACGCCTTCCGCCAGCATATTGTTCGCGCCAGCGCTGCACATTCACGCCATGGCGGCAGCGGCGCGGTGTATCTGTTTTTGAAAACAGCGGGCCGCAGCAAAGCGTGATTGCGCCGCAAGCCTAGCCGTTGAGGAGAAGCTTCCACACCAGGAAGCCAACCGCAGAAGCTGGCAGCACATAGAAGAACAAAACCCGTGAGAAGCGGATAAACATGGTCTCGGTAAAGTCCGCCGCCCATGCGCTGATCGCTTCGTTCCACCAGCGGCGCGGTTTGTGTTTGGGCAGTTGCGCTTGGTCGGCCTCAAACGGCATCACCGCAAGAACACGCACGCCGCGGTTTTTCCATCGCTGAAAGGCTTTTTTGAGCGCACCGTTGACGACGGAGCCGCGCAGGCGCTTGGTAATCGCTTTAATGGGGCCGTAGCTGAAGTCTTCCGGGAAAAATTCGACGTCCAAGATTACGGCGGCTGGCGAGTTGGCCTCACTGTCCTCGTCCAGGCGAACAACGCTATGGCGAACGCCAAAATTGCGCAGGAAGTTTTCTATGTCGCCAATCGACGCTGCTGTCTTGTCGCGGCGAAACAGAAACATGACGCGCACGCCGCGTGAGCCGGTATTCTGTACCGAGAGCAGCATGAATGCTGCAAGGGCCAGTCCGCCGCCAAGCATCATCGCCCCGGTTGATGTTAATGAGGATAGCCAAGACAAAGCCGCGGGTAATTCGAGCGCCGGAAACGAAGCGGCGCTGACGCCATAAAAACCAGCGGCAATCATGACGATTGCAAAAGTCGCGGCAACATAGCCGAACATGTTCATAAAGCCCTGGCCGAATGCGCCCGTGGGGTTTGCCACCGCGGCCAGGCGCTTGGTCCAATAGCCGGTTTTGGCGTCAGTGGTGCGGTACTTGTCTTCGTAAAGGGAATGGTCCGGATTATTTTCAACCACCATAAACCGCGTTTTTAAAGGCGGCGCGTCGTCGATATTATGGTCGATGATGACATAGTCCGACGAGCGCATCGCGACTTCATAAGGCAACGCCATGGCAAACAGGCTGCCGCTTTGGGCTTCCGCGCCAAGGCTGGAAAAATGGCGGGTGTCGCCGGTGATCGGGTCGAAGACCGTATTTGTCTGGCGGGATGTGTCTATGGTTGAGCGCGCCAATCGTGCGAGTTCGCGATGGGGCTCTATGGTCATAGGCATTTCTTTGGTTTCAACGCCAATGGCGCGCATGCCGTCGAGCTTGGATTTGCAACGCCGCGCCGCCTCCGGCCCGGCAAACACAACATCAATCCGGTCACGGATTAACTTTTGGTCGGCCATGTCAATTGGCAGGCCGGCGCGCGGGGCGTCGCCATTGTAATCGTCGCCGGGCCGGTTGCCGCTGTCGGAGTCGGTCGCACCCCAAGATTTGCGTATCCGCCGTTGCAGCGAGGAAAATCCTGTGCCTGGATGGGATGACTGCACAATGTCGTAAAGTTGTGATTCGTGAACGGCCAGGCAGAAATGGTCCGTAGCCTCGATCTGTTGGATGCCGCGCATGCGGCTAAGGCTGGCGACGCCGCGCAGGGCTTCGTAATCATAGCCCGCATACGGATTATAAAACGGAACCAGCGCAAAGTCCGCCGTTCCCTGTTGCACCGCCATGAGCGCTTGTTCTTTAGTGCGCAAGGGCTGCGTGATCGGCGCATTGTAATCAAACGCATTATTCTTGCTGGCTTCTTCAAACTCACGTTCGACGCGCAAATTGTCCATCGCGCCGAAGCCTGCGTCGGGCACTGTGCCGCGATGTCTTGCAATATTGATGAACTTAGAAGCTGCCTGATAGCCGAAGCCGTACTCCTCACCGGTGAAAGCAATCTTGGCGGGCGGTTTGGGTTTGTCGCCAAAGCTGGGTTTTCGCTTTTCCTTGTCGGAAAACCGGTCCGGCGCGCTCGCAAAACGCGGGTCTGCGTCCTCCGCATAGGCGGCCATTGACCGTCGTTTGAATATTTTCGGCGATCCGTCAGCCATGACCGGGCCCCACACTTTATCTCCCTCAGACAGAATAGATTAACCTGCTATTAACTTTAACGAAAGCCCGCTTTTGCCGATGTTGGGCCGCATTTGCCCCCGCCGCGGCCTTGCCGCCACGGGCCGGGAACCTTGTTTTGGCGGGCCAGTGCGCGAGCAAAAAAGCCCTAAGCGGTCGAAATTGCTGGGCAATTCGGGTTGGCGGCGGGGTTGCCGGAGCCCCGACGGTTTTCTCGCCTGAATAATCGTTTCGATACCGTAAGCGGCCTTTAAGGTTAAAGGATATACTTCGACAGGTCGGCGTTGCGGGTGATGGCGCCGAGGCGCTCTTCGACATAGGCCGCGTTGATCTCCACCGCCTCATCTGTGCGGTCTGTGGCGGTGAAGGATATCTCGTCGAGCACGGTTTCCATGATGGTGGCGAGCCGCCTTGCGCCAATATTCTCAACCCCGGCATTGACCGCCGCGGCCGCATCCGCGAGCGCGTCGGCGGCGTCGTCGGTGAAGTCGAGCGTGACGCCCTCGGTCGCCAACAGCGCGCAATATTGCTTGATGAGGCTCGCTTCCGGCTCAACCAGGATGCGGCGGAGGTCGTCGCGGGTCAGCGCATCGAGCTCCACCCGAATGGGCAGGCGCCCCTGTAGTTCGGGCAATAGGTCGGACGGTTTGGAGAGGTGAAACGCGCCCGAGGCGATAAACAGCATGTGGTCGGTTTTGACGGGGCCATATTTGGTGGCGACGGTCGCGCCCTCAATCAGCGGCAGGAGATCGCGCTGGACGCCTTCGCGCGAAATATCGGCGCTGGCGCGCTCTGCGCCGCGGGCGATTTTGTCAATCTCGTCGAGGAAAACAATGCCGTCATTTTCCGCCAGCTCAACCGCCTCGCGCGCAACGGCCTCATCGTCGAGAAGGTTATCGGCTTCCTCGGCGATGATTGGTTCGTATGCGTCCTTAACCTTGATGCGGCGGGTGGATTTGGGCCCCTGAAACGCTTTGCCGAGCATGTCGGAGAGGTTAATCATGCTCATCTGCGCGCCCGGCATGCCGGGGATTTCAAAGCTCGGCGCGCCGCCCTGGGTCTCGCGCAACTCGATTTCAATCTCACGGTCGTCAAGCTCGCCGTCGCGAAGTTTTTTACGGAAGTGTTCGCGGGTTGTCTCGCCGCCGCTGTCGCCGACCAGCGCATCGATGACGCGCTCTTCAGCGGCGTTGTGGGCGGCGGCTTTCACCTCTTCGCGTTTGGCCTCCTTCACCAGCGCGATGGCGATCTCCACCAGGTCGCGAACGATGGAATCGACATCGCGCCCGACATAGCCAACCTCGGTGAATTTTGTCGCCTCCACCTTCAAAAACGGCGCGCCCGCAAGCCTGGCGAGGCGGCGCGAAATCTCGGTCTTGCCGACCCCGGTCGGCCCGATCATCAAGATGTTCTTGGGCGTAATCTCGTCGCGAAGGTCTCCTTCCACGCGGCGGCGGCGCCAGCGATTGCGCAGCGCAATCGCCACCGCGCGCTTGGCGGCGTTCTGGCCGACAATGTAGCGGTCAAGTTCAGAGACGATTTCACGGGGGCTAAAGTCGGTCATAATTTTTCCTGCAACGATGCAACTCACTTAAATAGTTTTAGGCAATTATAAAGCGTGGCAAATCGAAACGGCGCGGGTTGGTTTTGTAATAACTCTGCACACGGATTAATTTATTCAAAACCCTGTTAATCGTCAGCCGTAATCTTCTCCAGCGTCAGCGACGTATTCGTGTAAACGCAAATCGAAGCGGCGATGGCCATGGATTTTCTGACAATCGCTTCGGCGTCAAGCTCGGTTTCCTCCAATAGCGCCCGTGCGGCGGAGCGCGCAAAATCGCCGCCCGAACCGATGCCGGTAACGCCAAATTGCGGCTCCAGAACATCGCCGGCGCCGGATAAGGTCAAAGTCACGTCTTTGTCGGCGACAATCATCATCGCCTCTAAGCGGCGCAGATAGCGGTCCGTGCGCCAGTCCTTGGCGAGCTCGACCGAGGCTCTGGTCAACTGCCCCGGATATTGCTCAAGCTTGGATTCCAGCCGTTCCAGCAGCGTGAAGGCGTCGGAGGTGGCGCCAGCAAAACCGGCGATAACGGCGCCGCCGGCAAGGCGGCGGACCTTTTTGGCGTCGCCTTTGACGACGGTCTGGCCAAGGCTCACCTGGCCGTCGCCGCCGACGCAAATCTCTGCCCCCCGGCGCACCGCCAAAATCGTCGTGCCGTGCATCTCTGTCGCGCTCATTTTGGTCTCCGGTTCATTAGTAGGCCCCCGATATTGGACGCGCGGGCAAATATTCAATAAGTATCAATGCATTCGGCGTTGCATAGCCGATGAGGCAGGATCTTAAAAGGAGTGCGCCATGCGCGCGGCCACAATAGAGCGAAAAACCCGCGAGACGGAAATTTTCGTCGCCATGGAACTCGACGGTTCGGGCGATTACGATGTCGAGACCGGCATTGGTTTTTTCGACCATATGCTGGAGGCGTTCGCCAAGCATTCGATGATCGACCTGAAAATCCGCGCCGAGGGGGATTTGCATATCGATATGCACCACACGGTCGAAGATGTCGGCATCGTTATGGGCCAGGCGGCGGCTAAGGCGCTGGGCGATTGCGCCGGCATTGGTCGCTTCGGCCACGCTTATATCGCCATGGACGAGGCGCTGTCGCGCGCGGTGATCGATATTTCCAAACGCCCTTATCTGGTCTGGAATGTGAACTTCCAACGGCCGAAAATCGGCGAGATGGACACCGAGCTGTTCAAGGAATGGTTCCACGCTTTTGCGACCAATACCGGCGCCTGCCTGCATGTGGAAAATCTTTACGGCTCGAACTCCCACCACATTGTCGAGAGCTGTTTTAAAGCCACGGCGCGGGCGTTCCGTGCGGCGGTGGAGCTTGATGCGCGCGCCAATGGCGGCGCGCCCTCGACCAAGGGCGTGCTCGGCAGCTGATATTTGTCGCCCTGCCCCGCCGCCTAACCAAAAATTATGCGCCCCGGCTGCCCCTGCGCATTGACGTCGGCGCCGCCTTTGGGTCAGATCGCGCCCGGCTGGGGAGCTTACTTGCGCCGCCGCCTTGTTGCGTAGTCGTTTTTGATCATTAAGGCGCATGACACACAAGGGTGGAAACATGACATTCAAAATCCAAATATCCGCGGTCGCAGCAGCGGCGTTGCTGACAACCGGCGCTTATGCCGGCGACATGGCTGACGCTTGCGTCGCCGCATTGGAAGCTGATGGCCGCGACACGTCGGGCTGCGCTTGTCTTGAAGAAGCGGTGATGGCGGATGCGGCGTTGCAGGAAGAGTTTTTGGCGCTCGGCGAAATCGCCGATCCGGCGGAGCGCTATGCGTCTGCGTCTGACGCCGCCAAAGCGACAATGGATAAATGCACCCGCTAGCGGGCCAATCACTAACAGGGAGACTACCAAATGATAAAACAACTAGCCGCCATTGCGCTCGGCGTGAGCTTTGTAACCGCGCCGGCATTGGCCAGTGAGCTTGAGGACCAGTGCGTCGCCTATGCGGCTGAAACCAGCGGCGACGCGTCGGGCTGTTCTTGCCTTGCAGAAGCGGCGGACGATACAATGACCGCAGAGTTGATGGCCATTGAATCCGAGGCCGACATTGAAGGCCTGAGCGAGGCCTCGAAAGGCGCGATTGCATCGTGCTGGCCTGAGGCTTAGCGCATAGGACGATCAATCTGAATCCTACACCAACACTCCGCTCATCCTCGCGGAAGCGGGGATCCAGAGCCACATCCGGTGTGCATTGTTCTAGATCCCCGCTTCCGCGGGGATGAGCGGGATGTGGATTTGGGCCTGAATCTGAATAATCGCACGGCGCTATAGGCGCAGCAGCCAAAGGCGCGCGAAATAGGCAACCTTGCATTAGCGCAAATGACTGGCGTTCTGGCAATTGCCCGATCGCCTCTTCTTGCTCTAAAAGCCCGCTATGGCGGAAAAAATTGCGATTGTTGATTATGGCTCGGGCAATCTGCGCTCGGTGCAGAAGGCGTTGCAGCGCGCCGCGCGTGAGGCTGGCGCAGCGGCGAGCGTTGTCGTTACCGCCGAGGCTGACGTCATCGCCAAAGCCGACCGTATCGTCTTGCCGGGCGTTGGCGCTTTCGGCGCCGGAATGGACGGGTTGCGCGCTCGTGCGGGCGTTCCCGAAGCCATGGAACAGGCGGTGCTGGCGGCGGGGCGGCCGTTTTTGGGTATTTGCGTCGGCATGCAATTGCTCGCCGATTGCGGGCGCGAGTTTGGCGTCCATGACGGTTTGGGCTGGATTGCCGGAGAGGTTGTGGCGCTGCCTGAGAGCGATCCGGCCTATCGCACGCCGCATATGGGCTGGAACACGGTGCGGGTGGAGAGCCCTCACCCGGTGCTCGAAAACATCACGCAAGAGGCGTTTTATTTCGCCCATTCCTATCATTTCGTTCCCGAAAATACCCTTCATTTGATTGGCATATGCCATCATGGCGCCCAGCTCGCGGCTGTGGTCGCCAGGGACAACATTTTCGGCGTCCAGTTCCACCCGGAGAAGAGCCAGACCGCCGGGTTGGCGTTGTTGGCGAACTTTCTCCAATGGTCGCCCGCATGAGCCGCGCGCTGACCATATACCCGGCGATTGACCTCAAATCGGGTGTCTGCGTCCGGCTGCTCCATGGCCGCATGGACCAGGCCACAGTCTATAATGAAGACCCAATGGCTCAGGCGGAGGTTTTCGCCCAAAACGGGTTTGGCTGGATACATATTGTAGATTTGGATGGGGCCTTTAGTGGTAAGTCCGAAAACCATACTGTGGTAGAGGCCATACTCGCTAAACGCACGCTCAAGACCCAGCTCGGCGGCGGCATTCGCGATATGGCGGCGGTAGAGCTGTGGCTTGGGCTCGGCATGGCCCGCATCATCCTCGGTACGGCTGCGGTGCGTGACGCCGAATTCGTCAAATCCGCCTGTCGCGCCTTCCCCGGCCAGGTGGTGGTCGGCATCGATGCGCGCGACAATCGGGTAAAGACTGACGGCTGGGATGGCGACACCGGCCATACCCCTTCCGATATTGCAAAACGCTATGAAGACCAAGGGGTTGCCGCTATCGTCTATACCGATATCAGCCGCGACGGCGCGCTGACGGGCGTCAATGTTGATGCGACCGCAGCGCTTGCGGACGCTGTCGCCATACCGGTGATTGCCTCCGGCGGGGTCGCCTCGCTGCGCGATATCGAGCAGCTGGCTGGCGCCCATGGCAATATCGAAGGCGTGATTATCGGCCGCGCACTCTATGACGGCCGAGTGGACCCAGCCGCCGCACTGAAAGCGGCAAGCGCGATAAAGCAGGGAAAGTAGGGCCGGATACGGCTCTTTTGCGGCGGCAGATACCGTTTTGCCGCTGGGTGCTATAAGGTGGATTGAACGCGGTATAACGCTTTGAGGTAGATTTTGAGTCCATAACGGGCGCGACTGCGCCCCGGCGTTTATACGCCGCGACCGCGAAGGCGGTCGAATATTAATGAGCGCGCCTTCGCGCGCGGTTCGCGCAGGCCCCCTCTTTCGGTAATGGGGCGAAGCGAGGATTAGCCGCGAGCGAAAATAAATCATAGCGAAATCAATGTGCAATTGATTTCGCTTTAAGTGGAGTATTCGCCAGTTATGGGCCGGGGCGCAACTGAATTTGAGCTGAAATTTGCAGGCGCGCCGGCCGATGTCGCCGCCCTGCCCCGCAGTCTGTTTGTGCGGGCGTTGACGCCGGCCAAGGGCGTGTGGCGGCGGCTCGAAACCACCTATTACGATACGCCCGCGCGCGCGCTGGAGCAGGCCGGGCTCAGCCTGCGCCTGCGTATTGAAGCCGGACGCCGCATTCAGACGGTCAAACGCCCCGCCTCCTCGCCGGTGGAGCGCAAGGAATATGAGCGCGTGCTTGGCCCCGGCGAAGTTTTCCCGGCGCCGGTCGGCAAGAAGAAAATCGACGTTCGGATTATGGATTTGGCCGAGGGCTTGCGCCCGACCGCGCGCACCATTGTTGACCGCTGGACAGCGACGGCAAATTTCGGGGCCTCGCAAATTGAGATTGCCGTCGACCTTGGCCGGGCGGAAAGCTGGGATAGCGCGGGCGCGGCCTATGAAGCGCCGCTTGGCGAGGTTGAGCTGGAGCTGAAAGCCGGCGCACCACGCGATGTGTTCGAGCTCGGCCGAGAGCTCGCCGCCAACGCGCCGCTGCGCCTGGCGACCCGCAGCAAACTGGAAATGGCGCGCGGCCTCGTCGATGGCGGGGCTTATGGCGCGTTGCAGGCAACCGCCCCGCTTCTGGCCCCGGATGAGAGCGCTGCGTGCGCTTTTCGTACGGCGCTTGGCGCGCTTGCGGAACGCATGGCGCTGCTCGTCCCCCACATCACGCTGACCCGGCGGCCCGAAGGCGTTCACCAGATGCGCGTTGCCCTGCGGCGGTTGCGGGCTTTGGAACAGGGGCTGCGTCCATTTTTGCTGTGCGAAGATTTGGCGCAACTTGGCGCCCGCGCGCGCAACTTCGCCAGTGCGCTGGGCCCGGCCCGCGACTGGGACGTGTTTCTCGCCGACACGAGCCTGTTGCAAAACGCCAACCCGCCAGACGGCGCCGCGCGGTTGAAAATCCGCGCCGAAACCTTGCGCGCGGCGGCGTGGCAGAATGCGGTGGAGGCGGTGAGCAGCGCCGACTTCACCAGGTTTCTGATTGACCTGCTGGAATTCACCCATTCGCACGAGCTGCAAGGCGAGGCGGCGTTGCAGGCGCCAACCGCCGAGCTTGCCGCGAAGCTGCTCAAGCGCAGCTGGAAAAAAGCCCGCCGCACTGCGCGCGCGGTCGATTTTGACGCCCCGGCGACGACCCATCCATTGCGCCTGGCGATAAAACGCTTGCGTTATCAGGCGCAGATGGCGCGCGGGCTCTACGCGAAAGACAAGCGCGCTGAGTTTATGACGGCGCTGTCGCGGTTGCAGGAAGGGCTCGGCCGCATCAATGACGCCGCGACCGCCGGACGTCTGGCGGAAGAGGCGGCCCTCGGGCAAGGCGAAGCGGCGATGCGCGCGGCCGGGTTCATCAGCGGCTATATGGCGGCCGAGGCCGGCGCCGGCGCGCGCTATATCGCCGGGGAGTGGAATGCGATACGAAAGGCCAAGCGGTTCTGGCGTAGATAAAAAATGCTGAGCATAAGAATTATTCCCTGTCTCGACGTCAAAGACGGCCGCGTGGTCAAAGGCGTTAATTTCGTTAATCTGCGCGATGCGGGCGACCCGGTTGCGGCGGCCGAGGCTTATGATGCGGCGGGGGCGGATGAAATCTGCTTTCTCGATATCTCCGCCAGCCATGAGGGCCGGGGCGTTCTCCTCGACAAGGTCAATCAGGTGGCTGAGCGGTGTTTCATGCCGCTGACGGTGGGCGGCGGCGTCTCGTCGATAGACGATTTCCGCAATCTGCTGCTCGCCGGCGCCGACAAAGTCGCCATCAACACCGCGGCGGTGAAAACCCCCGACCTCATCAACGCCGCCGCCGAACAGTTTGGCGCGCAATGCGTGGTGGTGGCGTTTGACGCTAAAGCAGTGGCTGAAAATCGCTGGGAGATATTCACCCATGGGGGGCGAGAGCCAACCGGCATCGACGCCGTTTCTTTTGCAAAAGAAGCTGTCGCGCGCGGCGCCGGGGAGATTCTCCTCACCTCCATGGACCGCGACGGCGCCAAAGCCGGGTATGACCTGGCGCTTATCCGCGCGGTGGCGGATGCGGTCAATGTCCCGGTCATCGCCTCCGGCGGCGCCGGCAATGCGGCGGATATGGCGGACGCGGCGGTCCAGGGCGGCGCCTCGGCGGTGCTCGCCGCGTCGATATTTCACTTCGGCGAGGTGACGATAGACCAAGCGCGCCAGGCGCTGGCGGATGCCGGCGCGCCGGTGCGCGTCCCGGCAGTGCTGGGCGAGACCTTGAACCCCGCCGGCTGAACCGCTAGTCGCTAGCGACCCGTAAGAATGGCGAGACCTATGGCCCAAACCAACGACACGCTCGGCGATGTCCTCACGCGATTGTTCGCGACCATCGAGGCGCGGCGCGGCGACAGCGCTGAAAAATCCTACACCGCTTCGCTGCTCGCTGGCGGCAATGCGCGCTGCGCCAAGAAATTTGGCGAGGAGGCGGTCGAGGCGGCGATCGCCGGGGCGATGGGCGATAAGCCGGCGCTGACGGCTGAAGCGGCGGATGTTTTGTATCACCTGATGGTGCTGCTGGCGTCGGCAGGGGTTGCGCCGGAAGACGTCGCTGCGGCGCTCAAAGCCCGTGAAGGCCAGTCCGGCCATACCGAGAAAGCCGCGCGCAAGGACGGCTAAATCCGGGGCGTCAGGCACAATGCCGGCCAGAGTACAAAATCTGTATCGCTCTAAAGTCATGCCGCTGCACGCCTCCTTTCCGGTTTGTGCGGGATTGGAAGGAGAGGGTAGGGCCGTGCAAAGTGATGAGGATGGCGGCGCGGCCAAGGTCGGGTTTTTATGCAGCCGAGGCGGTACAGCCCTTATGTG
>JAJFFZ010000193.1 GCA_021776395.1 Hyphococcus sp. | reverse complement strand
GCCCAATCCCCCGGAACGACCAATGTCTGCCGACCGGGTTCGCTGGGAGCACATTCAGCGGGTGTTCGAGCAATGCGATCGCAACGTATCCGAAACTGCCCGGCGGCTGAAAATGCATCGGCGCACATTGCAGCGCATCCTCGCCAAGCGCGCGCCGCGATAAGCTTAAAGTAAGAAACAGCGACAAATGTCACCGGCCCGCACTGCGGCCAACCGACCCTCTGCGACGACCAAACGATCCCCCCTTGCTTGACCCTGGCGCCGCTTTTCCCAATGGTAGCCTACCGGAAACGCGCCGCCCTTTAGCCTGGAGCCAATCAATGCGTATTATCACCGCTGTTCTCGGCGTTGCCTGTCTTATCACCGCAGCGCCCGCCATCGCCGCCGATATCGAGTTGCCTTACGATAAGTTTCAGCTCGACAACGGCCTTACTGTCGTCGTCCATGAAGACCGCAAGGCGCCGCTGGTCGCGGTATCGATCTGGTATCACGTCGGCTCCAAAGACGAGCCGGAAGGCAAAACCGGCTTTGCGCATCTGTTTGAACATTTGATGTTCAATGGCTCGGAAAATTATGACGGCGAATGGTTTGAACCCCTGGAGGAAATCGGCGCCACCGACCTCAACGGCACCACCTGGTTTGATCGCACCAACTATTTCCAAACCGTGCCAACGCCGGGACTGGAACGGATATTGTGGATGGAATCCGATCGCATGGGCCACCTCCTCGGCGTTGTCACCAAGGAAAAACTCGATAATCAGCGCGGCGTTGTGCAAAATGAAAAACGCCAGGGCGACAACCAGCCCTATGGCCGTGCGGAATATTCCGTCCTCGCCGGATTGCTGCCCGCAGGCCACCCCTATACGCACTCGACCATCGGCTCGATGGAAGACCTCGACGCCGCCTCGCTCGACGACGTTAAAAACTGGTTCAAGGAATATTATGGCGCCGCGAACACGGTTTTGGTGATCGCCGGCGACATTGATGTGGAAACCGCGCGTCCGCTGGTGGAGAAATATTTCGGTGATATCGAAGCCGGCCCGCCGCTCACTCAAACCAAAGCCAATGCGCCAAAACTCGCCGTCAACAAGCAAGAGGAGATGTATGACCGCGTGCCGCAACCGCGCCTTGACCGCAACTGGGTAGCCCCCGGCCGGACAACGCGCGATGCAGTGCTGATGGACCTTGCGGCCGAAGTTCTCGGCGGCGGCAAAACCTCGCGGCTTTACCGCAAGCTGGTTGATGAGTTGCAGCTTGCAACGGCGGCCAGCGCCAACAATCAAACGCAGGAACTCTTGAGTTTCTTTTCCACCACAGTCGACGCCAACAAAGACGCCGATCTCGCACGGGTTGAGCGTGAGATGGAAAGCGTTCTTTCTACCTTCCTTAAAAAAGGCCCCACTGCGGCTGAATTGAAACGCGCCAAAACTGGCATCAAAGCCGGTATTATTCGCGGGCTTGAAAGGGTTGGCGGCTTTGGCGGCAAGGCCGTCACATTAGCGCAGGGCGAACTTTATGCAGGCGATCCGGGATTTATTAACACCCAGCTCGACTGGCTTGACGCCGCCACGCCAGCCGATGTTCTGCGCGCTGCGCGCAGCGTTTTGAATGCCGGATATTATCAGCTTAACATTCTTCCCTTCCCGGAATATTCAACGGTCGCCTCAGGTGTCGACCGCACTACCGGACTGCCAGCGGTCGACGACACGCCGGAGCTGATTTTCCCCGAGGTTCACGAATCGACGTTAAGCAATGGCATGAAAGTCGTGCTGGCGGAACGCCGCGCCGTGCCCGTCGTCCAAATTGCGGTACAATTTGACGCCGGCTACGCCGCCGACTCAGTCGAAGGCGGCACGCTCGGCAATGCGTCCTTCACCGGCGCCATGCTTGACGAAGGCACCGCACGCCGTTCAGCGCTCGATATCGCCGAACAGCTGGAAACGCTCGGCGCCACGCTCGCTTCTAACTCAACCCTCGACACCACCTCGCTCGCCATGTCGGCGCTGAAGGAAAACTTGCGCGGATCGCTCGATATTCTGGCAGACGTCATCCGCAACCCGGCGTTTTCGCAAGCTGAAATCGACAAACTGCGCGCACGCTGGCTGGCCGGGATTGAACAGGAAAAAGCAAACCCGGTGCAGCTTGCCTTGCGCATGTTGCCGCCGGAAATTTACGGCGCCGGCCATGCTTACGGTGTCCCGTTCACTGGCTCTGGCACGGTTGAATCCATTAATTCGCTACAACGCGCAGACCTTCAGCGCTTCCATAAAACCTGGCTGCGCCCGGACAACGCCACCATCTTCGTGGTTGGCGACGCCTCTATAGAGGAAATCAAACCCCTGCTTGAAAAATCCTTAGGCAACTGGCGTGCGCCCTCTGGCGACATCCCGACAAAAAACATCGCTACTGTCGAGCGCCCCGCCAAAGGCAAAGTCATCATCGTCGATAAACCCGGCTCGCCGCAATCACTGATTCTCGCCGGTCATGTGGCGCCGCCCTCCAATGCGCCCAACGACGTCGCCATCACTGCGATGAACGACATTATCGGCGGCCAGTTCTCGGCCCGCGTAAACATGAACCTGCGCGAAGACAAGGGCTGGGCTTATGGCGCCTATACGTTCTTCCAGGGCGCGAAGGGGCAACGGCCATGGCTGGTCTATGCGCCAGTGCAAACCGACAAGACCAAGGAATCGCTTGCCGAGCTGGTCAAGGAATTGAACGCATACAAATCAAACCGCCCGGCGACGGCGCGCGAGATTGAGAGGACAATCCTCAACAATACCCGCTCCCTTCCCGGCGCGTTTGAAACCTCAAACGCGGTTCTCGGCAGCTTGCGGTCAAGCGCGCGTTATGGCCGCGCATGGGATTATCCGGCGACGCTTACCGGCAAATTCAACGCCCTTAACGCCGGTGAGATTTCCAGCGCCGCCGATGAGGTTATTCATCCCGAAAGCCTCATCTGGGTAATTGTCGGCGACCGCAAAAAGATTGAGGACGGCATACGCGCGCTCAATCTGGGACCGGTTGAGGTCATCACCATGTCAGATCTCTGACCTAGACTGCCATCAGCCATAA
>JAJFFZ010000192.1 GCA_021776395.1 Hyphococcus sp. | reverse complement strand
GGCCGTCAAATTTTGCGTGGCGATGTTCAAGCTTGGTCAGTAGGCGCAGCGTCTGGGCGTTGTGATCAAAGCCGTCAAATGGCGCCATGCACTCGCGCAACACATCCTCGCCCGCATGGCCGAAGGGCGGATGGCCAAGGTCATGGGCGAGCGCCAGACATTCGGCCAAGTCTTCGTCGAGCTTTAACGACCGCGCCAGCGTGCGGGCGATTTGCGCCACTTCCAGCGAGTGGGTCAGCCGGGTGCGATAATGATCGCCCTCATGGGCGACAAACACCTGGGTCTTGTGCTTGAGCCGTCGGAAAGCCACCGCATGGATCACGCGGTCGCGGTCGCGCTGAAACGGCGTGCGGTTGGCGCTCTCGTCCTCAGGGTAGAGCCGCCCGCGAGTATTCTCAGCGCGCGCAGCAAAGACCGCCAGCGGGGCCGGGAATGCGAGCGGCATCAGATTCTGCCTCGCATCAGCGGATTTTTATCAATGCTTACTGTAGCTTGCCACACGTTATTAAACTCATTTCTTGCAGCCAGTCAGGCCGCCTCGCTCGCCAAGACATCACCCTTATCAGGCGATTCTTTGGCGGCGATTGGACCGCCATGTTTAATATGTGTCGGCAACCCTCCTATTTTAATGGGAATGAATTTTAGACCTCAAGCCGCCGTCTGGCTTTGCAGCCGCCCTTTAAGCCAGTTCAGCATGGTTTGCGCGTCCGACACTTCAAACGGGTCTGACGGGCAGTTGTCAGCAAAGCCCGGCTCGGCGAACATCTGCTCGACCTCGCCGTCATTGATAAACGCCGAATAGCGCCATGAGCGCATGCCGAAACCAAGATTGTCCTTGTCCACCAGCATGCCCATCTTGCGGGTGAATTCACCGGAGCCGTCCGGCAACAGGCGGACTTTTTCAACGCCCATATGCTTGCCCCACTGGAACATGACGAAAGCGTCGTTGACGCTCAGGCAGACGACGTCATCAATACCAAGCGCTTTGAAATCATCATAAAGCGCTTCATAACTTGGCAAATGCGTCGTGGAGCATGTCGGCGTAAACGCCCCGGGCAGAGCAAAAAGCACGACCTTGCGGTCTTTAAACAGCTCATCGCTGGTTACATCGCGCCAACGAAAAGGGTTCGGCCCTTCCACGGCTTCATCACGAATGCGGGTTTTGAAAGTCACTTGAGGCGCTTGCATGGGTCTTTCTCCAATTAGAAAATATCAAAAGGGATCTTGTTGTTTGATATTATAGGGCGGCGGGTTGTAGAAGAAAAATTGATAATTATAATGTTATTCATTGATTTAGTCGATATCATCCATTTCGATAGGGTGACGCCCCTCGAAATCTGGTTCGAAAACCCCTATTTAGAGACCCAGAAGAGTTGGAAAACCTAGCCATGTCCGTCACCGATCAATCTGCCGGTACCGTCTCCGCCCGCGCCGCGACCAAAATCGCCGCGATCCTCGCCAAGGAGCCGGCGGGCGCGATGTTGCGCGTGGCGGTCGAGGGCGGCGGTTGCTCCGGCTTTCAGTACAAGTTCGATATTGTCGGCGCGCGCGAAGACGACGACCTGGTGCTCGATGCAGATGGCTATCACGTCCTCATAGACAACGTCTCGGTCGACTACATGGCCGGGTCAGAAATCGACTTCTCCGACGAGTTGATCGGCGCGGCGTTCAAGATCAACAATCCCAATGCAACAGCATCTTGCGGCTGCGGCACGAGCTTTTCTTTGTAGCCCTGGCCAGTGCAGTCACTCATCAATTTATTGAAATTTTTCGTACAGCGTTTCGAGGTGCTGAAACCACGCACGGACGATCTGCAAGAAGTCAAAACAATAGAGGATGCAGACGGAGAGCGATATATTGCGATCTGTCTCTTGCCTCACGGCCGGTATCGTTATGACGAATATATGTGGCTCGGTCCGTGGGAGGAAGACGGCGTCGCGCTTGACGATGGATATTGGAGTTGCCAGTGCATTTCAGGACTCTATGAAACCGTCGAAGCGGCAGAAGCGGATGCGAGAGCGACGACATCGTGGCTAAAGAAATAGCACTAATGAGTGAACTTCAATCCCAACGCAACGCTGTTCTTCAATCAATCGTAACGACAATTTTTCCCTGTGACCGTCCGGTCTTGCTGCGTTCAAAGGCGGCTTGAACCTGATCTAGCGTAAACGTTGAATCAATGATCGCCCGGATCTTGCCCGCGTCAATTAACGCGGCAATCTCTGACAGCTGGCCTCCATCGGCATACATCAAAAGATGCTTGTAAATGGCGCCGTGTTTGTTAGCCTGCTTTTGCATCTTATTATTGTGGAGGCGCGCAACCAGCTTGACGACAAAACCGGACGCATATTCACCAACGGTTTCATTGTCGGGGATGCCCAGAACCGTCACCAGAACACCGCCCGGCTTTAAGACTTTATAAGAGGCTTCGTGGACCGCTTCGCCCAGTGTATCCAGAACGATGTCATAACCGCTCAGCTCATCTTCAATTTTCTGAGACTGATAATCGATGATAACATCGGCGCCCAATTCTTTCAGCAACGCAAAACGTTTTTGGCTCGCCGTCGTCGCCACATAGGCGCCGCAGGCTTTCGCGTATTGGATTGCAAACGTCCCAACACCGCCTGCGCCGGCATGGATCAACACTTTTGAACCCGGCCCCATCCCGCCCTTTTCTTTGAGCGCCTGCAACGAGGTCAGCCCAACCAACGGGATGGAGGCGGCTTCCTCAAAAGACATATTGTTCGGTTTCAACGCTACCAGTTCAGACGGAATAGCAAAATATTGCGCGAAGGTCCCCATGTCCATTTTATGGCAGCGAAAGAAAACTTCATCGCCAACTTTGAAATCGGCGACCCCGTCACCCAGCTGCTCGACAATCCCGGCGCCGTCACTGCCGAGCATGATTGGAAAACGAAGCTTTAAAAGCGCCTTCAGGTCGCCCTTGGCAATTTTCCAATCAATCGGATTAACGCTGGCCGCCTTCATTTTGATCAGCACATGCCCGGGCGGCAAATCAGGCATCGCCTGCTCGCCGATTTGAACTTTAGACCCGTATGAATTGATATATGCCGCTTTCAAAGCGCTCTCCTCAATATGCTCGTTAGGCCACGGTTTAGGGTTTGCCCGACAGCGTCAACACTCTCCTGCATACGCAAATGTCTGGCTTCAGCTTAGGCTAACGGTCTGCATCGCCAATAGCTCTGGTTTTAATCTCAACCGGCTGCGTCCGCTCCGCGAACGGTCCGGCCTCGTGGTGCGGACGGCGGGACTTGAACCCGCATGAGCTTACGCTCGACAGATTTTAAGTCTGTTGTGTATACCAATTCCACCACGTCCGCGAAGTCTTGCCGCCTGTTGCTGCAAGGCTGAAGGGCGATGCATAACCGGGACTGGCCGGCTCATCAAGCGTTGGGTTTCTTGCATCGCCGATCCGCAAACGCGCCCTCAACACTCCACCACATTGACTGCGAGCCCGCCTTCGCTGGTCTCTTTATATTTGCGCGACATATCGAGGCCGGTCTGGCGCATGGTCTCTATCACCTGGTCGAGGGAGACTTTGGGATCGTCGGCGGCGCGGATCGCCAGGCGCGCCGCGTTGACGGCTTTGACCGCGCCGATGGCGTTGCGCTCAATGCACGGAATTTGCACCAGCCCGCCGACCGGATCGCAGGTGAGCCCGAGATTGTGCTCCATGCCGATCTCGGCGGCGCGCTCAACCTGGCCGGGGCTGGCGCCCCAGACCGCAGCCAGACCGCCCGCCGCCATCGAGCAGGCAACGCCCACCTCCCCCTGACAGCCCATTTCAGCGCCGGAAATCGATGCGCGTTGTTTGTAGAGCATGCCGATCCCCGCCGCCGTCAACAGGAATATCCGGATATGGCCGATATTGATATCGTCATCGGCGCAATAATATTTGAGTACGGATGGAATAATCCCCGCCGCGCCATTCGTCGGCGCGGTGACGACGCGCCCGCCGGCGGCGTTTTCTTCGTTCACCGCCATGGCGTAAACGTTGAGCCAGTCGAAAATCTGTTCGCGCTCATTGGCGAGCGGCGCCGCATTGAGCTTGGCCAAAAGTTGCGGCGCCCGGCGCTTGACATTGAGTCCGCCCGGCAATTCTCCTTCGGTTTTAAGCCCGCGGTCAATGCAGCTCTGCATCGCGAACCATACCCGGTCGAGCTTGTGCTCGGTCTCGGCGCGCGGGCGAAAGTCATCTTCGTTTTCTAAGATGAGTTCATGAATTTGAAGGTTTTTCTCCGCGCAAATGCCGAGCAGGTCCGCCGCCGAGGCGAAGGCGTGCGGGCCGCGTTGGGGAAGCGCGATGCGGTCATCTTCCGATTTCTTGGTCAGTTGTTTTTCGCTGGCGATAAACCCGCCGCCTACGGAATAATAGGTCCGCGCGAAAATCTCCGCGCCGGCGGCGTTGAATAGATGCAGACGCATTTCATTAGGGTGGATGCTCGGAATGATATCCCCGCGCAGATCGATATCTGTTGCCGGGTCGAAGGCGATGTCAGCGCCGCCATGAAGCGCGAGCTTGCCCTCCGCCCGCACCAAGGCCACCGCCTCTTGCGCCGCATCGGGATCGGTCTTGTCGGGCTCAAACCCCATCAGCCCGAGCATCGCCGCCTTGTCGGTTCCGTGGCCAATGCCGGTGAGCGCCAGCGAGCCATGCAGGTCAATTTTAACCCGCGCGGCGTCCTTCAGAACGCCGGCGCCGGCGGCCTCTTCCAGAAACCGAACGCCAATGCGCATC
>JAJFFZ010000191.1 GCA_021776395.1 Hyphococcus sp. | reverse complement strand
GGCCTCGGCGACGGTGGAAAGCCGGATTGAAATGGGCGAGCGGGTGATCATCAACATCAAGATGTTCGCCGACGGCCATAAGCCGCCCGACCGGGTGATTTTGGGGCTCAATCAAGGCCGGGCGCCGAACACGGATTAGCGCTTAACGGAAAGACGCACCCATGGGATTTTATTCAGACCATATCGAGCCGAGACTGGTTTCCGCTGCTTGCGGCATGAAAGCGATCGCCCGAGAGCGGGCGAAAATTGTTCCCGAGGCGCGCGGCAACGTGCTCGAAATCGGCTTTGGCTCCGGCCACAATGCGCCGTTCTATGACCCCGCCAAAATCAGCCATCTTTATGCGCTGGAGCCGGATGCGGGCATGCGCAAACTCGGGGCAAAGCGCGCCAACACCCTTCCGTTCCCGGTCGAGTGGCTGGACCTGCCGGGCGAGGAAATCCCGCTTGCCGATGAAAGCGTCGACACGGTGCTGGTGACGTTCTCCCTGTGCACCATTGCCGGCGTTGAACAGGCCCTTGCGGGCATGCGTAGGGTCCTCAAACCCAGCGGCAGGCTGGTGTTCCTGGAACATGGGGCGGCGCCCGACAAACGGGTGCGCGCCTGGCAAGATCGCCTGAACGGGGTATGGGGCGCCATCGGCGGTGGCTGCAATCTCAACCGCCAGCCGGATTCACTGATCCGTAACGCAGGTTTCCAGATTGATAAGATCGAGGCCGGATATATCCGCGGCGCGCCGAAAATTGCCGGATTCGTCAGCGCCGGCGTGGCTTCGCGGTAACATCCCATCGCAACGTCGTGATCGGGCGCCGATTTTAGTTGTATCACAAGCTTCTAGGCGCATCTTACAGGCTCACCGGAGCGCTCGCTCTTTGTTATTTAGCTGTCTGTCGTTGGGGTTTTGCGTAACGTGCGTGGTTTGATGGGGATAGGGGTTTTGCTCGCCGGGTTCGGCGCAGCGCCAGCCAGGGCCGCCGATATGGCGGCGACCGAAGCGGCCCCAGTTGAAATCATCACCGATGACATCATCGCAAGCGACACCGTCGCTGGCGATATTGCCGCCGGCACGGTTGTCAATCTTTTCTCGGTCTATACCGACCCGGCGATCCCGGTGGCGGCGGTCCAAACCACCTTCGACGTCGTCCCCGGCAAAGCCGTCCGCTTGGCGGTCTATGACAGTGAAGAAGCGTTTTTAGAAAACGCGCGAGCCAAACTCCAGGCGCCGGTCGATGCACGCGGCTTGGCGGTATTGCCATTGGCCGGGCTGGAGGCGGGCGAATACGCCTTCGCCGTCTATCTTGACCTCAATGGCGACGGCAAACTCAATCGCGGCAAATTTCTTGGCCGCCCGAAAGAACCGGTGGCGTTTTCAAACGGCGCCAAAGCCAAGCTGCGCAAGCCGCGCTTTGACGAAGCTAAAGTCACGGTTGAGCCCGGCAGCGTTGTGCTGATCACGCTCAACGATTAGGG
The DNA here is from genome assembly GCA_021776395.1 of Hyphococcus sp. Taxonomy (GTDB): domain Bacteria; phylum Pseudomonadota; class Alphaproteobacteria; order Caulobacterales; family Parvularculaceae; genus Hyphococcus. The sequence continues at coordinate 2,987 of JAJFFZ010000191.1, read as the reverse complement.
CGAACCTCACTGCTTTATAAACTCCGCTTCAATGGTGATTTCCACCGTATCGGTAATAAGCCCGCTGAACCGGCTGACGCCAAACGCCGTCCGGTCAATCACTGCGCGCGCTGAAAAGCCGACAATATAGGCGCTGCGCAAACGGTCCCGGCCGCCGCCGTTAAACGTCACCGCCCTCGTCACCGGCGCGGTGACGCCGTGCAGTGTAAAATCGCCGGTCATCTCGCCCGTGTTGTCGCCGGCAAGCGCAATCGCGGTGGAGCGGAACGTCGCTTCGGGGTAAGCACCAGCGTCAAACCAGTCCGGGCCCATTAAGGTCGCGGCAAATTCATCATTGGCGATATCGAGGCTGGTCATATCGATGACGGCCTCAATACGCGCGGCTTGCGGATTGTCCGCATCGAAATCAAGGCTGACATCGAACCGCTCAAACCGGCCAGTGAAGGTTGAAAACCCCAGATGGTCGATGCCGAACAACAATGCGGCATGGGCCTTGTCGAGTTCATAGGCGCCGGCGCGCAGGGCCGTCGCCTCAGCGCTGACATTGGGTTTGAGCGCCGGCGCCAACACCGAGGCGCAACCGGCGGATGCCAGCAGCGCAGCGGCGGCGAGGGCTTTTAACGAAACAGGCAACACCATTTACGCCTCCAGATGTAACGCGCTGCAATCAGCACAGGCGGGATCGGCCGGCAGGGCGACATTGCGAAACGTCGCCGCCAGCCCGTCATATATCAGCAAGCGGCCGGCAAGGCTGTCGCCGAGCGATAACAATTCCTTGAGCACTTCCATGGCGGCGAGCGTTCCCATCACCCCGGTGACGGCGCCAAGAACGCCTTCCTCGGCGCAATTGACTTGCCCCTCGCGCGGCGGCTCGGCGCGCACCAGGCAACGGTAACACGGCAGGACGCCTGGCGCCGCATAGGGTTTAAACGTCGCCAGCTGGCCTTCAAACCGCCCGACCGCGGCGGAGACCAACGGTTTTTTTGCAGCGATGCAAGCACGGTTCAGCACATAACGGGTCTGGAAATTATCTACGCCCTCGGCGACGACATCGTAACCGGCGATAATCTCCGCGGCATTGTCATCAGTGATGCGCAACGCATGGGGGATGATTGCAACGCCCGGATTGAGCCGGTGAGCGAAATCTTTCGCACTCGCGGTTTTGGCGCGGCCGATATCTTCCGTACCGTGAATAGTCTGGCGCTGGAGATTGGACAAGGCGACCGCATCATCATCGGCAACGCCAATAGTCCCGACCCCGGCGGCGGCGAGATATTGAATAAGCGGACTGCCAAGCCCGCCCGCGCCAACCACCAGCACGCGCGCCGACAGCAAGAGCTGCTGGCCCTGGCCGCCAACCTCCTTAAGGAGGATATGGCGGGCGTAACGTTCGCGTTGTTCCTGGTTCATGGGCGCAGTCTAGCGCCGCACCCTGTCCACGTCATCATCCGCCGCGAGGGTGTTTCATTCCATTTCCCAATCACGATAATGATCGTCGCCTGCGTCGTACCGACATTGATTATCCGATTGTAAGAAGGTGATTAAGCCAAAAAGCTGAGAGGGCACCAACTTACGTCAACCAATCAAATAAAACCGCCACCAGCGCCTGCATCATGACGATGCGCTTCTTCAGCTCTCTCCGCCAAGACAAGCGCCCAGATATCATAGGTTTCACGTATCATCATATCTAGCTCATCAAACGTAAAAAGCTTATCCTCATTACATATGTCAAAGCTGTAACCCCGCGATTCTTCATCAATGGTGGGAAACTTCATGATTGCGAGACCTAAGCTTTCATAGTCAGGGTTAGCAACTCTGATATGTTCGTGCATCATCGAAAAAACAAATTTCTTGCTTGTTCCTGTTATGCCTTTTTGTCTTCTGAAATCGAAAAAAGGTACAACATACCCCCCGTCTAATCTTGTTATCATATGCTCCCAAAAGCGCGTACTATCGCCAATCCTTAATGGAAACTCGCCAAAGCTTTCACACTTAGCTTCAACATTTGTGCGTTCAACCATCAAGCGAATAGCATTCGCAATAAGCAGGTTTTGCTTAAGCTCGTAATCACCGCGTTTACAGTTTTTCCAGAGCAACTTTTCGATTTGATAAAATGGTGTTTTGTCCGCACGCTCAAAGAAACCAACTTTTGCATTAAGTAAATCTGGAATCAGTTTTCTAACCGGTTGATACGAAAACTTCGCCCATCCCGCCTTGTGATGGCGTAGCGCATGCCATTTGGCGTCGGTGCTCATAACGGCAAAACGTGCCAAATCCGTATTAGGTAAGCGGCGTATCTTCATTGGGCTCTCCAGCGCGCGCGGTATCCGTCACGGAAACCTTTAAATTCGCGAATCGTTCAATCGTTATATTATCAGGGATTCGAAGCCCAAGAGCAACAGATGTTCTTGCTTTGTTTGCTATTACATCCCACGGTCCGTTTCGTGCGTGAGAAATGTCAACCAGCCGCCCCGGGGTGAGGCGTCCATATTGAAAGCCAATTTCTCTAACCAACCGTTTTACGTCTGGGTCAGCAATCGGTTCCAACATCCTACCTACATTTGTGATTGGATTATGAGCAGTTGCGCGAAAAGTTATCGGCTTGTCGCGCGCTGATTGGAACGCCTTATAGGCAAGAGGGTGCACAGGCCCGAATTTCCAAGCTTCAAAATATCCCCCCACCAGTGGCCGCTTGAATTGAATCAAGCTGCGACCATGGGAAAAATACAAAAGTTTTTGAAGCGCCAAATTTGTAATTGCGGTTTCATCTTGGTCGCAAAAGTCAAGCAACAAGTTGGCAACTTGCCGGACATCAAACGGTTTTTTCATCATGCACCTAAAGATGATGAAACAAGTATACTGATACTATATGTTATTCAAACCCCGGTAGACCCAAACCCGCCGGCGCCGCGCGTGGTCTCGTCCAGCGCATCGACCTCTTCAAAGCGCGCCTGCCAGACCGGGGCGATGACCATTTGGCCGATGCG
>JAJFFZ010000020.1 GCA_021776395.1 Hyphococcus sp. | reverse complement strand
ACAGTTTTGCCAAACGTTGTCAAAAACTCGTTGAACTTGGCGTAAAAGTTAAAGTGCTGGGCGTGCCGGAGATGAAAAAATTGGGCATGGGCTCGCTGCTTGGCGACGGGCTGGGCTCAGAAAAGCCGTCCCGGCTGGTCGCTATGGAGTGGATGGGCGGCAAAAAGGGCGATGCGCCGCTGGCGCTGGTCGGCAAGGGCGTCACCTTCGATACTGGCGGCATCTCGTTGAAGCCGGGCCCCGGCATGGGCGATATGAAATGGGATATGGGCGGCGCCGGCGCGGTCACCGGCGCGATGGCGGCGCTGGCCGGCAGAAAAGCCAAGGCCAATGTCGTCGGCGTTATCGGACTGGTTGAAAACATGCCGGACGGCAAAGCCCAGCGTCCTGGCGATGTCGTCAAATCGATGTCCGGCCAGACCATTGAAGTTCTGAACACTGATGCGGAGGGCCGGTTAGTCCTCGCCGATGCGCTGTGGTGGACGCAGGAAACCTATAAGCCGGAGACCGTTATCGATCTTGCAACGCTCACTGGCGCCATCCTTGTTGCGCTGGCGCATGAGTTCGGCGGCATGTTCACCAAGGACGATGCATTGGCGAAAAAACTCATCGCCGCCGGCGAAGCGACCGGTGATAAGTTGTGGCGCATGCCGCTCACTAAAAACCACGACGACATGATAAAATCCGACATCGCCGATATGCAAAATATTGGCGGCAAAGGCGCCGGCTCGTCAACGGCGGCGGCCTTTCTCGGCCGCTTCATCAAAGACAATGTCTCCTGGGCGCATCTCGACATCGCCGGCATGGCGTGGAATGAAAAAGATACGCCGACAATTCCCAAAGGCGGCGCCGGCTATGGGGTCCGGCTGCTCGACGAATTCGTTCGGGCGAATTTCGAGGGCTGATAAGAAGGGCGGCGCGTCCATCATGACCGAAGTTCTGTTCTATCACCTCGAACGCGCCCGGCTGGAAGAGGTTCTGCCGGGGCTGCTGGAAAAGACCCTCGCACGGGACTGGCGCGCGGTGGTGCGTACCGGATCGAAGACCCGCGCTGACGCGCTCGACGCCCATCTTTGGACCTATAGGGACGAAGGCTTCCTGCCCCACGCCGCCGCCGGCGAGGGCGCGCGCCAACCGGTGTGGTTGACCGATGGCGAGGATATGCCAAACGCGCCGCAGATTTTGTTTCTGGTAGACGGCGCAAGGACTGACCCGGCGGCAATAGCTGCGCTGGAGCGCTGCGTAATGATTTTCGACGGCCGCGACGAGACGGCGGTTGGCGAGGCGCGGGGTTTCTGGAAAGCCGTAAAGGCTGCCGGATGCGAGGCGACCTATTGGCGGCAATCGGCGCAAGGCGGTTGGGAGAAACAGGCATAAAGTGCGGATGACGAGGAAAGCGAGCTGTCAGTCATGAAAGACACTGAACGCGCCCGGTTCAAAACCATCCTCACTGCGCGCCGCGCTGAGCTGGAGGCGTTGTCGCGAAATTCGACGGCGGCGCGACAGCCGGTTGAACTAGACCAGCAATCTGTGGGCAGACTAACCCGGCAGGACGCTTTGCAACAGCAGGCGATGGCGAATGCTCAAGAAGTGCGGCGCGCCAATGAACAGCGCAAAATTGATGCGGCGCTGACAAGAATTGCCGATGACGATTATGGCTGGTGCGAAGATTGCGGCGAGGCGATAGCGGTCCGAAGGCTTGAAATTGACCCGACGGCGCTGCGGTGTGCGGCTTGCGCGGGAGCAATGGGCGGTTAATCAGCCGCGCCAATGCGCAGGCGAAACTGCGCCTTGGCGACCGGTTTGTCCTCACGCGCCTGCCAGCCGGTCGCCTCAACAAAGGCCAGCCGCCGGCCCATACGCGTGATGCGCGCGCGCGCGCGCATCGGTTGCGCCCGCGATGATGTCAGATAGTCGATATCCAGATTGACGGTTTTGACGCCCGCGCCGGCGCCAAGCCTGGCGGCGAGTTCGCATTGCGCCGCCACTTCCAGAAATGCAGAAATAACACCGCCATGCAGTGCGCGGATCAGCGGATTGCCAATGTGTTTTTCGTCAAAGGCGAGGGCGTAGACCAGACCGCTGTCATCTTCCTCGGCGGAAAAGCCCAGCCAGTCGGCGATGGCCGAGTGTTCTATCAGATCTGTAACCGCCGTGTTCATAATCGCGACCCCTTAACAGGGCCGCGCGTGCCGACCATGAAGGCGCCGGAGCCGGTCGCGAGCAACCGCCCGTCATCTTCAATTTTAAGATCGCCCGAAACAAAAGCGATATCATCATTGACGGCGATGCAGTGCGCGGCGCAAACCGCGCGCGCGCCGGCTTTGGCGGTGGCGATATAGTCAATACGCAAATTAATGGTGGCGATTGGTTTTATCTCTTCAAGCGCGGTAAAAACCGTCAGTCCGAAAATAGAATCCATGATGATAGTCATCAGCCCGCCGTGAATCATATCGCCCTCGCCAGTGAAGGCCTCGGGTAGGTCGACAATGAATGTCGCCTTACCCTTGCCGAATAGGGTCGGTTCAAGGTTCAATGACCGGAACAGCGAATGTTCATGGGTCAACCAGTCGCGCGCATTGTTCAGCATCGCGCCGATGGAGGGGTGGATATGGGAGGTCATTCTTCTCTCAGGCGCTCTTCTTCATACTGAATGCCCCAGCCAATGATTAAGCGCCACAACGCTTCGGCCATCTCCGGCGGCATGTCGGTTTGCGCCGCGCGGGCCTTCACCTTGTCGATCACATCCTTGTTGCGCCATGGCACCGAGGCCTCCTCTGGCGAGCGCTTAAACACCCATGCCTTGTCGACATACGTCCAGCGCTCGGCGAGAAGGTCTATCAGGGCGCGATCCACGCGGTCAATTTCGCTGCGCACCTCAGTCATCGTCTGGCAATCTGCGGCGGTTTTCATAAGCGTCAGGTCCGTTTCGTTCCGGGATTCGTTTTTGCCGCCAACACCGTCACAAGCATGGCGCGCGCGCCCAGATAGCACAGGTGCTAGCCTGTGGCATATGTCTTTTAGACGCGGTCAATCACTTGAAGACGGGTGTTTGAAGACGGGCGACGCACAGCGCCATTGCAGCTTGTAACGTCCGCGCATACCATGGCCCACAGAAACTGACGCTGCCATAACCAACGGATCGAGCGCTCCCGCAATGGCGAATGCAGAAAACAAAACACGCCGGAAATGGAAAGATTTTGGCGTTCTTGATCGCCTGACGCGGATATTGCGGGTGATCGCGGGGTCGTTTGTTGTGCTCGTTATCGGCTCGATTGTCTGGGCCGGCGTCTATAGGTTTGAGCCGCCGCCGGGCACTTTGCTGATGGTTGAGCGTAAATTTTCCGGCCAGGAGATCACCCATTTCTGGACGCCGCTCGACAAAATTTCACCGCACCTCGTCACCGCCGTGATTGCGGCGGAGGACACCCGCTTTTGCCTTCACAACGGCATTGATTTTGATGCAATCGACGAGGCGTTTGACGATGCCGAAAACGGCAAGCGCTTGCGCGGCGCTTCGACGATTTCACAGCAGACCGCAAAGAATGCATTTCTGTGGTCGCATCGCGGGTGGGTGCGCAAAAGCGCCGAAGCGTGGATGACGCTGGTGATTGAAACCTTGTGGTCCAAGCGGCGGATCATGGAAGTCTATCTTAATATCGCCGAATGGGGCGACGGGCTGTTCGGCGCCGAGGCGGCGGCGCAAAAGCGGTTCGGGAAAAGCGCCCGGAACCTGACGCCGCGCGAAGCGGCGCTGCTCGCCGCTGTCCTGCCGAACCCGCATAAATGGCGGGTTGACCCGCCCGGGCCTTATGTCAAAAGACGCACGCGAATGCTGCGGGGACGGATGGGGCAGGTGCGCCGCGACCGGCTTGATGATTGTGTTCGGGCTGCGAAGAAGTAGTGTGCGCCAAGTGTATTCGTCGCCAACACCGATAAGCTGACCTGAAAAGGAAACCCCTCATGCCCAAGCCTGTTGTCGCCCAAAAATCTCCCGTAGCGGTCGATGTTGAAGCTGGAAAATCCTACTTCTGGTGCGCTTGCGGCCGGTCCGCGGCGCAGCCCTTTTGTGACGGCTCGCATTCGGGAACAGATCTCACGCCGATGAAATGGACTGCGCCGCAAACCAAGCAGGTGTTCTTTTGCGGCTGTAAACAAACCGCCGGCGCACCGCTTTGCGATGGCAGCCATAGCCGGCTTTCATGATGCGATATTTTCTTGTCTCAATGGCGGCGTTGGTGTTTGCGGCTTGCTCCCATACCGGTGAAAAGACCGTGCGCATTGCGATGGAGACCAGCCAAGGCATGATTGTGCTGGCGCTTTATCCCGATAGGGCGCCGATCACAGTGACTAATTTTCTGCGCTATGTTGATGAAGGCCACTATAGCGGCGCGCATTATTATCGCACTACGCGGCCTGATAATGACCCGATGATTGTTGTCATTCAGGGCGGGTTATGGGCGCCCTTTAACGAAGACGGCGATGAAGATTTTACTGCGCCGCTGGCGCCAATTGCCCATGAAACCACCGAGGCGACGGGCCTAACCCATGTTGACGGTGTTATTTCCATGGCGCGGGTGGAACCGGGTACGGCAAGCTCTGAATTTTTTATCACCATTGGCGACAATCATCCGCTTGATTTTGGCGGCGCGCGCAATCCGGATGGCCAGGGCTTTGCGGTGTTCGGTAAAATCGTCGAGGGTATGGATGTGGTGCGTACAATCAACGCAGCGCCAACGCGCGAGGGCGAAGGCTTTGCCGGCCAGCTGTTGGCGGCGCCGGTGGCGATCCTTTCTGTAACGCAAGAATAGGCGCCCATGACCCGAACCACATCCGCGCGGCACACCGATATTTTGAACGGCTACAGGGCTGGGGACTCGCGCTTCAATCAGTGGGCGGAGGAAAAGCTCGGTGCGCTGGCGCTCACCGACTGGGCGTGGGGCGAGATCAAAATGCGCTGGGATATCGATGATCGCTTCGTGATGCCGGACGGGGTGATGTTTGGCGGCCATATCGCCTCGGTCGCCGATCATGTTGCCGGGCTGACGGCGATGACGGTGCTGACCGGCGACAAAGAACGCTTCCGCACCTCGCGTCTTGAGACTAACTTTTTCCGGCCGTTAACGATGCCGCTGGCGATGATTGAGGGCCGGGTGACGAATGCGGCAAAAACGCTGATCCATGTGGAGGCGGATTTTTATAACGCTGATAAGAAGCTCGCCGTGCGCATTCATGCGGTTCAGGTGCGGCGGATGACCGGATGAGCGCGTTCAGGCGGGCCCGCAGCTTAACCCTGTTAGCGCCAGGCGCCGCGGGCGCTTTTCCCGCCTAGTCGGCGGCTATTGCGCACCCGCCAAACCGCCCCTAAAACGCGGCCCATGCCTGAACTCCTGATTGAACTATTCTCCGAAGAAATCCCTGCGCGCATGCAATTGCGCGGTGCGGCGACGCTTGAGCGCGCCGTGAACAAGGCGTTGCTGGATGCAGGGTTAATGCCGGAGGGGGTGAAGGCCTTTGCCGGGGCGCGGCGGCTGTCGCTGGTGGCCACCGGGCTGCCGGCGCGCCAGCCCGATAGGCGCGAGGAGAAAAAAGGCCCCCGCGTCGGCGCACCGGACAAAGCCGTGGCGGGGTTTTTGAAGTCGGCGGGGCTGTCCTCGCTCGATGAGTGCGAGCGCCGCACGGACAAAAAGGGCGAGTTTTACGTCGCCGTGATCGATCAGGCGGGCGGCGACACGGCCGCGCTGGTGGCCGGTTTCATGCCGGACATCATCGCAAAATTATCCTGGCCGAAATCGATGCGTTGGGGGTCATCGAGTAGCGATGACGGCGACCTCAAATGGGTGCGGCCGCTGCATCGGATTTTATGCGTGTTCGATGGGGAGGTGGTTGACTTCAACATCGGCGGGCTCGCCGCCAGCGACAAAACCGAAGGCCATCGGTTTATGGCGCCGGGCGAAATTCAAACCCGCAGCTTTGACGATTACGCAATGAAGCTGCGCGCGGCGAAAGTTATTCTCGATACGGAAGAACGCAAGGAAATCATCGCCGGCGATGCGGCGACTTTGTGTCAGGCGCAAGGGCTTGAACTGGTGGAGGATGCGGGGCTGTTGAGCGAGGTCGCCGGGCTTTCCGAGTGGCCAACGGCGATGATTGGCGCGTTTGACGAGAAATTTCTGACGCTGCCCGATGAGGTGTTGAGGGCGTCAATGCGCGGCCACCAGAAATATTTTTCCGTGCGCGATCCGAACACCGGCGGTCTGGCGAACCGCTTTATCTGCGTCGCCAATATCGAGGCGCCGGATGGCGGGGTTGCGATGCGCGAGGGCTATGAGCGGGTGCTCACCGCGCGGCTGTCCGACGCCTGGTATCTCTATAATCAGGACCGCAAAACCAGCCTTGAAGCCTGGCGTAATGAGCTCGGCAAGGTGACGTTCTTCGAAGGCCTCGGCTCGGTCGGCGACAAGGCGAGAAGGGTCGCCGCGCTGGCCAAAGAGATAGCGCCAGCGGTCGGCGCTGACCCGGAAACCGCGGCGCGCGCCGCGAGGCTAGCCAAGGCCGACCTGGTCACCGGCATGGTCAAAGAGTTCCCCGAACTTCAAGGGGTTATGGGGCGTTATTATTACCTTGCGGAAAGCGTGGATTCCTCCCCCGCTGGCGGGGGAGGTGGCGCCGAAGGCGACGGAGGGGGTGTCACAAAAAAAGTTTCGGGCGCTGCGAAAACCCCCTCAGCCCCCCCCGGATCAAATCCGGGGGCGACAGCTCCCCCGCAGGCGGGGGAGCAAAAAGCGGTGCAAATCGCCGACGCCATCCGCGACCATTACAAACCCGCCGGACAGGACGATGCAGTCCCCACCGCGCCGGTCTCCGTCGCCGTCGCGCTGGCAGACAAAATCGACACGCTTGTTGGGTTTTGGACGATTGATAAAAAGCCCACTGGGTCGAGCGATCCGTTTGCGCTGAGGCGTGCTGCTTTGGGAACGATCGCCAGCATGATCGAAAATAGGCTGCGTATTAAACTCAACGACGCTTTCGAGTTAGCCAAGCCTGTACGGGAAGACAGTAGATTTTCGCCGGCGGCTGCAGGAGCGCCGGCTGGCTCCGGTGGAATAGTTCATCGAACCGCAGACATTAAAGACCTCCTCGCTTTCTTCCACGACCGCCTAAAAGTCTACCTCAAGGATAAAGGCCATCGCCACGACGCGCTCGACGCAGTACGTATCGACACTGATGGAAATCTCCAAGACGACATCGTCCTCATCGTCGCGAAACTCACCGCGCTTGAAGCTTTCCTCAAAACCGATGACGGCGCCAATCTTGCGGCGGCTTATAAGCGGGCGGTGAATATTTTGCGGGCTGAGGAAAAGAAGGGCGCGCTGCCGGACAACCTGAACGTTGATGCCGGCCTTTTAAAAGAGCCGCAGGAAAAATCCTTCTTCGCCGCGCTTTGCGATGCTGAGGCGAAGGTCGAAAAGGCGGTTGCGTCAGAAGATTTCGAGGCGGCGATGACGGCGCTGGCTGCGTTGCGCGCGCCGGTCGATCATTTCTTCGACAAGGTGACGGTGAACGCTGACGATGCGGGGCTACGCGCCAACCGCCTGGCGCTGCTCACGCGTTTGCGCGCGGCGATGGCGCGTGTTGCTGATTTTTCCAAGTTGGAGGGGTGAACCCCACCCCATGGCTGTCATCACCGGGCTTGGCCCGGTGATCCAGAATGTCTGTTTGTCTGACTGGATTGCCGGAACAAGTCCGGCAAAGACAATCTACGTGCAGCGCCTAATCCTTAAACCCCGCCGCACGTTCTGCGCTCGGAAAAAATAAAAACACGAACATCAACAGATAGGCCGCGTAGTCCCAGCTGATAGCGAGCGCCCAGATGTCGGAGAAGATGTTTGCGTTTTTTAAGACCGCGTCGCGCGGCGAAATTGTTGACAGGCCGGGAACGAATTCCGCAGCGACCACGGCTTGCGTGCGCGAGATTTTTTCCGGCGGCGCCTCGGGCGGTGGCGGCAATATCATCTCTCGCAGAATATCAAGTCCGCGCGCGCGTGAGCGCTCCGCTGCGGATTTTTTTGGCGCCGGCGGTTTGGTGAGTTTTTGTTTGCGGATAAGCGATTTCAGCGCTTTTTCTACGTTCTCCGCATAGCGCGTGATGGCCTCGCTTTGCGGCGGCGACAACAGCGATGCGACCGGCTTGGGGTTAGCGCGTTCAAAACTCGCCAATTGTTGCTCCAGCAGTTTTTCGATGCGCCGGTCCTGGCGCCAGCGATTGAGGATGGCGGCGAAATCGTTGAACGCGGCTTCAAACTCGCGCGCCCACAGGTCGTAATTGTCAAACGCGTTGCGGCTCAACAATCCGCTTAGTTCTTCGATTTTTGTCGCGCAAATGTCTGGGTCATAAGGGTCAAGACCGGATGGGTCATCGCGACGGATAATGGCGGCGACGCTCGCCTCCAAATCGCCCAGCCAGTCGGCGATGCCGGTGAAATAGGCGGTGACGGCGCCGGGCCCGGCCGCGCCCGATTGCGCGCCGCCGCGTCGCTCGCTCCTGGCGACGCGGGCGACGCCGGTGACCGACAGGCGCAGGTCTTCCAAAAACAGAAAGTCCTTTTGCCGATATCCGGTAATGCCGGCGCATTCGCTCTGTAGGCGTTCGATTTCAGACTGATAGGTATAGCGCACCGCATCAACGCCGCCGATGCCGACAACGGTGGTCCAGGTGGAGATGAAAAATAATAAAACCGCCAGCATCGGGATGATGACCAAAAGCTTGAAGGCGCGCTCGATGAAAAACATCGCATCGCCGACGATCCCGCGCCCAAGCTTGCGGAACCAGTCGCGGTGGCGCACCAGCTCCGCCCCGCCGACCCAGACCGCGACCGCGAGAAAGAACACAAACACCCCGAACGCCGCCGGCAAAACCGAATTGCGGAAGGCGTCGGCGGATTCTTGCGAGGTGATGAGGCTGAAGCCGATGGCGGAACTGACCGCGCTGAAGAAAGCTGATGCGACGGCAACGACAATAAACAATCGATTGAAAAGCGATGAATTGCCAAGCCGGCGCGTGGTCATAATCGCGCCAATAATCAGCGCCATTACGGTCAACACCGCCAGTACGCTTACGGCTGGCGGCAGCGTGTTGATATCAAAGCCAGGCTTGCCGGCGGCGGCCGCGCTCGTTGACCATAGGCCAGCGGCAATATAGGCGCCGAGCCGCCAAGACTTGCGTTGAAACGCCCCCATCAAAACCCCGTTCTGGCTCATTACTGCGCCTTTACTGGCGCTGTTTTCGTTGTCCTTTGAGGGTAACAGTTTGCCCGGCGCTGTACAGCGCGCAGGCCGGGTGATTTTTTTGTGCATTGCGGCAAGTTCCCGCTTGGAACAGCGCGCGCAGCGGGCTAATGCAAGGCTGGGAGCAGCTGGATAAAAAGCGGGATTTTTGATGGCCGAAAAGAAGTGGGTATATTCGTTTGGCGCGGGCGTTGCGGATGGCGACGCCTCGATGAAGAATTTGCTTGGCGGCAAGGGCGCCAATCTGGCGGAAATGGCGAGCCTTGGCCTGCCGGTGCCGCCGGGCCTGACGCTGACCACCGAGGTTTGCTCGGCCTTTTATGACCATGACCGCCGCTACCCGGACGGGCTGAAGGCCGCTGTCGAGGCGGCGCTGGCCAAGGTCGGCGATGCGGTGGGGCGCCGTTTTGGCGACAAGCAAAAGCCGCTATTGGTTTCGGTGCGGTCCGGCGGGCGCGCCTCAATGCCGGGGATGATGGACACGGTTCTCAATCTCGGCCTCAATGATGAAACCGTTGAGGGCCTTGCCGCACTCGCGGGCGATGACCGCTTCGCCTATGACAGCTATCGCCGCTTCGTGCAGATGTATTCCGACGTGGTGCTCAATGTCGAACATCATGAGTTCGAAGATATTTTAGAGACTTATAAAGAAGATAACGACCATCATCTCGATACGGATTTAACCGCCGATGACTGGAGAAAAGTCATCACCGGTTACATGCAGGCTGTGGAACACTCGACCGGTAAACCATTTCCGCAAGACCCGAATGAACAGCTGTGGGGGGCGATTAGCGCGGTGTTCGGCTCGTGGCGCAATAACCGCGCGGAAACCTATCGCCGGCTGCACAATATTCCCGAAAGCTGGGGCACGGCGGTGAATGTTCAGGCGATGGTGTTCGGCAATATGGGCAAGACGTCGGCCACCGGCGTTGCGTTCACGCGCGATCCGTCAACCGGCGAGAACCAGTATTACGGCGAGTTTTTGATAAACGCGCAAGGCGAGGATGTGGTCGCGGGCATTCGCACGCCGCAACCGTTGACCAAGCGGGCGCGAGAGGCGATGGGCGAGAGTGAGCCGTCGCTGGAAGAAGCGATGCCGCAAGCCTATAGCGAGTTAATCGCGGTGTTTGACCAGCTCGAACGCCACTACCGCGACATGCAGGACATTGAGTTTACCATCCAGGACAACAAGCTGTGGATGTTGCAGACCCGCACCGGCAAACGCACCGCCAAGGCGGCGCTGAAAATCGCCGTTGATTTGTGTAAGGAAGGCCTGATTAGCAAGGAAGATGCGATTTGCCGTGTCGATGCACATTCGCTCGACCAGCTTCTGCACCCGTCGCTCGACCCGGATGCGCCGCGCGATCTGGTGCTGACCGGCCTGCCGGCGTCGCCTGGCGCGGCGACGGGCGAGGTGGTGTTCAATTCCGACGAGGCCGAGCGCCTGTCGCAGGAAGGCCGCAAGGTTATTTTGATGCGGGTGGAAACCAGTCCGGAAGATATTCACGGCATGCATGCAGCCCAGGCGATTGTCACCGCGCGCGGCGGCATGACCAGCCATGCCGCGGTTGTCGCGCGCGGCATGGGCCGGCCCTGTGTTTGCGGCGCGGGCGATCTGAAAATTGACAAGGGCGGCAAGGAATTTATCGCCGGCGGGCGCGTCGTCAAGAAAGGCGACATCGTTACCGTCGATGGCGCCGCGGGCAAGGTGTTCTTCGGCGCGGTGGCGACGGTGCAGCCGGAGCTATCCGGTGATTTTTCCAAACTGATGGGATGGGCCGATGCGGTGCGGCGCATGGCGGTGCGCGCCAATGCTGAAACGCCCCATGATGCGCAAGTCGCGCGCGACTTTGGCGCCGAGGGCATCGGGCTTTGCCGCACCGAGCACATGTTCTTTGACGCTGACCGGATTATCGCAATGCGCGAGATGATCCTTGCGGAAGACGCCGCTGGGCGCAAAGCCGCGCTCGATAAGCTTCTGCCGATGCAGCAATCGGACTTTGAAGGCCTGTTCCGGGTGATGCGCGGGCTGCCGGTGACGATACGGCTGTTGGACCCGCCGCTGCATGAATTTCTTCCGCATTCGGATGAAGAAATCGAAGAGGTCGCCAAAGCCTCCGGCATGGATGCGGAAAAGCTCAAAGACCGCGCCCATAAGCTGCACGAATTTAACCCGATGCTGGGCCATCGCGGATGCCGTCTCGGGGTTTCCTACCCGGAAATTTACGAGATGCAGGCGCGCGCGATCATGCTGGCGGCTTGCGCGGTGGCCGCTGAGACCGGCGACACGATTGTGCCGGAAATTATGATCCCGCTGGTCGCTAAACGCGCCGAGCTGAGCTTTGTGAAGGCCCGCGTTGATGCGGCGGCGGCGGCTGTGCTGAAAGAGACCGGCGGTGATGTAGCCTATCTCGTCGGTACGATGATCGAATTGCCGCGCGCCGCGCTCACCGCTGATGAAATCGCTGCGGATGCAGAATTTTTCTCCTTCGGCACCAATGATCTGACGCAAACGACCTTCGGGCTAAGCCGCGACGATGCGGCCTCGTTCCTGCCGGACTATATGCGCCGCGGGATTTTTGAGCGCGACCCGTTTGTTACGCTCGATATCAAGGGCGTCGGCGTGCTGGTGGAGATTGCCGTTGAGAAGGGCCGCAAGGCGCGCCCGGGGCTCAAATTGGGCATTTGCGGGGAGCATGGCGGCGATCCGGCTTCAATTGCGTTCGTGGAAGGCCTGGGCCTCGATTATGTGTCCTGTTCGCCATACCGCACGCCAATTGCGCGTCTTGCTGCAGCGCAAGCAAAACTTGGTGAAAAATAGGCTCTGGCAGCCACATATTTGGTTACGGTTCGTTTCACCATGCAGTTAACCGTCAGATTCCAATGGGTTAGCGCCCAACGACAAAGGTTAACATAAGGTTAATACACGCCGATTTCATTTGCACATGCAGCGCTAGGGCGCCATATAACGCCGTCTCGCGCTGATTAGGGCGCGTTTTTTGCGTTGCGTAGGGAAGCTTTAAAGTTTGAGACTAAAATGGCCGGTTCTCTGGCCAGCTGACAGGCAGAATATATTGTGACCGATCGCCGTCTTCATAAACCCCAGGAGGCCCATTGGACCTTGCGCAGCCTGCTGGCAGTGGGGCTGTTGAGCATCTGTGGGGTTGCGACCGCGCTGAGCTTGACGGTGAGCGCTGACCGCGCCGCGGCCGACCGCAAGGCGCAGCTGGCGATTGCCGAAGAAGCTGACCTGGTTGCCGATCTCGCCCGCTATCTCTCCTCTGAGACCGCAGCGGCGCGCTCTGCGCTTGACAAGCCGCGCTTAAAGCCAGCGCGCTCGACCGCTTCGGTTCTCGCCGGCGATAATGCGCTCACCGATTTCGTTGATTTTGATTTCACCACGCTGACGGTCGCCAAGCTTGGCGGCGAAGAGCGCACATGCCTGGCGCAGGCGATTTATTATGAGGCGCGGTCCGAACCGCGCATCGGTCAACTCGCCGTCGCCGACGTTGTTCTGAACCGCGTCGCCAGCCCGGTCTATCCGGGTTCGGTTTGCGGCGTTGTGTTCCAAGGCTCGCAGCGGCGCACCGGGTGCCAGTTCTCGTTCACCTGCGACGGCTCGATGCAGGCGCGGCTCAACAAGCGCAAATGGAAATCCTCAAAGGAACTCGCCGGCGCCATCCTTGCCGGCATTCGCGCACCCGTCAGCCGACAGGCGACGCATTACCACGCCAATTATGTCGATCCTTACTGGGCCGCGAAGATGACGCCGACCGCCAGCATCGGCACCCACAAGTTCTACAAAATACCGAGCCGGCGCACGATTGCCGCGGCGCCGGCGGCGATGTAGGGCGTCTCCCGCCCACACGCAATCAGCTAAAATCCAACCCAACATCAAGGCTTGGCGCCGAGTGCGTTATCCAGCCTGATGAGATGATGTCGACGCCGGTCTCTGCAATCGCGCGGACGGTGTTGACGGTGACATTGCCGGACGCCTCAAGGATGGCGCGGGCCTGATTGATAGCGACCGCCTGCTTCATATCGTCTGTAGACATATTATCCAGCAGGATAACATCAGCGCCGCCGGTGATTGCCGCTTCCAGCTGGTCCAGGCGGTCGATTTCAATCTCGACTTTGACCATATGTCCGAGCGCAGATTTTGCAGCGGCAAGCGCGGGTGCGATGCCGCCGGCGGCGGCGATGTGGTTGTCTTTGATCATCACCGCATCATAAAGCCCGAAACGATGATTGCGCCCCCCGCCGCACAGGACGGCGTATTTTTCCAGTGCGCGCAAGCCAGGAGTGGTCTTGCGGGTGCAGACGATTCGCGCCTTGGTCCCGGCGACGGCGTCCACCAAAGCGGCGGTTGCGGTGGCGACGCCGGAGAGATGGCCGAGAAAGTTCAGCGCGACGCGCTCAGCAGAAAGAACGCCCCGCGACGGGCCGTCTAGCGAGATGAGGACATCGCCTTGTTTGACTCTTGCGCCATCGCCGGCCTCGACGGTGACATTAATCGCCGGGTCCACCTGCCGGAAGGCGGCGCGCACCGCGTCAACGCCGGCGATAACGCCTGGCTTGCGTGCGGCGATGACGGCGCGCGATACCGCGCTGGCGGGGATGGTGGCATTGGATGTAATGTCGCCGGCGTCGCCAAGGTCTTCGCGCAGCGCGCGCGCCACTGCGTCGTCTATGACATGCGAGGCGAGGCGAGGCAGGCTCATGTCTCGTCCTCGTCTTCCTCATGCGCATCGGTGGTGCAGATTTCGGTGTTAAACGCTTCTTCATCCGTCTGCGGATAGTCGGTCCGGAAATGTCCGCCGCGCGATTCCTCGCGCATCAGCGCGCCTTGGGCAATCAGCTCCGCAGTGATGAGCGCGCTTTTTAAGCCGCTGGTCATGAACGGGCTGATATTGAGCGCGTGAATAACGTCGATCACCAGCAACAGGCCGTCGCGCGACCGGTTGAGCGCGCACCCCTCCGACATGGTGGCGCGCAGGCGCGCCATGGCGTCGGGGTCAGCCGGTTTTGATGCAAGATCCATACGGTCCGCCGGGGCGCCGGCGTTGACCCGCTGCGTGGTTTGTTTATCGCGCAGTTGATCGGCGATGCGGGCGCCAAACACCACCGCCTCAAGCAGCGAGTTGGAGGCGAGGCGATTGGCGCCGTGCACGCCGGTCGAGGCGACCTCTCCCACCGCCCATAATCCGTCGATGGAGGACTGGCCGTTAAGGTCGGTAGCGACGCCGCCCATATGATAATGCGCCGCCGGAGCGACCGGTATCAATTGCTTGCGCGGGTCGATACGGGCTTTCTTGCAGGATGCAAAGACAGTGGGGAAGGCATCGGGGAAACGCGCGCCAATCGCCTCGCGCGCATCAAGGAAAGCGCCGCGGCCAGCGACACGCTCCGCCTCGACCGCGCGCGCGACAATGTCCCGGGGCGCCAGCTCCAGCGCTTTGTGATACTCGCCCATGAACCGCTTGCCGTCGGTATTGACGAGGAGCGCGCCGGCGCCGCGCAGCGCCTCGGTGGCGAGCGGGGCGGGATCGGCGCCGATATCGAGCGCGGTGGGGTGGAACTGGACAAATTCCGGATCGCGGATAATCGCGCCGGCGCGCGCGGCAAAAGCCAGGCCATGACCCTGCGCCGGGGTCGGGTTGGTGGTGACGGCGTATAATCCGCCAAGCCCGCCGGTCGCCAACACGGTCTCGCCCGCGTCAAAGACACTGCGTTGGCCGGCCTTCACATCAAAAACCAGCGCGCCGCCGACCGCGCCATTGTCATCGGTCAGCAGATCTTCAACCACAATGCGTTCGAGAATGGTGATGTGGTCAGCCGCGCGCGCCGCTGCAATCAGCGCCGCCATAATCGCCGCGCCAGCCTGGTCGCCGGCGGCGTGGACGATGCGGTTGCGGCAATGAGCAGCCTCGCGCCCGAGCTTCAGCGCGCCGTCAGCGTCGCGGTCAAATGCAACGCCGTAAGCGCCAAGGTCATCGACCGCCGCCGCGCCGCCATCCACAAGCAGGCTTGCCGCCTCGGGGTCAACCAGCCCGCCGCCGGCCTCCATCGTGTCGGCGAAATGCAGGTTTGGCGTATCATCATCGCCAATCGCCGCGGCCATGCCGCCCTGCGCCCTCGGCGTCGAGCCGCCCTTGCCAAGCGGGCGCGCGGTGACGATAGTCACCGGCCGGGGCGCGAGCTTCAGGGCGGTATAAAGCCCTGCGACGCCAGCGCCGATGATGAGGATGTCGGAGGTCATGGGGTGACTATGCCGGCGATTCGCACACTTTGCCGCTCCCCTTTGGGGTTAAGCCATTCACACATTTTGTGGGTGCTGTATTTTCTTTGGTTGAGTGTCGTGATTTTCCAGTTCTGACCTTACATCGGGAAGCACCCCCTCCGTCACCCCGGATTAAGTCCGGGGTGACACCTCCCCCGCAAGCGGGGGAGGAATTAGGTGGCGTCGGGGGCAAAGTTATTCTTCCCCCGTTTACGGGGGAAGTGGCCCGAAGGGCCGATGGGGGTCTGCGGCGTTTCATCTGATTCATCGCCATATTATCCTGTAGCCTGCAATTGTTCTGAGCCCACCCCATTCGCCCGGCGG
>JAJFFZ010000190.1 GCA_021776395.1 Hyphococcus sp. | reverse complement strand
TATTCGAGGAGCGCAAGAAGAAGCTCGCCGCAGAAGGGCTGTTTGCGGCGGACCGCAAAAAGCCGCTGCCGTTTCTGCCGGAGGTGATCGGTGTTGTGACCTCGCCTTCGGGGGCGGTGATCCGGGATATTCTCCATCGTCTGCGCGAACGATTTGCGCGCCATGTGATCGTCTGGCCAACCGTTGTTCAGGGGCGCGGCGCGGAGGAAAAGATCGCCGCCGCCATTAAAGGCTTTAACGCTTTGGCGCCGGGCGGCGGTATTCCGCGTCCGGATGTCCTGATTGTTGCGCGCGGCGGCGGGTCGCTGGAAGACCTTTGGTGTTTCAACGAAGAGGTGGTTGCGCGGGCGGCGGCGGCAAGCGACATCCCGCTCATCTCTGCAGTCGGACATGAGACGGACACGACGCTGATTGATTTTGTTTCCGATAAACGTGCGCCAACGCCGACCGCAGCCGCGGAATTCGCCGTACCGGTGCGCAGTGAGTTGTTAAGTGAGGTGCTGAATAAAGAGCGCCGTTTCACAATGGCGTCGGCACGCATCCTGGAGTCCCGCCGGACGGCCTTACAGTCAGCGGCCCGAGGTCTGGGCCGGCCGGAGGATGTGCTTGGCGCAGCGGCGCAGCGTCTCGACCGCGCGGCGGACGGGCTGCGTTCAGGATTGCGCGCGCGCCTTGATCATGCGTTGACGCGCGTTGCGGGGATTGGCGGGCGGTTGAACAAAAATCTGCTTGCGGCGGGATTTGCACAGCGAGAAAACCGGGCGGCCGTCCAATGGGCGCGAATTGTCGAGAGGGTTGATCGCGTGGTTGCTGACAGGCAGGCGCGGTTGGCGTCTTCGGGGCGGGTGCTTGCAGCTGTTTCCTATCAAAATGTTTTGAAGCGTGGTTTCGCCCTGGTGCGCGATCAGGACGGCGTCTTGCTGCGCCGGGCGAGCGAGGCCGCAGATGCTTCCGGCGGCGAGATCCAGTTCGCCGACGGCGCCCGCAACTTTTGGTTTGACAGTGACGGCGGCCTCCGAAAAACCCCGAAAAAGCAAAGGGATGCCCGGGCGGAACAGCCGGCGAAACCGCGCCAGCAACGACTTTTTGACTAACACCACAGCAAGGCTGTAATGATCTTTATGGGGGCGGCAGAGGCGTTTGATGAATCCATTTGAATCTTTTGGTCCGGAAGATGAGGCCGTCCTCGAATATGGCGATGGCGAGTTTCATATTGTGAAACCGGGCGCCTATGTCATTTGCGCCGTCACCGGTGCGCACATTCCCTTGAAAGCGCTGCGATATTGGAATGTCGACAAACAAGAACCCTATGCCGACGCGGCGGCGGCGCAAAAAGGGTTTGGTCTGGAAAGGGAAATGTGATGTGGGTTTTTCTGATTGCGGGTGCGGCGTTGATCGCGATGAGCTCAAGCGTACATGCGCAAGAAATAACGGACGGCGGCAACGACACATCGCTGGCGCAAGAGGCGCCGCCTGCAGATCGCAACACGGACAAGGTTGCCGGACCGGATGCTGACATGCTGGCGCGCCGCGCAAACTATGCTGAGGCGATGCAAGATGTCGTAGAGCGCCAGAAAGTGTTTGATGACGCGCCGGTGCGTTTTTCGCTGACTGGTAATTATACGCAAGGCGGCCTTGTCTTTGGCGAGACGGAACCGGGCGCGACGGTGCGCCTCGATGGCGACGACGTGATGGTCGGCGAGGACGGGCGTTTTGTTATTGGCTTTGGACGCGACAGCGCGCAGTCCGCGCTTTTGGTTGTAACGTTGCCCGACGGCGCAGTTGAGCGCCACGCCATGGAGGTTGAAGATCGCGACTTTCCGGTCCAGCGCATCGATGGTCTTGACCAGTCGAAAGTCTCCGGATTTACGCAAGAGCAACTCGCAAAGATTGCAAAGGACAGCAAAAAGAAGAAAGCGGCGCGACTGGATACGCATCGCCTTGCCGACTGGGCGGTTGGTTTTGACTGGCCTGTGACGGGACGGATCAGCGGCGTTTTCGGCTCACAGCGGATTTTGAATGGTGAGCCGAAGCGGCCTCATTCGGGGGTTGATGTCGCCGCATTGACGGGTACGCCGGTACGCGCGCCTGCGCCGGGGATCGTCACCCTTGCGGAAGGGGATATGTATTTCGAGGGGGGGCTCGTTCTTCTCGACCATGGTCAGTGGCTCGAAAGCGCCTTTCTGCATATGTCGCGGATTGATGTCGAACCCGGGCAGCGGGTTGAAAAAGGGGACATTATTGGCGCTGTGGGCGCTACAGGGCGGGTGACCGGGCCGCATCTCCACTGGAGTATGAAATGGGCCGGAAAGCTGGTGGATCCGCAGCTGACTGTCGCCGAAATGCCGAGTGGCGGCGAAAACGCTAGTGATTAATGTTTTTGTAATTGACAATCATTATTAATTGCACCATCTGGTACTGAGACCCGCGCTGAGCGCGGTCCGATTAAGATGGGTGCAAAGATGTATATCTGCATTTGCAACGCATTGCGGGAAAAACAAATTGAAGCGGCGGCGGGCGATAATGCGCGCACCGTCGCGGAAGTCTTTCGCCGTTGCGGCAGCCGTCCGCAATGCGGCAAGTGTCTGACGGATGTGGCGCAAAAAATCGAAGAAGCGCGCGCACTTGAAAATGATTCGTGCGCGATCGCTGCG
>JAJFFZ010000189.1 GCA_021776395.1 Hyphococcus sp. | reverse complement strand
CCGTCCCGGCCTCAACATCATCGAGCGCCTTGGTGATTTTTTGCAGAAACTCTGACAGCGCATCCGGCGCAACACCGTGCTTGCGGGCTTCCCCGCGCAGTTCAAACAAGCGCTCCTCGGTGCGGTCAACCTCATCCGGGTCGGCGCCAAATTCCGAAATCGCGCGGTCAATCGCTGCGCGCCCTTCCGCCGCCTCGCTCAGCGCGGCCGTAAAGCGTGCGGCCGCTTCTTTCAGCGATTGCGCCTCCGGCAACAGCGCCGCGGCGCGCTCAACATGGCCGAGGCCGGTCGCCAGATTGTGCTCCACCCGGCCGTCGTCGATAGCCGCAGCGGTCGCGTGCAATTGTTCGGACACTTTCTCCGCCGCCATCAACACCGCGCGACGATCCGCCAACGCGGTCTCCTCGCCAGCTTGCGGGTTTAGCTTTTGCAGGACTTCATAGACATGCCGCAAATATTCCGCTTCGCGCGCGGCGGCGTCCTGTTCGCGGCGGCGCTCTTCAAGCGCGGATTGCGCCTCGCGCCAGGCCCGCCAAAGGCTCGCCACTTTTGCGGCTTTTTTCTGCAACCCGCCAAATTCATCAAGCATGCCGCGATGGGCGGATGCCGACAAAAATCCGCGCCCATCATGCTGGCCGTGAATTTCCAACAGCGCCTCGCCAACGTCGCGCAGCATACTGATCGAGACCGGCTGGTCGTTGACAAAGCCGCGGCTGCGGCCGTCGGCATTTTGAACCCGGCGCAGAATGATCGGATCATCTTCGCCGGCCCCATCTTCACCCGCAAGACCGTTCTCGTCCAGCAGCCGCCAGACCGGATGGTCGCCGCCCACCTCAAACGTCGCCGCGACAACGCCTTGGGCGGCGCCCTGGCGCACGCCGCCGCGTGTCGCGCGCCCGCCAACCGCAAGCCCCAGCGCATCCAGCAGAATAGATTTGCCAGCCCCGGTCTCGCCGGTCAGCGCCGCAAGCCCGTGGGCCAGCGTCAGTTGCGCCCGGTCAATCAGGATAAAATCGCGAATAGTCAGAGCGGTCAGCATGAACGGCCCGTATCGTTGCGCATCATGGCTCTCTTACCGCAGTTCGAGCCATGCCGGAAGCCAGGGCCCGTTCGCGTAAGTCAAGGCGGTGGAGCATTTCCGGATAAGTGTGATGCGGTTATCCGGTAGAAATGTGACAAACAAAGAATCTGGGCAAATCCACAATTCTACTTATCTTAGATTTGCTTTAGAGATTATCGGGCTCAAGGACAGACGAACCAAGGTCGCCGCGTATTGTGTCGCCGGCCGGCGTCAGCTCATCCGGCTCCTGAGCGGTGACCTGATCGACGCCCTGGACCTCGTTAATGTCAAGATCTTGCAAGACCTTATTGGGATCTTCAGCTTCAGCCATCGCCACCGCCTCGCGTCGATCTTTGCGCACATCGACGATCAAGATATCGCGCTTTTCAAACAGCTTATACGTATCCTCATACCAGCGACTGCCAGGATAGTTATAGCCCAGCACCGCCGCTGCGGAGCGCGCCTCATCAATAATGCCAAGCTCCAGATAGGCCTCAACCAACCGGTGCAGCGCTTCGGCGACGTGGCTTGTGGTCTGGTACTTCGAAACAACCAACTTAAACCTGTTGATCGCTGCAATGTGTTTATTTTGTTTTAGATAGTACCGGCCGATATACATTTCCTTGCCGGCAAGGTGGTCGTTGGTAAGGTCCAGCTTAAGCCGCGCATCACGCGCATATTCCGAATCCGGGTAGCGACGGACCACGTCTGTCAAAGCGGCAACGGCGTTATTGGTAAATTCCTGATCGCGCCCGACATCGCGAATGCGCTCATAAAAACACATCGCTTTGAGATAATAAGCGTATGCCGCATCCTTATTGCCGGGATGAAGCGAGATAAACTGATCGAGCGCCGTGACCGCCTCTTCATAGTCATTGCCCTGATAATAAGCGAAAGCCTTCATCAGCATCGACCGTCGCGCCCATGACGAATAAGGGTGCTGGCGTTCTACTTCTTCAAAAAACGCGATCGCAGAATCATAGCGCTTCTTGTCCATCTGGCGTTTGGCGTTAGCGTAAAGCTGCTCAACCGGCCGCTCGACATAAGCGAATTTTTCTTTCTTACCGCCGCCGCAAGCGCTGACCGCGCCGCAAACGGCAATGATGCCTAACAATTTGAAGAGAAACGCAAAACGAATGACCACGATGAATGACGCCTTATCTGTACCTGCCCGCGCCATCTTTCTAATGCGGGGCGCTCGGGGCGTCAAACCGGGTTTTGCAAGAGGAGACGCAGGCTAGAGCAAATCCGAGTTAAATTGAACCGTGGATTTGCTCTAGATTCTTTGTTTGCCGCATTTCTACCGGAGTTGAAAGTGAATAGCTTTCAACGCGTCACACTTATCCGGAAATGCTCTAGAGCGCCGGGCTAAAAATGGGAACCGGTTTTTCGCACCCAGACCGAGAAGGCGGTCAGATCATTATCTGCGCGCCTTCGCGCGCGGGCCGGCGCGGAACAAAGAATCCAGACCATAGGGGGATTCCTATAAATCGCCCGGTAGTCTAGGCCGTCGCAACCAGCGGTCTTGCCTCTTGCGTGTCGGCGCGCAGGCTTCGGCCGACGGCGAGGGCGGCCCGCACATTCAGGTCGTGGCCGGGTTTGACCGCACGTATAGCGCCGCAGATCGGCCGGCCCAGAAGGTAGAGGTCGCCGATAAGGTCGAGCGCCTTGTGGAGGACGAATTCGTGCGGATCGCGCAAAGCTTGATCGTTCAACAGGTCATGGCCATCCACCACCAGCGAATTTTCAAGCGAGCCGCCGCGAATAAGCCCCGCACGCCGCAATCCATCAACCTCATACAGCCGGCAAAAAGTCCGCGATGTCGCCAAACGGTCGCGATCTGCGGGGTTTTCGAGGTCAACAGACAAGGACTGGCGCCCGATCAGGCAATCGCCAAAATCAATATCGATGTCGATGGCGCCCCGGTCGCTCGGCGTAAATTCAATCAGCCGGTCGCCATCGGCGACGCGGATGGGCTCACCGATCACAATCGGGAGCCGCTCGGCGTTCTGGGTTTTGACGCCAGCCTGCTTCAGGCCGGCGACCAGATGCTCTGCGCTGCCGTCAAAAATCGGGATTTCAGGGCCGTCTACCTCAATAATGACGTTATCGAGCGACAATAATGCGAACGCCGCCATTAAATGTTCTACGGTCGATACCGACGCGCCATAGCCATTGGCCAGCCTGGTGCCGTGATCGGACCCGGCGACATTTTCAGGCGTTGCGTGGATGAGCCTGGAAAGCTGGTTATCCGCCCCGCCGGGGTCAATATCGCAGCGCCGAAAGACAATGCCCGAGCCGGCCGGGGCCGGAAGGATTGAAATCCGGCATTGGCTGCCGCTATGCAGCCCAACACCCGCAAAATGGGCCTTACCATTGACGGTGGTTTGCGCATTGACGGTGGTTTGCGTCGCAGCCCCCATATTGGCGTTACTCGCTTCACTCAGAATGAAAGAATTTCACCCTCGACTATCTCCCTACTACATCTATTTGGTAAACTTGCGTGAGGGAATGCGGTCAAGCTTTGTTTCATTGTGTTTCACCACAATGGAAACAAAAGCTTAGGCGTCAACCCAGCTCATGGGCCTAGCCCGACTTCTTCTTTCTGAGGAATGAAGGAATTTCCAGATCGGCGTCTTCCTGATCATCGAACAGGTCGCCGCGCACCCGTGAGGCTGGCTTTGCCGCTTCCGGCGCCCGTGGCGGCGGGGCGTCGCGGCGCTCATCATGGCCGCCGCCGCCAAGTGATTTGAACATGTCGACGGCGATCTCCAGCGAGTGCTTGCCCAGCTGTTGCGCGCCTCGGAATGGGTTAGCCGCCGGTTTGGTGTGTTGTGCGGCGCGCAATACCGGCTTTGACTCTGAAGGCGGGCGCTGGCCGTTGCGCTGCGGCACCGGCGCTGAAGGCCCCGAGGAGCGCAATAGCGGCGATCCGCTGGCCGGCGAGCCCTCAATGAGCATTCGGCGGATGCGCTCATGGACATCGCCCACCGGATTGACCTGCGGCGCGCCGACGATTGGTTGCTGCGCCCTTTGAACCGGCGCTGCGGCCGGTTGTTGGGCTATAGGACGGCTGGTCAAAACTGGCGGACGCCCAACATTAACAGCTGGCGTTGCAGCCTGAACCGAGCTCACCACCAGTGGCTCGCGCCATGGCTTGGCGATCGCGCCAGTGTTGATTTTCACCTGCGGGCGGATTTCGTTTTCTTCAACGTCAATGCCTGTGGCGACTACCGAGACGCGCACGCGCCCTTCCAGGTCCTGATTGAAAGTCGAGCCGACAATGATATTGGCGTCAGGGTCGACCTCGGCGCGGATGCGGTTGGCCGCTTCATCGACTTCAAACAGCGTCATATCCATCGAGCCGGTGATGTTGACCA
>JAJFFZ010000188.1 GCA_021776395.1 Hyphococcus sp. | reverse complement strand
TACGTCTTCGCGGTATTGGTTTTGGTTAATGCCGGCGACCTTCATGGGGAGGGCGACGTTTTCGAAAGCTGTGAGATGGTCGAGCAGTCTGAATTCCTGGAACACCACGCCGATGCGACGGCGCAGGGCGGGCAACGCCTCGCGCGGGGCGTTGGTCGCGTCCTCGCCAAACAGCGAAAAGCGCCCGCGTGTCGGCCGGTGCGCCAGATACATCATTTTGAGGAGCGAAGTTTTGCCGGCGCCGGACGGGCCGGTCAAAAACCGGAACTCGCCCTCGCGCAGCTGCAAGCTAACGTCGCTCAGCGTTTCCGGCGCATCGCCATAAGCAAGGCCGGCATTGTCAAAATCAATAATCAAACCATTTGCCGTCAAAATATGCTGCTCCGTTCATGCGGCGCCAAGATAAGTGATTCTGGCCGCTTATGATAATCACCTGTCCAGATTGCGCTACGCGCTACGATGTCGATGACGACCGGTTCCACCCGAAAGGTCGCTCGGTGCGGTGCACCGATTGCGGCGAGAGCTGGTTTGTGCCCGCGCCGGAAGCGATTGAGGAGCTGTCGCCAGGCTCGCGCATTGCCGATGACGACGCGCCGGCGAAGTCTAAACGCAGCGGCGCCCGGTTGAAAGTCAGTATTGATGAAGAAGCGGAAAAGCCGAAGCGCAAAACCCGCAAAACCGTAAAAAAAGCCGCCGCGCCCGATCCGAAAGTCGACGATAGCGTTGATGACCTCGATGATGACGCGCTGTTCGATACGCCGATCATGAAAGCGACGCGCAAGGCCAAAGCCGAGAAAAAGCCAGCCGTAAAAGCGGCTAAAGCTGAACCGAAAGCGGCCAAGGCCAAGCCCAAAGTCGAAGATGACGACGAGCCGATTGAAAAAGGCTGGCGCAAGGGCAAGCAGTTTATCATCGAAGACATCGATGATGACCAAGAGGAAGAACCACGCCGGTCATTCTTCTCGCGCAAAAGCAAAAACCACAAAGACGACAAACCGAGCCGCCGAGACGCCCGCGAAGCGTTGCGGTTTGCTGACGATGATGATGTCGATGACGGCCGTGATGAAGATGAGGCCGATGATATCTACGAAGAAGATGACGCTTATGACGTCGATAGCGCCTATGATGATGATGATGACGACGCTGACGAATACAGCGTTGACGCATCGACGGTAGTGGACGCCGATTGGGAAGATGTTGACGAGCACAGCCCGCGCGAGCGCGGTTTTGGGCGCCGGGTTCGGGTTGAGCGGCGTCGCGCAACGGCGCTGGCGCGGATGGAAGATGTGCGCCGGTTTGAACCGGATGTTTTTGACGAAGAATTTTTTGCATCCCTGCGGGTCACCCCGCGCGAATTAGAAAAAGCCTTGCGCCGCGCACGCCGCCGCGCTGAGGCGCGCGACAAAAACCGGATGACGCCGCTGCGCGCGTTCGGATGGTCAGCCTGGGTCGCCGCGGTGGCGGGGACGATTTATGCGGTGGTCGCCTATCGCGACGAGATTGTGAAGATTGCGCCATCGACCGCTGACGCCTACGCGGTTGTCGGCATTGCTGCAAACCCTTACGGGCTGGCGATTGAAAATGTGAACCACCGCCTGGCAATGTCGACCGGCGGGCCGACCCTTGAAATCACTGGCAGTTTAACAAACCTGGGCGTAACGGCGGTGGATGCGCCGCTGCTTCAGGCTGAAGCGCTGGGCCCGCGCGGCGAATTACTATCGCGCTGGACTTTCAAGGCCAACGACCCGGCGGTGGCGGTTGGCGGCTCGGTCGCGTTCGTCACCAGAGCCCCGGCCCCGGACGGCGTGGTTGAGGTGGCGCTGTCTTTTGCGCCAGTCAAAAGCGCCGTCAGCGACTTGTTGTCCGGGCGTGACGAATAGGTTGAAATCCAGACTTATAGGCCCCTGAGAGGCGCCGCCGGCAGAGCTGGCGCCGCGCCCGAATCATGCCTATGAGGGGGCAGACCTTCAGTAAATATGGACCCGCCGCCCATGCGCACCCTGTTCGACGAAGCCGCCATCGCCAACCGTATTGACGAAATGGCGCGCGAGATGGCCAATGATCTGCCTAAGGATTTTCTCCTGGCGCCTGTCTTGACCGGCGCCTTTATCTTCGCAGCCGATCTGTTGCGTGCGCTGCATAAATATGGCGCCGATCCTTATGTCGATTTTGTCCAGCTTTCGTCCTATGCCGGTGCGCGGTCGTCATCCGGGGTGGTGACGCTGCTGAAGGATTTTTCGATTGATATAAAAGGCAAGACCGTGCTGCTGGTCGATGATGTTCTCGACACCGGACGCTCATTGCATTTCGGCAAGGGCATGGTGCTGGACCGCGGCGCGAAGGATGCAAAAACCTGCGTCCTGGTGAAAAAACTCACCGGCCACGCCGAAGATTTGGTGTGCAACTATATCGGCTTTGAAGCCGGCGCGGACGACTTCCTTGTTGGCTATGGCATGGATGATGATGGCCGCCAGCGAGGGCTGCCGGTTATCGGCGTGGTTTAGTGGGGCGGTGTTCTATTAGTCTGTACACAAATCTTTGAACTTCGCACCCGCACTAAAATCGTTCAAGCAGGCGTTCCAGATAATCGATTTCCTCTTCGCTGCGGCCGGGCTCAGCCAGGCGGCGGCGTAGCTCTTCAATCACCGCGCGGCTGCGTGCGGCGTCGGTTTCTTCCGGCACTTTGACGCCGTCGCCGTCAGCCTCGCCAACGGGCCGGCCGAGCGGGTCGAGCGCTTCGCCCTGGCGGCCCCGGGCCTGACGCATTTCCTCGCCGGCAAGGCGTTTGGCGCCATCGCGCAGGTTCTCGATGGCGCGCTCCATGGCGTCATTGGCGGCGTCGAAATTTCCGTTCCGGAGCGCTTGCTCGGCCTCGCGCATTTCGTTGCGGGCCTGACTGAGCGCGCGCGCCGCATCGCCGTCAGGGTCGGTCCCGCCGCCCTCAATCTCGTCGATGAGGTCGTCAAGGCTAGCGCCGAGAGCGTCTTCGGCGGCGGCGAGATCGTCGCCGGTCTCGCCAAAAGCCTGTCCGCGCTCGAACGCCTCGTCGGCCAATTCGCGCTGGCGTCCGATCAACTCGCCAGTCTCGCCTGAAGGGCTGGCCTCACCCTCACCGCCGGCGCTTTGACCGGGGGCGCCCGCGCCGCCCTGGCCTTCGCCGCCCGCGCCGCCTTCGCTGACGTGCAGATTGTTCAACAGGTTTTCAAGATCCGACAACATTTGTCTTGCGGCGTTGGAAGCGCCCTCGCGCGCCAGATCACCAATCGCATCCAGCATGTCGTCAAGGTCGGACTGGTTGAGTTGTTGGCTATTGCGGGCCGCCTGTTCCGGCGTCTGGCCGGACTGTGCGAGCGCGGTCAGGTAATCGTTCATCGCCTGGCGCAGCTCTTCTACGAGGCGGGAGATTTCAGCATCGCTGGCGCCGCGCTCAATCGCCTGGCGCAGCGCTTCTTGCGCCGCCTCAAGCCGCTGGCGGGCGAGTTCCAGCGCTTCATCTTCAAGTTGCAGGGCGAGCGGCCAGAATTTTTCCACCGCATCGTCAAAGCCGTCGCCATCCTGGCGCATCACCCGCCAGAAAGCGGCGCGCAACAATAAATAGTCTTTGGTGTCGTCAAAGAAGACTTCCGGCGCCAGCGTCACCGCGTCGAAAGACCGCCCCGCCCGGCGCCAGTCTTCGGCCGCCACGGCGAGGGTCTGGCGTTGTTCAATCACGGTCTTCGCCAGCGGGTTAAAAAATTTCCGTACAGGGAGCATGATATTAACGGGTTTTGTCTCGCCGGTCTGGCCGGCGCCGTCCTCAACCACGACTTTGGCGATGACTTGCAACCCCGCCCAGGGATCGGATTGGAGGTTGAGAGAGACCGATTGCTGGAGACTGGTTCTGGCGCCGCCCTCAATCGGGATCTGCCGGCGCTCACTGAGCGCGTCGCGGTCAAACGCAGGCGCGTCGAGCGGGCGTTCCTGCTCGGGGTCGAGGCGCAGCTCAAGCCGCGCGGCGTCAATGGCGTAATCGTCCTGGGCGGAGAAACTGAACGCCAGCAAGCCCTGATCGTCATCGGCGGGGGAGCGCGTGAAAGCGACAGCGGGGGCGTCGTCGGCGATGATGGCGATCGGCCAGCGAACCTCGTCAGCGCCAAGCCGAAGCTGCAACAATCCGCTCTGCGTTAAGGCGAGTTCGGTGCGCGCAGCGTTGGCGTCGCGTTCAAACTCGGCGCGGGTCTCATTGCCTTCCGTGATAAACCGAAGCTGCACCCGTCGCCGTCCGTTGATTTGCGCCACCAGCCGGGCGCCATAGGGCGTATCGACCTGGCCGGGTCTATCGGGAAGCGCCTGTCCGGCGCGCAACAGATAAAGCGGCACCTTGCCGGTATAGGCCGGCGGTTCAATCCACAGATCGGCGACAAAGGCGCCGCCAGATGACAGCGCCCCCGGCGTGAAGCCGCCGGCACGGCGCGCGCGCCAGTCCGCGCCGGCGGCGACAAACCCGATGGTGATGAGGCCGAGCGCAATAAAGCGAAAACCGTAAGGATCGCGCGTCTCCGCAGTGGGCCGGATGCCTGCAAGGCGGGCTTTGCGGGCGCGTTCAGCGCTCGCCGCCATATGCGCCCGCCAAAGCGGGTTTGCCGTTTTGGCGGCATCAAAAGGCGCATCATCCAGCGCTTGCAACGGCGCGTGTTCTGCGTGGCCGTCCTGTTCAAGCCGGGCGAGTGCTGTGCGCCGCGCTGGCCAGCGCAGGCCGCGCAGGTCTCGCCAAATCAGTGCGGTGAAGACAAGGGCGCCAAGCGAGAGCGTCAGCCCATGCAGCCAGCCGGGGGTGAGCCGCCAGGCGCCGAACAGGGCGAGCATGATGAAAATGGAAATAACGCCAAGCGCCGGCAGCATCGCCGGCCAGGCGCGCTCCCAAAACAGGACGCCGCGCGCCGCGATGATTGCCATCTCGCCAGGCGCGTGCTTTTCACGGCTGGAAGGGTGTGCCAACTCGGTCGTCATACTTCTTGCACTCTATAGCTGCGGCGCGCGCGCGTCGACTTATTGCGGTCCGGTTTTGTCCTTTTTAAGGCCCGCATTGGCGCAGATCATAAGCGGTTAACGGTTAATTCCGGGAGAGACGGTGTTGGTGTTTTTTTTCGGTACCGCAAAGCGTCGGGGCAGACTGGCGCAGGACGCGGCGAAATCGCGAGCCTCGAGCTTGGGCCGGATGGCGGCCTGGGCGGTGGTGATTGCGTATAACACCGTCGGGATTGTCGATATTTATTCGACCATCGCCGCGCTTGATAGCGGCGCCGGGATGGAAGCCAATCCGTTGGTGCGCAGCGTGATGTTTCATGCCGGCGACGGATGGATCGCCGCCAAACTGGCGCTTCAGGGCGTCATCAGTTTTATGGTGTTGTGGTTCCCGCACTGGATTGTCATCAGCTTCTTTGCGGTGGCCTCAGCCATTAATGCCGGGATCGTTTACAATAACCTTGTTATTGCCGGCGTGCTTTAGCGCAACCAGTCAGCAATCGCTTCGCCATCCATCATTTCATCGAGCGTTGGCCGCTTACGGATGACCGCATAGCGTTCGCCGCTCGCCAATATTTCAGGGATCAGCGGGCGGGAGTTGTATTGTGATGTTTGCGATGCGCCATAGGCGCCGGCGGACATGATGGCGATAAGGTCGCCGGCATGTTGGCGTTCGAGCGTGCGGGCTTTGGCGAAGCGGTCGGTGGATTCGCATATCGGCCCGGCCACATCATAGGCTTCGCTGACGTCGGAGCTTTTCACTACCGGCCAGAGCGCGTGATAGGCGTCATAAAGCGCCGGGCGCATGAAGTCGTTCATGCCTGCGTCTAATATAATAAATTTTCGGGTGGCGCCGTCTTTGACATAAATGACGCGAGCGACAAGCGCGCCGGCATTGCCGGCAATCATCCGTCCGGGCTCGAAGATCAGTTGCACGCCGAG
>JAJFFZ010000187.1 GCA_021776395.1 Hyphococcus sp. | reverse complement strand
GGTCGTGTTTCTTGACATGCGGCAGCACCAGATTTTGCTCATGCGTCGCGCGGATTTCATCTTGCGAATATTGCGCGGCTAAATCCGCCACCGCCTCCATCTGCACATCGGATATGTCGCCGGGAATGCCGCCAATCGGTTTCAGCGAAATATTGACGATGGCGTAACCGGGCGCTTTATGGGCGACGGTATTGACCCGAAGCCAGCGGGCAAACGCGGTGTCACTCTTACGCTTTTGCTCCAACGCCGTGCTCTCAGCCGGCAGGGCTTCAAAATCCGGCGGTGCAAAATAGGCGCGGATACGCTCAATTTCTTCCGCCGGAAGATCGATTTCCGACTTGCGGATCGCCGTCCATTCCGCCTCCACCATATCGGTGAACTTTTGCACGCCGCCGGCATTCACCAGAATTTTAATGCGCGCCTTATAGAGGTTGTCGCGGCGGCCTTCGAGATTATAAACCCGCAACACCGCCTCCAGATAAGACAGCAAATGCTTCTTCGGCAGAAATTCGCGGATGGTGTGGCCGATATAGGGCGTGCGTCCAAGCCCGCCGCCGACAATCACTTCAAACCCAACCTCACCGGCGGCATTTCTATGAATGCGCAGGCCAATATCATGCAGCCGAATTGCGGCGCGGTCATTTTGCGAGGCGGTGACGGCGATTTTGAACTTGCGCGGGAGATACGTGAATTCCGGATGAAACGTCGACCATTGGCGAATAACCTCGCACCAGATGCGCGGGTCCTCGACCTCATCAGCCGCCGCCCCGGCATATTGGTCCGACGTTACATTGCGGATGCAGTTACCCGAGGTTTGAATGGCGTGCATTTCAGCTTCGGCCAGATCGTCGAGAATATCCGGCACATCAACCAGCGCCGGCCAGTTATATTGAATGTTCTGGCGGGTCGTAAAATGGCCGTAGCCTTTGTCATATTTGCGCGCGACATGAGCCAGCTTGCGCATTTGTCGCGATGACAATGTGCCATAGGGGACAGCGACGCGCAGCATATAAGCGTGAAGCTGGAGATAGAGCCCGTTCATCAGCCGCAAAGGCTTGAACTGATCTTCACTCAGCTCGCCGGAAAGCCGACGCTCAACCTGCCCGCGAAATTGCGCAACCCGTTCGCCAACCAGCGTCGCGTCAAACTCATCATAGCGATACATCAGCCGGCCTCCGACACAGGATCAATCGACAAATCTTTTTCAACCCGCGCAATCCAGGCGCGCACCGAGGCAAAGCCGGAAAGGTCGAACCCGCCCTCATGGGCGACGCGCGTATAAGCAACGAGCGCGATATCGGCGAGGGTCAGGCGGTCGCCTGCAAGGTAATCCGTGTCCTGAAGGGTGCGCTCCATCAACCCCAGCGCCGCTTCACCGCGCGGCAGCCATTCGGCGTCGATTTTTTCATCCCCATGGCCGAGATAGGCTTTACGGAAACGCCGCCCGGCAATATAGGGTTCGTGCGAGTTTTGCTCCCAGAACAACCATTTGAAAACCTGCGCACGGTCATAAGGATCGCGAGGCAACAAATCGCCGCCATGGGCCTCGACCAGATAGACCATGATCGCATTGGACTGCGTCAGGATGCGCCCGTCAGCCAGCGCCGCTGTCGGGACTTGTCCGAACGGATTGATCGCCAGGAATTCATCAGTGCGGGTCTCGCCCTTTCTAATATCAAGAGCGATCCAGTCATAATCGAGCCCAAGGTAGTCGGCTGTCCATTTTGTCTTCAGACAATTGCCGCTGATCGGGTCGCCATAGAGTTTAAGCCTGTCGCTCATGCGCAGCACTCCGCCTGAAGGCCAAGATCGCCGCGCACTGTCGGGCCGGCGCCGCGAATGGTCTCGCGGATGATGGTGCGGCCGGCCGGCGCGCCGTCTGCACTGACATCGATGATATAGGCGTCGGCGATTTCCCGGACCCGCAACTGCGCGGCGCTAAGCACCGGGGCGATGTCGTCATCGTCAAACCGCGCCGCTTCGCTGCGTTGCGTCGTCCACCGGTCATCGTCGCAGAGATAAACCACCATACCGTCACTGAGACGGTTTCCTGTAATCGCTTTCATGCAACCCTCCTTTGTTCCGCAGCAAGCCCCAATAGTGTTTCGCCATCGGCAAGCGCTGCAACCTCGCCAATGACCAGCAGCGCCGGGCCGGTAATACCGCCCGCCTCAATCAACGCGCCGATATCGCTAAGCGCGCCTTTGATGATTTTCTGATTGGCGCGGGCGCCATTTTCGATGATCGCGACCGGTGTCTCCGGGCCGCGCCCATGAGCGATAAGCTGGCTGGAAATTTTCTCCGCGGTCGTAACGCCCATATAGACGACAAGCGTATTTTTAAGCGCGGCAAGCGCTGCCCAATCGAGGTCGGGCTCAGCGTCGCCTTTGGCGTGGCCGGTAACGAAAGTGACGGCCTGGGCGTAATCACGATGGGTGAGCGCCATGCCGGCGGCGGCGGCGCAGCCAATTGCTGCGGTAATGCCCGGCGTTACAAACACCGCAACCCCGGCGGCGCGCATCGCGTCAAGCTCTTCTCCGCCACGCCCGAACACAAACGGATCGCCGCCCTTGAGGCGGACGATATTTTTGCCCGCGCGGGCCAGCGCGATCATGGTTTTTTCAATGTCCGCCTGCGCCACAGCATGAGCGGCTTTCGCCTTGCCCACATAAAGCCGCTCCGCATCGCGCCGCGCCAATGACAAAATCTCATCGCTGACAAGGCGGTCGTATAAGATGACGTCGGCGTTCTGCAACAACCGCAATGCTTTGATGGTCAGAAGGTCAGGGTCGCCGGGGCCAGCGCCGACAATATGGACAACGCCGGCTTGTTCAGCTTGCGGACGATTGATGATTTCAAGCATCGCCTCATGGGCGGCGCGCTCATCGCCCGATAGCACCAGCGCCGCAATCGGGCCATTGAAAAACGTCTCCCAAAAGCCGCGCCGGCGAGCGATGTTCAGTTTCGCCTTAACCGCGCTGCGATAGCGCCCGGCAAATTCAGCCAGCGCGCCCGCGTTTGCCGGCAACAGCGCCTCAATGTCAGCGCGCAATTTCTTGACCAGAACCGGCGCCGCGCCATCGGATGAGACCGCAACCGTCAGCCGGCCGCGATCAATGATTGACGGGGTGGTAAAATCACAAAGCTCAGGCCGGTCTACAACATTGACGAGAGCGCCAGCGGCGCGGGCGGCCTCGGCCCAGCGCTCTGCTTCGGCTGCATCATCAACCGCAACGAAAACCAGCGCCGCGCCAGCCAGATCCGCGCGCACCGGCGCCGTCTCAATCAGCCGGGCGCTATCGGTCAGTTCATCGCGGGTCGCGGCCTCAATCTGCGGCCAGATCACCAACGGCTCAGCGCCGGCGGCGACAACCAGCCGCGCCTTGCCCAAGGCCGCCGCGCCGCCGCCAATGATGACGGTTTTACAGGTTTTGAGGTCGATAAAGGCTGGAAATCTGTTCATGATAGATTTTCTATAGGTGTTATTACCGGAGTCCTGTTCCCAGGACGTGTAGGCAAAGCTAGTTTTGCTACGACGTCGCCTCAACCGATTATTTTTTAAGGTTCTGATAGGTTTCCTGAAACTGCGCGCCAAAACCCCGTTTTCCTTAGCTTTTAGAATTTCTGATGCAATTTCACTTCCTTGTGATTGCGAAATAAATTTATTTCTATATAGGGTAGCTATTGCAAATACCCGGCTTGAAAATCGGAAATGAGGCTGAAATGAAGAAGATACCTCCCCTCAACGCTCTGCGCGTCTTCGAAGCGGCTGCTCGCCACTTAAGCTTTACTAAGGCGGCGGAGGAGCTGCATGTCACGCCTGGCGCGGTCAGTCAGCAAATAAAATCGCTTGAAGATTTTCTACAGACGCCGGTGTTTCGCCGTGAAAAGCGCTCGCTGCTATTGACCGACGAGGCGCAGGCGAGCCTGCCGGTGTTGCGCGAGGGCTTTGACAAGCTGGCCGAGGCTGGAAAGATTCTCGCGGCCAAGTCCGACACGGGCCGGCTCACCGTCTCGGTGGCGCCGTCCTTCGCCTCGAAATGGCTGGTGCCGCGGCTCGACCGGTTTCAGAGCGATCATCCGGAAATTGACGTCTGGGTGTCCGCGGATATGGATGTGGTCGATTTCGCGGTCCATGATGTCGATCTCGCGATCCGCTATGGCAGCGGACATTACCCCGGGCTGATCATCGACCACTTGATGGCCGAAAAAATTGTTCCAGTGTGTAGCCCGCATCTGCTGACCGGCGACAATCCGCTAAAGGCGCCGGAAGGCCTTACCGCGCACACGCTTCTGCATGATTCCAGCACCGACAAGGATGAAAGCTGTCCGACCTGGCCAATGTGGCTGAAGGCCGCCGGGGTGTGCCACAAGCACGGCGATCGCGGCCTGAAATTCAACCAGTCGAGCCTCGTCATTGAGGCGGCGGTGGCGGGCAAGGGCGTGGCGCTGGCCAAAGCGGCGCTGGCGCTGGCCGACCTTGAAGCTGGGCGGCTGGTCATCCCGTTCGACATGACGACGCCGACGGAGTTTGCCTATTACATCGTCCACCCGCCGTCGAAGACTTCCTCGCCAACCGTCAAAGCGTTTGCCGCATGGCTTAAAAATGAAGTCGCAACCAGCGTTGATGCATCGGGCTTGCGCGAAGCGGCGGCCTGAAGCGTAAGCAAGTCTGAAACGAAATGCGCCCGCGCTTGATTGGGGGGAAGCCAAGCGCGGGCGCTGATAAGCGGTTTCGGGGGGGGGAGGAGAAACAACCGCTTTCATATTGGCAAGTGGCGTTTACCGCGCGAGTTTCAAGCGCTGAAACTTTACCTTTTGGTGAGGCGTGTCCAAAATGTGTTCAAGAAGACGTGATCTTCTATATTCAGGCTATGGTGTCGCAACCGCTTTTTTGCCCGCCAGCTGATCCAAGCAATCGCAAATCGCCTCAAACACCAGCAAGGTCGAGGCGTGGCGTTGCGGGTAGTCGCGGATGGTCTCCAGGAGCGCGAGATCGCGCCAGCGCGCGCCGGCTGGCGGCGGCCCGCCGTCTTTTAACATCGCGCGCATTTCATCGCGCAATTGGTAGAGCTCATCGACAGATGCGCCGACGACATTGCGCGCAACGATGGAAGCGGCGGCCTGCCCCAACGCGCAGGCGCGCGCCGCCATGCCGAATTCTGCAACCACGCCGTCCTTAAGTGTCAGATCAACCTCAATCTCCGAACCGCACACCCGGCTTATTTTTTTAGCCGAAGCGCCCGGCGCCGCCAGCCGACGCGCCGGCGGGATCGCCGCCGCCGCGTCCAATATGCCGCCGGAATAAAGATTGCTGATCATGCGTCCTTTTCTGGCGCCTCTCTCACGCCAAATCAAACAGCAGGATTTCACTGTCGGCCAGCGCCGTGAACGAGACCGCCTCTGCGTCCTCGATTTTGGCGCCGTCGCCGGCTTGCATGATTGGGCCTTCCGGCAACTCCACTCCGCCTTTGGCCACTTGCAGCCAGCCATAGCGGCCGAGGGCAAACCTGTGCGACAGCGCCTCGCCGTCTTTGATCACTGATGCGTAAAGATCCGCATCCTGGTGAATTTTGATCGAGCCCTCGCGGCCATCACCTGAGGCGACCAGCGCCAGCCCGCCCTCACGGGCGGGACCAATACGCCGCTCCTCATAATGCGGCGTGTGACCGGTTGCGTCCGGCAACAGCCATATCTGATAAAGGTGCAGCATGTTCTCGTCAGAAGCGTTGTATTCGCTGTGAGAAACCCCGGTCCCGGCGCTCATATATTGCACCATGCCGGGGGTAATGGTCCCGCCGCCGCCAGTGGAATCCTTATGCGTAACCTCGCCCTCCAGCACATAGGTGATGATTTCCATGTCCTGATGCGAATGCGTCGGGAAACCAGCGCCCGGATTAATGCGGTCTTCATTCATCACCCGCAACGCACGGAAATTCATATGTTCCGGGTGGTGATAATTGGCGAACGAAAATGTATGATGCGAATCGAGCCAGCCATGATTGGCATGGCCCCGGTCAACGCCCTTGCGGATCGTAATCACGAGCAGCCTCCTTTAAAATGTTGGAGAGTTCTAAGCCTATATGGGGCTTGTCAGCATGCGTTAAAGAGGCGCCGCTTCGACGCCGGTCACATCTGCGCGATTGAAGCCGCTGCTGTCAAAATCCGCGAAACGGCAAATCCGCCGGGCGTTGCAGCCAGTTTTGCGTGGGCCATTGAGCCGCGCCATCGACAATATGCACCGTATACGCATGACGCGGTCGCGCGGAGCGGTTTGGCGCACTCATATGCGGTGCGCGGCCGTGGAAGATAACCAGATCGCCGCACGCGGCAGGGGCCGATATCGCCAGATGGTCGTCGAGCGGCGCATCGTCAATCACGTCGGTGACCAGCGCGCCTTCCTCCGTTCGATAGTTCAAGCGCCGCAAGGGGGCTTTATGACCGCCGGGCACAAACTGCATGCAGCCATTTTCCTCGTCGGCATCGTCAATCGCGAACCAAAAACCGATGCAAGATTCCGGTTCGGTATAAAGATAGGTGGAATCTTGATGGCACACGACCTCGCCGCCAATCCGCGGCGGCTTGAAGATATACATCGACTGCACCAGCAAGGGCTCTGCAACGCCCAGCGAGGCGGCAATCGCCGCCAGTTCCGGGGTTCGTGAAAATTCACCGAACAGCGGGTCGATATCATGCATGGCGTGGCCCATCTTGTTGATGGAATGGCGCTTGTCGTGTTTTAAATCGCCCGCCGCATCAAACGCGTCTTCTTCAAAAAAGAACCCGATATCGCCGCCGGAGCGGATGAAATAATCATCGCCCAGCTGCACATTCGACTTGCTTGAAAAGATGCTGCGCACGGATTCTGGGTCGAACGCGTCGACAAGTTCGCTGGTGCGGCTTTGCAGCGCTTTGCAGGCGTCCCGCCCCACAAACCCACGCAGGATGATGACGCCCGCTTCTTTAAACGCAGAGCACATCTCTGCGTTCAACTGACCGCCTTCCGGCGCAGAAAATTCAGGCAGATGGGGTTTCGCATTCGCCATAGTTAACTCCTTCGCCAGGTCGCGCCGTCAGGACCGTCTTCAATCGTAACGCCTTGCGCGGCCAAATCATCGCGGATTTGATCGGATTTTGCAAAATCCTTCGCCGCGCGCGCTTCCGCCCGCTCGACCAATAATGCATCGATTTCCTCCGCCGACGGACCGCCATCTGCCGCGCCTTTAAACCAGTCCTGCGGAGACGTGTTGAAAAAGCCCATCAACCGCCCGGCGCTAGCCAGGCGCCGGATCGCCTCAGCGCGAGCCTCGCCCGTCATCTGGCTGGCGCTATCGCGCAAGGCGTGGAGCGCAGCGAAGGCTTCGGGTGTATTGAGATCGTCCTCCAGCGCCGCAACGACGCTGTCAGGCGCGGCCTCTTGGCCATCGGCGGGCTCAACCTCCTCCAACAATCGATAAAACCGGTCGAGCTGGCGTTTGGCCTGGCGTAAAACATCGTCGGTCCATTCCAGCGGCTGGCGATAATGCGCCGACAAGAGCGCCCAACGGATCGCCTCGCCGGGCCAGTCCGCCAACAAGTCATGGGCCAGAACCACATTGCCGAGAGATTTCGACATCTTGTCTGTCCCCATACGGAGAAACCCGTTATGCACCCAGTACCGCGCCAGCGGCGCGCCGTCATGCGCACATGCCGATTGAGCGATTTCGTTTTCGTGATGGGGAAAGCGCAAATCCTGACCGCCGCCATGAATATCGATGGTTCGCCCAAGCTCGCTCTCAATCATCACCGAGCATTCCAGATGCCAGCCCGGACGACCGCGGCCCCAGGGCGAGGCCCAGCCAGGCTCGTCATCTTTTGACGGCTTCCACAAAACAAAGTCGGCGGCGTCTTTTTTGTAAGGCGCAACCTCCACCCGGGCGCCGGCAATCATCTCATCGCGCTGGGCGCCGGAGAGCTTGCCGTAGCCGGCATAGTTATCGACCGCGAACAGCACATGGCCGTCACCCTCATAGGCGGCGCCCTTGCTGATCAATGTTTCAATCATCGCAATCATCTGCTCGATATGGCCAGTTGCGGTGGGCTCTATCACCGGCGACAAGGCGCCAAGCGCTTTCATGTCGTCATGAAAGAGCCTGGTGTATTTGTCAGTAATCGCCGTGATCGGCTCACCCGTCTCACGCGCCGCTTTGATGATTTTGTCGTCAATATCGGTAATATTGCGCGCATAAACGACGTGGCCGGCGCCATAACGCCGGCGCAACATCCGGTAGAGTAGGTCAAACACCACAAACGCGCGGGCGTTGCCGATATGGGCGAAATTATAAACCGTCGGCCCGCAAGCATAAAACGTCACCCGCGCCGGGTCCGCCGGTTCAAAAACGCGTTTTTCACGCGCCATCGTGTCATAAAGGGTCAGCGCCATTGGTCGGCCTTCTCACAGTCCATGATTAGCTAACGCCGCCGCACGCCTTAGGCAACAAACTTGGCGCAACAAATTCCCTACGCCGGGCTGGGATCGCGCCACAGTGATGTTATGCTGGCGAGCATGACCGATAAACAAAAATTCGCCGACCGCGAGGCGCTCGCCGGCCCGATTGAGGAAACCCAAAGCTTCGCCCCGAAATTTGGCGCGGATGGGTTGCTCCCCGCCGCCGTTACCGATGTGCAAAATGGCCAGCTTTTGATGCTTGCCTTTATGAACGCCGATGCGCTCACTAAGACCATCGCTACTGGCGAGGCCTGGTATTGGTCGCGCTCGCGCGGCGCCTTGTGGCGCAAAGGCGCGACCTCGGGGAATACCCAGCGGGTTGTCGAAATCCGCACCGATTGCGATCAGGACACGATTGAATTGGTGGTCGAACAGACCGGACCGGCCTGTCACACCCAGCGGCGCTCATGCTTTTACCGGATTGTTGAGACCGAAGGCGATGCGGTAAAACTCGTCATAAAAAAATAACGCGCCGCACGCCTCACCCCATCCCGGCGACGCCTTCGCGGTTGGCGTGTTTTTTCCTGTCGAGCGCGCGGGTTATCATAGCGAGGGTGATCCATGAAGCGTGAAACGTCACGCCGGCAATGAAAACCCCAACGCCCGGGATCGGCCCGACCGCCATGCGCGTGAAAAACTGTGCAATGCTTTCCACCGGCGTCGGGTGGATAATAATCTTGCCATAATACGCCAGCGCCTGGAAACTCAGTATCCACATATAGTTGCGGCGGATGCGCCGCCCCATCGCCCGCCAGAAACCAATATGATATTGCGGCGTCAAATAATCATCGGCCAGAACATGTTGCCATTCACCATGGTCCGGCATGCGTGAATGCAACAGCAAGGGCGCGTAGAATTTTGTTTCAATCCAGCGGGCCCGCGCGCGCCAGACATTGAAAAACCGGTAGCGGCGCGATTCCAAAATCAGGAACATCACGATCAGGATGCTGACCAGCAGCAACGGCAGCGGTGATGAGTCCGGGTCGGCATAGCCGATAGAAAGCGCGATCCCGAGCGTGACCACCGCCCAGTTGGTGGTCGTATCTAGCCGGGTGCGCCAAACCGTCGAGCGGTAAACCTCGCCGCGATAAAGATGCGCCAGCGCGCCAACTGCAGCGCTGTCAAATTCCTGTCCCGCCGCATTGGGCGCGCTTTGCAAATCTTTCCGGTCTTCAGCCATTTCGCGTCAACTGTCGCCGCGTTTGCCTCGCCCATGCAAGCCGCAGCAAGAAGTGCTGGCGCATGGGCGCTGCGCCGACTAATGAGCGCTGATGACCGCAGTCCCATCACAACCGCTCGAGACCTCTTATCGACGGATTTTCGCCCTCGCCTGGCCGGCCTCGGTCGCCGCATCGGTGACGCCGCTGTTGGGCGCTGTCGATGTCTGGGCGCTCGCCCGGTCCGACCGGCCGCTCGATATCGCCGCCGTCGGGCTCGCCTCGGTGATTTTCTCACTCATTTATTGGAGCTTTGGGTTTATCCGCATGAGCGTGGCCGGTCTGACTGCGCAAGCGGTCGGCGCGGAAGATGAGGGCGAGACCCGCGCGGCGTTGGTCCGCGGGGCGGCCATTGGCGCCGGCGTCGGGCTGGTTTTTGTGGTGCTGCAATTTCCGCTCGGCCTGCTGGCGTTTAAAGCCCTCGCCATCGGCGCCGATGTCAGCGCGCCAACATTCGACGCCGCGCGCGAATATTACAGTATCCGCATCTGGGGCGCGCCGTTCGCGCTTGCCTCTTACGCCGCCTTTGGCTGGCTGACGGCGCGCGAACGCACCGACTATTTGATGATTGTCAGTGTCTTCATCACCGGGCTGAACATTGTGCTCGATTACTGGTTTGTTATCGGGTTTGGCTGGGGCGCTGCCGGCGTGGCGGCGGGAACGCTGATTGCTGAGGTCGCCGGGTTCTTCGCCTGTCTGGTGTTTGTCGCGATGGTGCTCGCCCGCAATGGCGGGCTTGGCGCCTATTGGAAACGCGCCGAATTTTTCGCCCTGAAAAAACTCCGCCGCACGCTTTCGGTTAATTTTGATATTTTCATTCGGACGCTGCTGCTGGCGTTTTCCTTCGCCTGGTTCATTCAGCGCAGCGGCGCCTTTGGCGATGTCACGCTTGCCGCCAATCAGGTGTTATTACAACTCTTCCTGTTTACCGGTCTTGCTCTTGACGGCACGGCGATCGCCGCTGAAACGCTGGTCGGCCAGGCGATGGGATCGCGCGATCTGGCGCGCGGGCTGGCGCGCTATAGTTCAGCGGTCCGGCGCACCTTCGTCATGGCGGCATTTGCCGCTTTAGTATTTGTTTTGTTGTACTGGCTCGCTGGCGATGCGCTGATTGCGCTTTTAACGCCGCAAGGCGCAATCCGTGAAGCAACGCAGGCCTACATGCCCTGGGTCATTATCAGCCCTTTAAT
Organism: Hyphococcus sp.; assembly: GCA_021776395.1. Classification (GTDB taxonomy): domain Bacteria; phylum Pseudomonadota; class Alphaproteobacteria; order Caulobacterales; family Parvularculaceae; genus Hyphococcus. The sequence continues at coordinate 43,053 of JAJFFZ010000187.1, read as the reverse complement.
TGTTGTTGTCGGTTTTCAACTTGACGGGATTTTCATCGGCGCGACCCGGGCGCGTGAGATGCGCAATTCAATGATCGTCACAGCGCCGGTCTTCCTTGCCAGCTCATTATGGCTGGCGCCGACCTTTGGCAATCATGGGCTTTGGGCGGCATTTTCTATCTATTTCCTGTTGCGCGCAGTAACGCTCGGGGTTTATTTGCCGCGCCTGAAATCGACATTTGCAAATCAGGCGTGACTTGCGCCGACGGCGTCAGCGATGGTTTGAAATCCGTCGGCTTTTAAAAAGCCCGGCAGGTCTTTGAGAATGCGCGCCGGCAGGCCGGGGCCTTCATAAATCATCGCCGTATAAAGCTGCACCAGCGATGCGCCGGCGAGGATTTTCTCATACGCGTCGCGCGCGCACGACACCCCGCCGACGCCGATCAACGCAGTACCGCCGCCAAGCACAGCGTAAAACTCGCGCAACAACGCCGTCGAGGCTGCAAATAATGGTTTGCCGGAAAGCCCACCCGCCTCGCTCGCAAAGCGGCTGCGTAACCTGGCGGCGCGCGCGATGGTGGTGTTGGAGACAATCAATCCGTCGATGCGCTGCTCGGTGACGACGGCGGCAATGTCGGCTTTGTCCTCATCGGCAAGGTCCGGCGCGACCTTCAAAAACACCGGCGTTGCCGGCGCCGCACGGTCGCGCTCTGCGATAACGCGGACCATAAGTTCTCTGAGCGCGGCTTTGTCCTGCAAGGCGCGCAGGCCCGGCGTGTTTGGCGAAGAAATATTCACCGTGTAGAAATCAACCAGCCCGCTTAGCGCCGCAACGCCTTTGACGTAATCTTCCACCCGGTCGGCGCTGTCTTTATTGGCGCCGAGATTGGCGCCGACAAGCCCGCGCTTTTTTCGTCGGGCCAGCCGCATCGCGATCTTCTCCAACCCGTCATTGTTGAAACCATAGCGGTTGATCACCGCCGCATCATCGCGCAGGCGAAAAACTCTCGGTCGCGGATTGCCCGGTTGTGGGCGCGGCGTCACCGCACCGGCCTCGACAAACCCGAAGCCGAGATCGAGCATAGCGTCAGCGGCTTCTGCATTTTTGTCGAACCCGGCGGCAAGGCCTAACGGATTTGGAAAATCCATGCCGGCAACGCGAATAGAGAGCTGCGGCGCATTCACGCGCGCCTTCGGGCCTTTGCCTGATTTCAGCATGCGGATGGTCAGCCGGTGCGCCGTTTCGGGGTCAAGCGCCGTCAGCGCCTTGGCGCCAAGATCAGCCAGAAACAAGGGCGTCCTCAAAGCGCTTCCCCAAACGCAAATCCATCGGCTGTTCGCACCAGCCGGATTACGCGCGACACTTGGGCGGCGGCAAGCGTTCCATAAAGATGCGGGAATGTCTCGCCGCGCTTTGGCGCCAGTTCGAACTTCGTGTCGGCGGCAATTTCATCAAGTGGAATTTCAAGCGCCAGCAAATTCTCCGTATCGGCAAAATAAAGCCGCGCCGTTTCCAGCGCCTGCGTGCGCGTTGACAGGTGGAAATACCCGTCGCGTTCGTCAATATCGCGGGTCGGTACAGCGCCGGCTTCAACGGCGGCGGCCCATTCTGCCGCCGTTGCGAGGCGATAGACGAATTCAGGGTGTGTTTGTTGGTCAGGCATAAGCCTCGCCTAGCGCGCGGCGGACGCAAGGTCCAGCCACAGGCGGACAATTTCAGGGGCTGCCTATTTCAAGGCTGAGCCTTAATGAAAGCGCGTTCCGCCTCACGGCTCTCATCAACCGCTTGCTGAAAGACTGTCGCGCGCTTCTGTACGCGGCGTTCAAATGCGTCTTGCGGCGCCAACGTCACCGCATCGTGCAATGCCGCCAGGCCGTTCTTGCGCGCTGCCGGTTCATCATAGGCGAGCAAGCGTAACGCCGCTTCATAAGCAATCAACAGGTTTTGCGGTTGTGCGGCGCGGGCGGCGGCGAATTGCTGAAACCCCACTGCCGGGTCCGAGCCATACCTGCCATCGCCAGCACGGCGCGCGACTTCCAGATGCCAGGCGCCGGAACTTGACAGCGCCCACGCATTTTCAGGATCAAGCGTCAGCGCATGGTCGAGAAGCTTGCGCGCTTTGCCGGCGGTGCCTGACAAAAACGCGCGCACCGGCGACATCCGCGCGCCGCGCAACGCATAGCTGATCGCCGCCTGCAAATGTCCCTCGACCAGCACGGGATTGTCCTCAATCGCCTGTTCGGCATATTTCAAGGCGCGCTTGGAGAGCCGGCGCGCGGCTTTGTTGTCGGTCTCAAGATAGGCCTCGGCATTGATCGCCCGCGCCGCCAGCGCCAGATTTTCTGCGCCGCCAGCAGACGCTGCCGCCTCGGCCGCTTCGTCAAAAGCGCCGGAGACGAAAAGCGCATAGGCCGCATCATCCGGTTCGGCGTAACTTACTGCGCCTGCAAAAAACGTTGCAAGAGCGGCGGCAATCATAATCGCCGGTGCGGCCAGCAGCTTTTTCATCTGGATTTCCCGTTTCACGCCCCACATCGACTATAGCCGCAAATGGCGGGGTTTGGCGAACCCACATCATCACAATCTGGACAGCGCCCGCCAACTCCCGGCAAATGGCGTCTATGAAACCATTTCGCATCTTCCTCGGACTGATCACCGCCGCCGCCGCCGGGCTGATTTCGCAAAGCTACGGCCTCGACGAAGCCATTGTCTGGACCATCGCTATCACCACGCTGACCGCAGTCTGGTGGGTGAGCGAGGCTTTGCCGATCCCGGCGACGTCGCTGGTTCCGTTTGCGCTGTTCCCGCTCGCCGGCGTTCTCGACCAGCGCCAGGCGGCAGCCGCGCTTGGCTCTTATGTGATCGTTTTGTTGATGGCCTCGTTCATGCTGTCAAAGGCGCTGGAAAAATCGGGCGCCCATGAGCGGCTTGCGCTTTACATGATCAAGCTGGTTGGCGCCTCGGGGCGGCGGCTGGTGCTCGGCTTTATGCTGGCGGCGGCGGTGCTGTCGATGTGGATATCCAACACCGCAACGACGCTGATGCTGGCGACAATGGCGCTGGCGATCCTTGCACGCACCGACAACCCAAAGCTCGCCGTGCCGCTGCTGCTCGGCATCGCTTATGCAGCCTCGCTCGGCGGCACCGCGACCTTAATCGGCACGCCGCCCAATCTGATTTTTGCGGAAAACTATCTGCTCGCCACCGGTGAGGAGTTTTCCTTCGCGCGCTGGATGTCTATCGGCCTGCCAATTGTCGCGCTCGGCATTCCGATAATCTGGGTGTGGCTGACGCGGGGCATGGGCGGGGTGACGGCGCCGACGCTCGCCGATCCCGGGCCATGGCGCAAGGCGGAAATCCGCACCCTGATGGTTTTTGCTTTCGCCATTTTTCTGTGGGTAACACGGGTTGAACCCTTTGGCGGCTGGTCCGGCGCGCTCGGCATGAGCAAGGCGGGCGATTCCACCGTCGCCGTCCTTGCCGTCGTCATCATGTTTCTTGTGCCCGACGGCAAAGGCGGCGCCATTTTAGACTGGAAGTCCGCCAGCAATATCCCGTGGGGGATGCTGCTCCTGTTTGCCGGCGGCATATGCATCGCCGCCGCCTTCCGCCAGAGCGGGCTCGACCTGTTGATCGGCGATAGCCTCGCCACGCTCGCCAATATGCCGGTGTTCTTGATGATCCTCGGCTTGTGCCTGTCGGTGACGTTCCTCACCGAAATGACCTCAAACACCGCAACCGCCAATCTGTTGATGCCGCTCCTGGCGGCGGTCGCGGCGGGAACCGGCATCGCCCCGGAGCTGTTGATGATCCCGGCGGTGATCTCCGCTTCCTGCGCCTTCATGCTGCCGGTCGCAACCGCGCCCAACGCCATCGTTTACGGCGCCGGCCGCGTCTCCATCGCCCGGATGGCGCGGGAAGGCTTTATACTGAATATCTTGCTGGCGTTTATTATCGCGAGCGTGTGTTGGGTGTTGTTGCGGTAATGGGCTGCTAGCCGCCACGAATATCGCGCCAATATTCTTCGGTGACATCGTCATCTATTTCTACAGGCTTCGAACTCTCCGGGTAAAGACGGTCAAGACCATCCTTTCGCGGGCCGGAAATCCAGAACTCTTCGTGCGTTTCCAAATCGAAATAGTTAGCTTTGAAACCTGACCCCTTTAGCTTACCAAAGGTTCGGCCAGCATAGCTGAGCGACTTGCCTGACTTGGAAAAAGTGACGCGGCCGATTTGTGCTGGGCCGCTTAACCCATCCGCCTTGCTCTCAATATACATGATGCGCGTTTTGTGTGCAGACATAATCAGATTTCGTGAAAGGTCTTAACTCACCCCGTCAATCGTCATGTGTCTTGCCCGCGCGGCGTGCTCAATCGCCTGGGCACCGTCATCGGGGATTTTGAGTGCGTTGCGAATGAGTTCGAGGACGCGGATTTCGGTCATGTCGAGATTTTCGTCTGCGGTGACGACATCGACCACCGCTGCGTATGCGGTCTCGCCAAGATGGGCGGGAAGGGTTGCGGCGGCGGCCTCCAGCACTTTGTGCAGCCCGCCATCGGACGACATCAGGGCGCCGCAGGCCTCAGCGGTCTCGACCAGGCCTTGCTCATCGGCCTCTGCGAACATCGGAAATGACCGCACCACGCGGCCGATGGTGCGCAGCTCCTCATCCTTGATGGCGCCGTCAGACGCCGAGGTCAGGACCATCAGATAGATGACCGCTTCCTGGGGGGTTAGGGCGGCGACGCTATGTGCCATTTCGCTATGCTCCATGTTCCGTGATGGGTGGGGAATTTGGCCGGAAGGTAGGCTCCGCGCAGCGCCACGGCAATGTCCGTAAAAATATTTATTTGCGCGCCAAGATGGCCGATTGATGTGAAGGGCGCGACTGCGCCCCGACCGCGAATGCGGTCGAGCCATAATGAGCGCGCCTTCGCGCGCGGACCGCGAATGCGCCGCGCCCGCGCAGGCCCCCTCTTGAGCCATGGGGGCGAAGCGAGGATTAGCCGCGAGCGAAAACAAAGAAAAAGGGAGCAACAAAAGCTGCTCCCTTTCTTCCGCTCTCGCGAAAATTCGAAGGACACCCCAATCCAGTGAGAACTTGAATGTTCCTCGAAGCTTCGGTTAAACGCACGCTTTGCAGCTTACGTCTTCCGCCGCTAGACCTTTCGGGCGCGGGCTTTGAATATAACCGCCGTCATATCCAACACTCCCGCGTCCTCCAGATCCGCCTCACCTCTTCCAACAAAGGCTTGCGCCCTCATTGCAATCGATGCCGCGCGCCGATCCACAGCTTGACCCGCTGTACACGACGATACCGGGTCCTTTTCCCTTTCGCTCTTGCGAGCGCCAGTTCCAAGGCCGAAGCACTCAGCTTCGTCAGATGTCCGGCGGAATTCACCTTTATTCCGCTGTACCGAATGGCGTCTGAGCGTCGCCTCCGGCTAGCACATCACTCCGTTTTCCCGTCCAACCTGCTGCTAGGCAAACACAACACATTGTCTCAAAGGGCCGCGAAGTATTGTCAGGATACCAACTTACCGCGCCGCGTCGATCAAAACTTTTCCACAATTTTTAAACCGATATGCGGGGGAAAATTGCGCCTGAAAATTCAGCGCGGTATTATTGTTTTCGAAAAATTACACAGAGATTATTGGCCGGCATCTCGACAATCGCCTCGCGCGCAAACGCATTTTTCTGCGCCAACGGCGCCAGATCGTGCTCCAGGTCACGAACGCCCCAGCGCGCATCACGAGATTTAAGGCTGGCGTCGAAGGCCACGTTGGAGGGCGCACTATGAACGCCCGCGCGCGTAAACGGCCCGTAAAGAAACAAGATCCCGCCGCGCTTCAACACCCGCCCGGCGCCGGCGAAAAGCCCTGTCGCTGCGGCGAATGGCGCGATGTGGATCATGTTGAACGAGACCACCCCATCAAGCGGCGCGCCGGCTTCTACGCCCCAGTCATCAGCCGTCACGTCAATCGCGTGCGGGCCTTTGAGGTTGGCGAGGCCGGCGTCCTTTATCCACGCGGCGATTGATGCGCGCGAGGCGGGGTCGGGATCGCCGCTATGCCAGACCAACCCCGGCGCCGCGGCGGCCATATGGACGCCATGCTCGCCAGTGCCGCCGCCAATCTCGAGGATTTGTCCCTCGCTCGGCATCACCGCCAACACCACATCGCGGATTGCGTCACGGTTACGCGCAGCCGAAGGCGAGAACAGTTTTTCGCCCGCTATGGTGCGGGCTTCCAAGGCTATTTCGCGAGGTGCGCCGTCCGATTTATCCGTCATCGCCCGCCCTAAGTTATTATTTGGTCGCATTTCCTTCACGCGAACCGGTTCCCACTTCGCTTGGAAATGCTCTAGCCCGAACAACTCGCCCCGCCAAGCACGCAGAACTTTGCGCAATGGGGGTGGTTGAGTTTGACCGGCCTGGCCGCCTCATCAAGGCTGGCGCCGAGCTCGAACGCCGCATCATAGGCAATCAACGTGCAGGCCAGAACCACTGGCGCGGACGCGCCTTTGCGTTTGACTATCATGCGCGCCGACGCGCACATGACCTGGCGCGGGTCCCTACCGAGGACGTCCCAGCACGCGGTGGTGATTTCGGGGACGGGCGCTGTCTCGTCCATTTCCGGGAAAAATATCAGATCCGATAGATTGTTCGCATCGAGCTTCAGCCCATTAGCCTGAAACAGCCTGGCAAAGCCGGCGCGCATTTCGCCCTCGCTCTCGCCCCACAGCGTGCGTCCGGCGAGCGAGATAGAAAAACCGTTCGCCGCAAGCCAGCACAGCCCTTCCATGCCGACGTCGAAACTGCCCGCCCCGCGCTCATGGTCATGACGCGCCGGCAGGAAATGATCGAGGCTGACGCGCAATTTCAGCCGCGCGCCATAGTCGTCGCGCAAGGCGATGAGGCCGGTTTTTATCTGTTCACGCATCATTGGGCGCATGGCGTTGGTAAGGATCAAGACCTCAAACCCATGGCCGAGCGCGGCTGTCGCCATCGCCAGCATTTGCGGGTTCATAAACGGCTCGCCGCCAGTAAACCCAACCGCGCGGGCGCCCACCGCGCGCGCCTCAACCAGAAACGGCGCCAATTCATCGGCGGTCAAATAAACCAGGCGGTCATTGGACGGCGATGATTTGATATAGCAATGGGCGCATTCAACATTGCACATTGTGCCGGTGTTGACCCACAAAGTCTCCAGCCGATCAAACGCAACCTCAGCCCGCGGCGCACCGTCGGCGGTAACATCCGGGTGCTGAAATTTTCCGGGCGCCGCCGCGCTGAACTGCGCGCGCGCCGCCGCATCGCCATCGGCCATAATCGGATCCGTCTTGTTATATCAGCCCGCCACCATGCGCGCTGACGCCCGCCGGCGGCAACCGGCGGGCGTTCAAGTTTTGTTGATCGGCGCTATCCGCGCCCGGCTAGCCTATTGATCGCCAATCGGCTCCAGCGGGGCGCCATAGACCGCATCATCATCATATTGAGGCTGCGCCGGCAAAGGCTCGCCGGTCACCGGGTCAATCATCACTGGCTGCAAAGGCGCCACAAGAGCCGGCTGGTCGCGATTGGCGAGCGCCCAGACCGCGTTTTGCAGAACCGCTGAATTCGGCCGCACGACTTTCTGGCGGTATATAATATCCGCCGGACTGACATCAGCGGCGTAATAATCCCGGTTCCAGCTATGGCGCGCCTTCAACAGGGCGCCCTCAAGACTGACGCCGCCATAAAGCCCGCGCGAACGGGAAAAGGCGAGCACGTCAACGGTTTGCGCCTTGGCGCCGCCGCCGATCGGCCCGGCCGCCAGGCTCAGATCGGCGCCGAGTTTTACCGAGGTCGATAACAGCTGCTCCATGCCGCGCTGGGTCATTACCGCAAGGATCACCTCAGAGCGCTCAAGCCCAATTTGAAAACCGAACGACACCGAGCCAATGGTGAAGAAGGTCGGCTCCGACCAGCTGCCGTCTTCATTGCGCGCAACCATGACCGCATTACCGCCCGAAGCGCCGAACATGAACCCGCCGCGTGTCGATGACGGCATGATCACCATCGCCTTGGCGTCCTTCGACAAATCCCATAGCGGTTCAAACGCCTTGTCATTGGCGAAATAGGCAACCGTATCGGCCGCCTTATTGATCAGCCTTTCGGCTTTTTCCCGTTTCGACTTGGCCGCAGCGGGGGCGAGCGCAAGGGCGAATGCGATACACACAGCGCCCAGAATTCCAATGAGCCGTTTCAACATATCCGGCCTCCTTTCCATGCCGGCGCAAAGGCGCGATGAGCGCTGGGCCGGCGTCTACATAAAATCATCTGCACGGGCGAGAATATGACGGCCCGGGCGCAATGCAGATGAATTTTTGGAGAGATTTGCAAGCCCCGTCGAGGCCTTTTCGCGTCCGGGCCGAGGTTTTCTCGCCCGCTTGACCTTTTTCGCCTTTGGCGCGACATCTCGCGGGTCGCGCGGGTGTAGCTCAAAGGTAGAGCAGAAGCTTCCCAAGCTTAAGATGAGGGTTCGATTCCCTCCATCCGCTCCAGACTTAAAGAAGTGTATCGATGGACAGCATAAGCGATGATTAATGGAATATTGTCAGCGTTAACGCCGCTTGCGACGTTTGTCGCAATTCTCACCGCTATATATGGGATTAACGCATGGCGGCGCGAACATATAGGAAAACGAAGAATCGAATTAGCCGAAGACACACTAGCTGCCTTCTATGAAGCGGCGGACGCTATCGGCGCAATACGCCATCCTTTTTCTTATTCCAGTGAAACTGAAGATGTAGAACGCGGTGAAAACGAAAGCGACGCCCAATTCCAAGCCAGAAAAAATGCTTATGTTGTATTCAAGCGGTACAATGATCGGAGCGAATTATTCAATCGACTCCATGCTATGCGCTATCGCTTCATGGCTATTATTGGAAAAGATGAAGCGGCTCCCTTCATCAATCTCAACAAGATTACTCACGAAGTAACGGCTGCCGCGCGCGCGCTCGCGCGACTATGGCCCAGAGATCATTTCCAAACACAAGAAGAATATGAACAACATCTTGAACGCATCAATCGCCGCGAGGCAATATTTTGGGAAGGTATGGCAGAAGAAGACCCGATAGCGCCGCGCGTTGAGCAAGCGTTGAAGGAGATTGAAGCGACATGTGGGGAGATCATAAAAAACGGCGGAATAAAAGGCCCCTATTTGTTTGGGCGGCGACAGCCATTCCTACCTTGGGCAAAAGCTAAAAATCAAAAAACTTCTGAATAACGCATTTGCGGTTATTGCTATTTTTGTAACCTTCTCAAGGTCGTATTTAATATGTGTTTTTTTAACAGCCCGAAATTTCCAATGCCAGAGCTAAAGAGGTTAGCGGCATTGATTAAGAAGTTATTGTTCGGGCCACCCCAATCAGACCTCATTAACCCCCAGCTCCCGGGATTGTATGCCGCCACAATAGCGGCGAGGTTTGCTAAATGACTTATGAATCAAGCGATAAACGTCGAAAAAAAAGCACGAAGAAAACCGTACGGTTCTTTTGGATTTGCTCAGGCCTCCTGGCTGCGATCATGGCGGTGTTTTCGGCGATCTTTCGCTTTGAGTTTTTCAGCGCCAGCCCGCACATTATTTTCGCGATGTTTATGGGCGTTGTTTTAACGATTGGGTTGGCGGTCGGTCTGATGGCGCTGGCGTTTCATTCAGACGATAGCGGCATTGATGATCGTCTTTAGTCGCCGCGAGTATCTCCTCTCCTGACAGAAGGTTGTCAGGAGGCCTGTGCGATGGTCGCCGCATCAACAACTTTACGGAGAGCATCTCAATGAGCGTACCCCCTGAACATTTTACCGTCTGGGCCGAAATCCCGGTTACTGACCTTGACCGGGCGATGGGTTTTTACAGCAAGGTTTTTGCAGTAGATCTGAACAAAGACGAGAGCGGCCCCAATGCGAAGGCGATTTTTCCGACGGCGCAGCCGGGCGGCGTCGCCGGGCATCTTTATCCCGGCAAGCCGGCAATAGAGGGGACCGGCGCGACGGTTCACTTCGCTTCCCCTGACAAACTTGAGACCGCGCTGGAACGGGTGACACAAGCCGGCGGAAAAGTTCTTTCGGATGTGAGAACCATCCCCGCCGGACGGTTTGCCTATTGTCTTGACCCTGATGGAAATTCCATCAGCGTCTTTTCCAGATAAAGGAACTGCACCAATGAGACGCGCCGACCGGCTTTTTCAAATCGTGCAATATTTTAGAGGCGGTCGGCTCGTTACCGCGGCGCAGCTTGGCGAGTGGCTGGAGGTTTCCGAACGAACAATTTATCGCGACATCGCCGACCTTCAGGGCTCCGGCGTGCCGATCGACGGCGAGGCGGGCGTCGGTTATTTGATGCGCGACGGCTATGACCTCCCGCCGCTGATGTTCACCCGCGATGAAATCGTCGCGCTGGTCGCCGGCGCCCGGCTGATACGCGCCTGGGGCGGAGCGGATATGGCGCGCGCCGCTGAAGAAGCGTTGGTGAAGATTGAAACGGTGCTGCCGGACGAGGCGCGCAGCCGCGCCGCAAGGGTTGAAATTCACGCCGTCGCGCCGGAAATGACACCGGTTATCCGCGCCAGGATTGATGCGATTGAAAAGGCCGTTGAACAGCGCGCACCGCTCTCCCTGTCTTACAAGGATGTGGAGGACAATCCGACCAAGCGCGTGGTGCGTCCGCTCGGCCTGTGGTTTTGGGGCAAGGTCTGGACGCTGGTCAGCTGGTGCGAGTTGCGCAATGATTTTCGCATGTTCCGCCTTGATAGAATTGTCCGCATGAAGGAAACCGGCGCCAGCTTCCGCGTGGAACGCGGAAAAACGCTGGCGGATTTCTATCGGCGGATGGAACAGTGCCCGCCTCTCGACAAGGGCGGCTCGCACGGGTGAGGATATTGCCGGCTAAAAGCTGTCCTTGCGCCGGCGGGTTTCAGCAAACACCTCAACCGCACTGGCGCCGCTCATGCCAAGGGCGGCTTGCAGGCCCGGCTCGTCGGCGCGCAGAAATGGATTGGTCTGCAATTCAATCGCCACATCGGTCGGGATGGTCGGCGTTCCTTCCGCGCGCAGGCGGTCCACCGCGCGGGCGCGCGATTGCAATTGTTCATTGGCCGGGTCAACACTGAGCGCGAAGGCGGCGTTGCTTTGCGTATATTCATGGGCGCAATAAAGTTTTGTTTGCGCCGGCAGGGCGGCAATTTTTGACAGCGACGCCCACATTTGCGCTGGCGTTCCCTCAAACAACCGCCCACACCCCATGGCAAAAATCGTATCGCCGACAAAAGCGGCGCCATCTTCGGCAAAATGAAAAATGATATGGCCAGACGTATGGCCGGGCGTATCGTAAACGGTGGCGCGCGACGCGCCGAGCATCACCACGTCGCCATCGCCGACCGCAACATCCAGCCCCGGTATTTGCGCCGCTTCAGCTTTCGGGCCGATAATTTCGCAGCCCCATTTGTCCTTCAGCGCCAGATTGCCGCCGGCATGGTCCCAATGGTGATGGGTGTTCAAAATATGCGTGAGGCGCCACCCGGCCGCATCAAGCTGGCTGTTAATTGCGCCCGCATCAGGCGTATCAATGGCGGCGACATCGCCGGTTTCACTGTCGCGAATGAGATAGCCGTAATTGTCGGCAAGGCATGCGAATTGTCGAATTTCAATGGGCATCGATTACCTTAAACTCCCGCATATGAACTCTTAGACGATTTGCTATAGAGTTTAGCATATAAGATGGCCGGCTGGCTGGAAACTAGGCAATGCGCACCGATATTTTAGACCTTCACGAATTCTACCGAACCGCCCTTGGCGAGGCGACGCAGAATTTTATCAGCGCCCACCTTACCCAGGCCTGGGGCGACGGCGCCGGGCTCGCCATCGCCGGGTTCGGCTACGCCAATCCCTATCTGGAGCTGTTTCCCGCCGCCACACGGCGCCTCGCCCTCGCCCCGGGCGGGCAAGGCGTCATCCGCTGGCCCGCTGACGGGCGCAATTGCGCCAGCCTGGTCGGGGAGCATCACTGGCCGCTGCCCGACGCCTCGCTTGACCGCATATTGATCGTACACGGACTGGAAGAGGCGCCGGACGCAAACAGACTGATGCGCGAGGTTTGGCGGGTTCTGGCTGATGATGGTCGGGTGATAATCGTCGCCTCCCATCGCCGGGGCTTATGGTCGATGATTGACACGACACCGTTTGCCGCCGGGCGGCCTTACCTCAAACGCCAGCTCAACACGCTTTTGGAAGGCGCAATGTTCCGCGCCACTGCCTGGAGCCGGGCGTTGTATTTCCCACCGTTTCGCGCGCGGTTTTTGCTGCGGGCGGCAAAGGCGTGGGAGCGCGCCGGCTCGCGGGTGTGGCCCGGCCTGTCGGGGGCGCTTCTGGTTGAGGCGACCAAAGAGATGATGGCGCCGGTGGGCCTGGTGCGAAGCGCCAGAGTGCGCGCCATCAGACCGGCGCTCGCCGCGCCCGGGTTGAATGACGCCACACGCAGCGGCTATAGGCAAGGCGTAGAAAGAAAGACTTCAACCTCATGACCACGCCGCAGCCCCGCCCCGGCATTCTCGATATCAAGCCTTATGTCCCCGGCGCATCCTCCGCGCCGGGCGCCGCCAGGATATTCAAGCTGTCGTCGAACGAGTCCGCGCTTGGCGCCAGCCCGAAAGCCATCAGCGCCTATAATGACGCCGCCGGCGATTTATTTTCCTACCCCGATGGCGGCTCAACGTCGCTGCGCGACAAAATCGCTGAAGTCTACGGTCTCGACGCCTCGCGCATCGTCTGCGGCGCCGGCTCGGACGAAATCTTGCAACTCCTCACCAAGGCCTATGTCGGCGAGGGCGACAATATCATTCAGAGCGATCACGGGTTTTTAGTCTACGCTTTGGCGGCCAAGTCCTGCGGCGCGGAACCGCGTTTTGCTAAAGAGACAAACCTTACCACTGACATTGATGCGATGCTCGCCCTGGTCGATGACCGGACCCGTATAATGTTTGTCGCCAATCCCAACAACCCGACCGGCTCCTATATTCCTGAGACCGAGCTGCTTCGCCTCCGGCAAGGCCTGCGCGACGATGTTTTGCTAGTCATCGATGCGGCCTATGCGGAATTTATGGAGCAGCCTGACTATAATGGCGGCGAGCGGCTTGTTGCCCGGTTCGATAATGTTGTCATGACACGAACTTTTTCGAAAATTTACGGCCTCGCCGCCTTGCGCCTGGGGTGGGGCTATTGCCCGCCGGCGGTGGCGGATGTTTTAAACCGTATTCGCGGGCCGTTTAATGTAACCCTGCCAGCGCAAGCGGCAGGCCTTGCGGCGCTGGACGATCAGGACTTTGTGGCCCGCAACCGCGCCTTTACCTGCGAGCAGCGCGACTGGATGGCGGGCCGCCTCGCGGCTATGGGGCTGGAATTTGCGCCAAGCTTTGGTAATTTTATTTTAGTAAAATTTCCCAGCACAGCAGGCCTCAACGCCAAAGATATTCAAGCCTTTTTAGGGTCCGAGGGCGTTATCGTTCGCGAGATGGGGGCTTATAAATTGGGCGACTATTTACGCGTGTCGATTGGCGACAAAGACGCCAACCGAAAATTTATTGAGCTCCTCGCCAGAAAATTTCCCGGTAGTTAATCTCATGACCGAACAAACCCCGCCTCATTTCAACTGCACGGCCATTATCGGCATTGGGCTGATCGGCTCATCGCTCGCCTTGGCGCTGCGTGAACGCGGTCTCGCTGACAGAATCATCGGCATAGACCAAGACGCGGACGTATTAGCGCGCGCGACCGCCCTAAATTTAATCGACCACCCAGCCGCATCGTTAAAACAGGGCGTCAGCGACGCCGATCTCATCATTGTCGCAACGCCGGTCGGCGCCATCGACGAGATTGTCGCAGGCCTTGGTAAACATGCGCGCGACGGCGCCATCATCATCGACGCCGGCTCGGTCAAAGGCGTCATCGCGGCGGCGGCGGCGACATTGCCCGAGCGGTTGTTGTTTGTTCCCTCCCACCCTGTGTCGGGGACAGAACAATCCGGACCGGAGGCAGGCTTTGCGTCTTTGTTTGAGGAGCGCTGGTGCATCCTCACCCCGCTTGAACGCAGCGACGAGGCCTATGGCGCCGCGGTCGACAAAGTGGCCGCGCTTTGGCGCGCTGTCGGGGCGGATGTCGATATCATGGACGCCGCCCATCACGATCTGGCGCTGGCGGTCACCAGCCATCTGCCGCACCTCATCGCGTTCACGCTTGTCGGCGCAGCCGATGATGTTGAATCGGTGGCGGCGGGCGAAGTTGTCAAATATTCTGCTGGCGGATTTCGTGATTTCACCCGCATTGCCGCGTCCGATCCGGTGATGTGGCGCGATGTGTTTTTGAATAACCGCGAAGCGGTGCTCGAAGTGCTCGGCCGCTTCTCTGAAGAGCTGGCGGTCATGCAGCGCGCCATCCGCTGGGGCGACGGCAAGGCGCTCCACGCCGCCTTTGAGCGCGGTCGGGCATTGCGCCATGCGATTGTTGAGGCCGGACAAGAAACCGCGTCGCCAAATTTCGGCAGAGACCAACAAACCGACGAAGAACCGGGCGAGGGCTGATCCTTCGTCGGCTCGCAACTGCCTGTTATTCTCCCGTAGGCATGTTCATTGAGGCGTCAGGATCAAACAGGCTGTGGATAGTCTCTGACCCGGTAGCGATATTTGTATACCGCTCAAAGATCGCGTCAGCCGCATCATCACCATCGAGCATTGCCTCTATGGCGGCGTTGGCCTCCGCCATTGCAACAGCATTTTGCGCGTAAGTAACAATGGTAACTGAATTACCCTGCGAGCCAATGCCGTCCCAGCTTACCTGATAGCCATAAGGAACCGCCTTTCCCTCCATCAAGGCTTTGTAATCCACCAAAATAGATTTCATCTCATCCTCGGCTCCATAGCGGAAACGGAATGTATCAATTTCCATGAAATTGCCTTCTGGCGCGCCATCCGGCGTATAGGAAAGCTCCGGATCACCTACGGTGAAGAATGTTATAGAATCCACCATCGCGCCGACAAAATTTGCAATCGCTTTTCTGTACTTTTTCCCGCCCGCATCCGAAACCGCTTCGCGCGCGGCAAAGACAGCGTCAACTTCTGCATAATTTTTTACCGGCGTCAGTATCCAGCGTTCGTTGCGCCAGCCGCCGGCGAGCTCGGCATAGGGATAGCCATTTTCCATGGCGATCTCACGAATATTTCCCCACGCCTCATCAAATTGTTTCGCCTTTGATGGATCAAGTTGGATGACGCTGATCATGCTCATTGATTTTTCATCTTGAGCAACAGCCGGAAGCGCCGCAAGCGCAACCGCGCCGACGATAGCAATGCACTTATTCAGTAATGACATAATACACCTCTTTGAGTGAGTTGTTCACATGCATGAATACGCAACGATTGCCAGCATATCGCTGGCGTCAATATGGGTGCGGATAAATTAGATTGAACCAATAAATACAGACGCCGTTACAAAACGTTCAGCATCCAGATCTCGCCCCACCAGGCGAAGCTTTTCACACATGAAGGTTTATGTAAATCTTGCGCCGCAACAGCCCCCGGCATTCGCGTATAGGGCGCCCTAAGCGTCTGTTTCTTCGAGCTTTACTTCGTGCCCCCACAAAGTCTCAATATGGGTGAGGATTACGTCTTTTGTATCTTCGTTCAATTTGCGGCCGTCATGCACTCTATGTTGCAGCGTCAATTTGCGATCGCCTTCCAACGCCGCGGCGATGACTTGAATATTTGGCTCATGCATGCCGATATCATACATCGCCGCCAGGCGTTCGCGCACCCGTCTGTAGCCCAGATCATCATGAATGGCGGAAACTTCCACATGGGTTTCTTTGGCGTTGTCGGCAATCGCGAAGAGATGAAAATCGCGCATTATTTTTGGCGACAAATATTGTAGAATAAAGCTTTCATCGCGGTAATTGGCCCAGGCGTCTTTCAAAATTTCGCGCCAGTCGCCCGAGCCTGCAATCTCCGGAAACCACTCGCGGTCTTCGGCTTTGGGCTCTTCGCATATCCGCTTGATGTCTTGCATCATCGCAAAACCAAGCGCGTAAGGGTTAAGCCCGGAATAGCGCGGATCGTCGAAATCCGGCTGGAACACTACTGATGAATGCGAATGCAGAAATTCCAAAATGGCGCCCTCGCCTATGGCGCCGCGATTATATAGCTCCATCATAATGTAATGATGCACGAAGGTTGCGCAGCCTTCGTTCATCACCTTGGTCTGTTTCTGCGGATAGAAATATTGCGCCACATTGCGCACAATCCGAACCAGCTCGCGCTGCCATGGGCGCAACACCGGTGAGGCTTTTTCAATGAAATAAAGAAGGTTTTCTTCCGGCAGCTTGATGTTGCGCACTTCGGCCTGGCGCTCTTCTTTTTCCTCTTCGTCTTCTTCCGTGTTCGGCAGAGTGCGCCAGATGTCGTTAAAGGTCAGCTCTTCATGTTCGGCGCGCGCGGCCAGTTTCGCCATCCGATCCGCATCAGAAAGCCGCGGCGGGCGGGAGTAGCGAAAAACGCCCTGGTCCATCAACGCGTGCGAGGCGTCAAGGATCGCTTCAACCTCCTCAAACCCATATTCATCCTCGCATTTAGCGATATACTTTTTCGCAAAGTCGAGATAGGGCAAGATGCCTTCTGCATCCGTCCACTGACGAAAGAGATAATTGTTCTTGAAAAAATGATTATGCCCGAAAGACGCATGCGCCATCACCAGCGCCTGCATGGCCATGGTGTTTTCTTCCATCAGATAAGCGATGCAAGGATTGGAATTGATGACGATTTCATAAGCTAAGCCGGAATAGCCTTTTTGATACATCATCTGGTCGCGCGCGAAATGCTTGCCGAACGACCAGTGCTTATACATCAATGGCATGCCGTGTGACGAATAGGCGTCGAGCATTTGTTCAGAGGAAATGATCTCGATCTGGTTTGGGTAGATATCGAGTTTTAGATCGTTAAGCGCAATCTCTTCAATCGCTTCAAGCGTGCGCTGAAGGACGTCAAAATCCCAATCGGCGTCATCGAAGATGAGGCTCTGTTTTTCAACCGCCGCTTCCATCACGCCGCCTCGCGTTTGTTTTTTGAAAACAGCTCACGGAACACCGGAAATATATCTTGCGGCCTGGCGATGCGGGTTTGCGCAAAATTATCCCAGGCTGGCGCGAATGTCCGATAGGCGCGCCACAGCTCCGCGCCGGAATCCTCGTTTGAAAACACTTCCAGCTCGCGCTCGTCGAGAATTTCGATATAGGCGTAATATTGAGAAATCGGCATGATGGCCTCGTTTAAAATCTCAACACAGCGTTTGGCGTCGCCCGATTGCGTGAACCCGACTGACGCTTGCGCAACATAAATATTCCATTCATGGGCGGCAAACCGAGCGCGCTGGACTTCGAGCATTTTATCAAGCGCGGTCGACACCACCGTGCCGCCGGACTGGCGCGAATAGAAAAACGTTTCTTCGTCGACCTCTTCTGCGTGGTGGGTGTGGCGAATAAACACAATTTCAACGCGCTCATAGCGGCGTTTCAAGAACAGATAGAGCAGCATGTAAAACCGCTTGGCGAGATCTTTTTCGCGCTCGCCCATGGAGCCCGAGACATCCATAAGGCAGAACATAACCGCGGCGGTAGTTTCCACCGGCGTTGGCTCATAGGCGTTAAAGCGCACATCGAGCGGGTCGATGAACGGCGCCCAGCGGCGCCGGCTCTCCATCGCTTCCAGCTTTGCGATGATGTCTTTTCTTAGCGCTATTTCTTCGTCGCTTGGCTGCGCAATGCGCTCAAGCGCAAACAGACCTTCTTTCAACTCGTTCATCTCCCGGGTCGAGGGGCGATGCAGCGCCAGGCGCCGGCCATGGGCGTTGCGCATGGTGCGGATTAAATTCATATTGGTGGGCGAGCCGGAAACGGTAATGCCCGCGCGCTTATAGGCCGTTGCTTTGATTTCTTTAAGCGAGCGCTTGACAAGGTTCGGCAGCTCCAAATCTTCAAAGAAAATGTCGAGGAATTCGTCCTGCGTCAGCGTGAACTGAAAGGCGTCTTCGCCGTCGCCATCAGTGCTAGCCTTCTTTCCCTTGCCCTTGCCGCCGCCTTTGGGCGGTTTTTTAATCTTGTCGCCTTTGCCGAATTCCTTGTTGCCGGGATGCACCATTTCGCGCTTGCCGGTTTCCGGATCGAGGCGAAAGCGCGGCTCGGCTGTTGATTTCGACGGTATCGAAATCTTTTCGCCTTTTTCAATTTCCTTCAACGACCGGTCGCGCAAGGATTTATTCACCGCTTCTTTGATTTGCGCCCGCGCGCGTTTGAGGAAACGCTGGCGATTGCCGAGCGATTTCCCTTTAGGGTTTTTGCGCCGATCAATGAAATGAGAAAAGGCCATATTCGGTTCCAGGGATTTAAGGGGCCGGGATCGGGTTGTTCTCACGCATCCCCAATCTCGAAACCCTAATCCCTATTATCATCCTGCCTTATTCACGCGCATATACCACTCTACAAGTCGGCGCACCTGACGCGGCGTATACCCGCGTTCGGTCATGCGCGAGACGAAATTTTCGTGCTTGGCCGCAGTGTCGGAATCTTTCTGGGAGTCGAAAGAAATAACCGGGAGCAAATCCTCAACTTGCGAGAACATGCGTTTTTCAATCACGTTGCGCAGCTTCTCATAGGACGTCCAGGCGGGATTGTTGCCCTCATTATTGGCTCTGGCGCGCAAGGCGAATTTTACAACCTCGTTGCGGAAGTCTTTGGGGTTTGCAATCCCCGCCGGTTTTTCGATTTTTGACAACTCGCCATCCAGGGTTCCCCGATCAAGCAGCTGGCCAGTATCGGGGTCTTTAAAGTCCTGGTCTTCAATCCATGCATCAGCATAGGAAATATAACGGTCAAACAGGTTTTGTCCGTACTCGCCATAGCTCTCAAGGTAGGCTTTTTGAATTTCCTTGCCGATAAAGTCAGCATAACGCTGCGACAATTCCGACTTGATGAAATCGAGATATTTCTTTTCAGTCTCGTCGGGGAATTGTTCGCGCTTGATGGCGGTTTCCAAAACATACATCATATGCACCGGATCGGCGGCAACCTCGTCGGTGTCAAAATTGAACGTTTCCGACAGGACTTTATAGGCAAACCGCGTCGATATGCCGTCCATGCCTTCGTCCATGCCGGCGGCGTCGCGATATTCTTGATGCGACTTGGCTTTGGGATCGGTGTCTTTCAGTTTTTCGCCGTCATAGATCCGCAACTTCGAATAAAGGTTTGAATTTTCATGTTCTTTAAGACGCGTCAGAACCGAGAATCGCGCCAGCAAGCCGAGCGTTTCCGGGGCGCAGGACGCATCGGATAATTCCGAGCTTGCTAGAAGTTTTTCATAAATCTTGCGCTCTTCGGTCACCCGCAGAGAATAGGGCACCTTGATGACGTTAATCCGATCAAGGAAGGCTTCGTTGTTTTTGTTATTGCGGAACTGCTTCCACTCGCTCTCATTGGAGTGGGCCAGAATAATGCCCTGGAATGGGATGGGACCCAGCGCTTCGGTGCCGATATAGTTGCTCTCTTGCGTCGCGGTGAGCAGCGGATGCAATACTTTGATCGGCGCCTTGAACATCTCGACAAATTCCAAAAGCCCCTGATTGGAGCGGCACAATCCGCCGGAATAGGAATAAGCGTCGGTATCGTCCTGGCTGAAATGCTCAAGTTTTCGAATATCAACCTTGCCGACCAGCGCGGAAATGTCCTGGTTGTTTTCGTCGCCCGGCTCGGTTTTGGAAATCGCAATCTGGCGCAGCTTCGACGGCAGCATGCGCACGACTTCGAATTTTGAAATATCCCCGCCAAATTCATCGAGGCGTTTTACCGCCCAGGGGCTCATCAACCCAGTGAGGCGGCGCTGTTCGATATTGTATTTTTCTTCGAGCAGGCTTTTCAACTTGTCTGACTGGAAGAGACCAAGCGGGCTTTCAAACACCGGCGAGATTTCATCGCCCGCCTTCAACACATAAATCGGATAGGTTTCCATCAAATCTTTAAGGCGTTCGGCAAGCGATGACTTGCCGCCGCCAACCGGCCCGAGCAGATAAAGAATCTGGCGTTTTTCTTCGAGGCCCTGCGCGGCGTGGCGGAGGAATGAAACGATACGTTCGGTCGTGTCCTCCATGCCGTAGAACCCATCAAAAGCCTTATAGCGGCGGATCGTGCGGTTAAAGAAAATCCGCGCCAGGCGAGGGTCCTTCGACGTATCGATCATCTCCGGCTCGCCGATCGCCGATAGCATGCGTTCGGCCGCGCTGGCATAAAGCATCGGATCATCGCGCGCCGCGAGCAGGTAATCGCGCAGGCTCATCGCCTCCTGCTTTACCCGCTGATAGCTTTCTGAAAAAGCGTCAAATATGTCGAGATTTTCGTCCATCATAATCGCCACGCTCACTGTTTACGCACCGGACCCTTGCATTCCGCCGCTATTGGAAACAAAAAAAGCGCCGGTCGTAATGACCCAGCGCCCACCTTCGTTTTTGCCAAACTCGCCTTCGCCGGTTAAGGCGCGCCAAAACATCGCTACCGTTCCACCCTTTTCAAAAAAATCCTTGAACAAGATGTGGGGTCTGCGCTCGGCGAAGCAAGACCGTGCAAGCCGGGAATATCGCTCCCGCCCGTTGATCGCTTCATTGTGACATCGATACGTCATTTCGCCGTTCGCCGATTCGGTTAAAATGCTTTGTCTTTCGTGCTCTCCGCTCTCTTACCCGCGATACGCCCTACGCTAATGTACCTGTCCCCGGCGCCCATACGCAGCGCGCAAAACAAGGTTAATGCAAAGGGCCCTAATATTTCGTTTCGTGTTCCAAAAACGATGCAGAAAATATACAGCAAGATGCGGCCTTTGCGAACTGCAACTTGTCCCGATCTTTGCCTAACATTTGCCGCAATTGGTTTAAGATGCTGATGAGTGGCGCAAATTTGCAGTGAAAAAAATTCTCACAATAAACGCCACACCGCATGGGTAAACAATTCTGCTGTGACGTTAGAAGTTCTGGTGATTCGACACGCGAAAAACGACGTATTAGCGCTCTGGCGCCATGACTGCTAAGATCGTTCACAAACAATCAAACTTTGTTTATTGATCGATAATACGCAACCAGGAAGGGGCGATAATGCCGGATTTCATCGGGGCGACCGTCGCAGACTCGCTATCGCTTAACGCCGCGATCATGATGCAACCCCTATGGCTGCAAGCCTGGGTCGGCTGGATGGTGCTGGTGAATTTCGCCGGCGCGGTTCTTTTCATCCGCAGGCCGGAGGCGAAATGGGTGCTGGGGGCGATTATCGCCGCGGCGCTGTTCATGGGCTGGCTTTATGGCCAGTTCGGCTTTCAGCGCATCTTGGGGCTGGCGCATGTGGCGTTCTGGACGCCGCTGATGGTTTACCTGTGGTCGCGGCGCCAGCAATGGAGCCTGTCAGCGCTGTCAGGCAAATGGCTGGCCGCCGTTTTTGTCACCGATGCAACCTCGCTGGTCATCGACTATATCGATGTCGCCCGCTATCTGGCCGGAGAACGGCTTTAGCCGACGCGCTCATCGTCTTAGTTTTCAATAGAATGGTATCAGTCATGTCCCTGTTTCCGAGCCTGCCGGACAATCCGCATCTTTCCGATGTTTACAAGAAATTCCCCGAATGCGTGAGGCCGGTGCTTGCCTATCACGACCTCCTGTTGCGCGGCGACAGCCCCTTGACCATTGCAGAACGGGAACTGATCGCCGCTTTTACATCAGGCCTTAACGCTTGCAGTTTTTGCTTTGGGTCGCACAAAATTTATGCGCAAGCCTTCGGCATTGACGAGACCGTCATCGATGCGATGGTGAAAAATATCGACAGCTCAGGCGTCGATGAAAAGCTGAAACCGCTCCTTAAATATGTCGCTAAGCTCAAGGACCTGCCGTCAAAGTTGACGCCGGCCGACGCGAAGGCGGTCTATGACGCCGGCTGGTCTGAGCGCGCGCTGTTTGACGCCGTGCAGGTTGCGGCGCTTTTCAACTATATGAACCGCATCATCGAGGGAACCGGGGTGACTTTTAGCTACGCGGAAAACCCGCCCAGCCAGGACGAAATGGCGGAACGGCGCACACGGCTCTATTCCGACTGGGCCAGGCAAATCGGCATCGAGTAAGCCGGCGACGCTACTTTAAAAACTCGGTTGGCTTTTCAAGGTCGATTATCGCCTCGCCGACCTCATCGATTCGCTTGCTGAGTAAGGCTTGGGCGTCATAAAGGCCGCGATTGTAATAATATGGGCCGATCTCTTTGGTAACAAAATCAAGCAGGAAACCGGCGTCAAAATCACCGATTTCCTGACCTAGTTCCGTCGCCACATAAGCTGTGATTTTTTGAACAAGGATGGCGCGCTCTTCATTCGAAAATTCGATTACTGTCATCACTCACTCTCGCATCAGGGTCGCATCAATAATTTTTGCAAGTTCGCTGGCGCCAAACACCTTGGTGAAGGCGCCCATGCGCGGGCCTTCGGATTGGCCGAAGACCACCTCGTAAAGGCCTTTGAACCAGTCGCGGATATTTTCATAATCCTGCGCCTTGCCGGCGTCGAACACCGCCGTTTGATAAACATCCTCATCAGCGCCGTCGCCAAGCTCTTTAAGACGGGCGCTGAGCATTTCAAGGCCGGCGCGCTCTTGCGCCGTTGGCGGGCGGAATTTTTTGTGCGGCTTGATGAAGTCGTCAAAATACCGGCCGGCAAATTTAATCAGCTCATCAGTCGCTTTCAGCTCCGCGTCGCTGGCGTCGGGCCGGTATTTTTTCACAAAGCCATGCAAAAGCTGAGCGTCAGCGGAACCCGATGCGCTCACCAAATTCAACAGTAACGCAAAGCTCACCGGCGGCGTATCTGCGGGCGGCGTAGCGCCGTGAATATGCCAGGCCGGATTGTCGAGCGCCTTGGCGCCGTCCTGGTCGCGATATTTGCTGACGAATGTCCAATATTCATCCGCCGCTTTCGGGATAACGTCGAAATAAAGCCGTTTGGCTTTCTTCGGGGCTTGATAAACATAGAGCGACAAGCTCTCTGGCGAAGCATAGGTAAGCCATTCATCGATAGTAATGCCATTGCCTTTGGACTTTGATATTTTCTTGCCGGCCTCATCGAGAAATAGCTGGTAGTTGAAGCCTTCCGGCGGCTCGCCGCCAAGGATGCGCAAGATGCGCGACGACAGTTTCGTCGATTCCGTGAGGTCCTCGCCGGCCATCTCATAATCAACGCCAAGCGCAAACCACCGCCCCGCCCAGTCAGCTTTCCATAGCAGCTACACCGCGCCGCCAGTAACCGAGGTCTTCACGCGCTCGCCGTTCTCATCTTCAAAAACCACCGTGCCCGCCGCCGCATCGCGCTCCAGCATCGGCACATAAAGGACGCGGCCGGTAGACGGCGATATGGGCAGGATGGGCGAATAGGTTTTTTTGCGATCATCGCCAATCGTCGGCAAGATGACGTTCATCACGTCATCATATTTTTCCAACATCCGCATCAACGCCGCATCAAACAGACCAGCCTCGTAGTCTTGCGTTGACGAACGAAACGCATAGTCAAACCCGAACTGATCGAGAAACGCGCGCAGCCGCGCATTATTGTGATGCGCAAAACTCTCATACTCGCCGCCAAACGGGTCCGGCACTTTTGTCAGCGGCATCTGGAGATGTCGCTCCAGCATCTCCTTGTTAGGAATATTATCGGGGACCTTGCGCAGCCCGTCCATGTCATCTGAAAACGAGATCAGTTTGGTCTCATGTCCGGTCAGCAGCTCATACGCCCGGCGCACCATGGTGGTGCGGGCGACCTCCTGAAAGGTGCCGATATGCGGCAAGCCGGAAGGGCCGTAACCGGTCTCAAAGATCACCGGGCCGGTCTTCTTCACCCGCGCCATGCGTTTGGCGAGGCGGCGCGCCTCCTGAAACGGCCAGGATTTGGCGGCCTCAGCATCGGCCGGGGTAAAGCTCTTGGTCGGTTGGGCGGTCATGGGACTGCTTTCATAAGGGTTGCTTTTGTGGTTTAGGGCGAGGAGCGCCGGACGGTCAATCTCCGCAATCCAACACTGTTGTGCTAAAAATGAGCTTGCGCTCGCCTGCACAGTTCGGCAGGTAAGCGTTAAACCAGAGCTTTGCTATGATCATAGAATTTGCTTCCGCCTTTCTCGCCGCGTTTGTAACGCTCTTTATCGTGATCGACCCGATCATGGTGACGCCGATCTATGCGTCGTTAACCCGTGGCGAAGAAACCAAACAACGCCGGCGCGTGGCCATGGAGGCGGGGTTTATCGCCGCCTGCCTTTTGACCTTCTTTGGCCTTGCCGGCAATTTCATGCTGCACCATCTCGGCATATCCATGGCCGCCTTCCGCACCGCCGGCGGCATCTTGCTGTTCTTGATGGGCTTTCGGATGTTCTTTGAGCCGGATGGCGAGCTGGAAGCAAAAACGCCGGGCCCGAAAGCGTCCGCGCGCGAGAATATCGCCTTTTTCCCGCTCGCCATTCCGCTCATGGCCGGCCCCGGCGCCATCGCCACCATCATGTTGTTGATGGGCGAGCCGGAAGCAAGCCTGATAGAGCGGGGCGCCGCGCTCGCGGCGACTTATGTGGTGCTGCTGTCCGGGGTTCTTATTATGGCTTTTGCGGGCAGAATCTCTGATGCGTTAGGCCGTACCGGGATGAATGTAATCTCGCGCCTGCTGGGCATGTTGCTGATGGCGCTATCGACCCAATATGTGTTTGACGGCGTCAGGGTTGGCATATTGGAGCAGATTGCAGCGCCCGTCGGGGTTTAAAGCGCACTGTCGATCAGCGCTTTTGTATCGACAAACCCATTGTCCCCTGGCGTTGCGCCATAACGCAAAGTCCCGCCGCTTAAAGACGCTCCGGCGCCATCGCCGGCGCAAACAAAATGCGTAACTTTCTGCGCCTGGGATTTTCCGTCGGCGGTTCGGCAAAAGGCCTCTAATGCGCCAAGCGCGCCATCGCAAGATAGTGTGAGGCTGACGTCGTCGGGCCAATCGGCGGCAGAGCGCCAGTCGATTGTGGCGTGGATGGAGCTGTCACAAACCGATTGTGTGTAAGCAACCTCGCGATCGAGCGCGGCTTCCTCCGCATCGCGCCCCCGCAGCTCCTTTAACGACTGCGCCGACGCGACGCCGAACAAAAGCGCACAGAAAACCCCAACCGCCGCGCGCGCAGCCCAGACCTTCGGCATGGAATTAGATAGCGCCATACCCCAACCTTGCTTTCCCATTGCGGCCCTTTTGCGACATCTCAGAGCTGATATCAGCTAAATTCCGCAATTTTTCGTTATGGATTACAGCGTCTCTTCCAAAAAATGCGCCACGGCGGCGGAAGACGGCCGGCCGTCAATATCTTGGCCAGGAACATAGCGGATGTTCAAAATACCCGTTTCGAGCCCGATGCCGGGTGCGCTTGCGGCTGAAAAAGACACTCTCTTAATCCGGCTGGCGATGATGCGGGCGCCCGTCGGGTCGTCGGCGACATCCTTGATGCCGTTGGCGGCGCGGATGATAGCGTCGCCAAGCACGGCGGCATTTTCATGTTCGGTTGTTGGCGGCGCGCCAAGATCGAAAATAATGGGCGCGCCGGTCGCAGCGCTGACATAAGCGGTCGCCGCTTGCGCACGGCGCACCGCAGTTGCGTAGTCTGCAAAGCTAAGCCGCAACGACGCGTCATCGCCGAAAGATTTGGAAGCGGCCAGGCCACGCCCCTCGCCCGGCCAAAACACCGTCGCCCCGCCATAAGAGGCTATCCGCATCATCGTGTCGCCCTCGGCGTTTTTGTATATCAGATCGCCGCGCGGGCCGCGTGTAGGTTTTATCTTGTAAATCTCCGCAGCCGGACTATCGGGGTCGATGGTGCAATCAAACCGCGGATCGCCCGGCCCGCACAAAAATTGAACCCGCGCTTTGTTTGTGTGATCTTCAAACAAAAGCGCGCGGTCATCGGACGCTAACACATAGCGCTCAATGGTGATGCGTTTGGCGCGCGCAGTAGGGCGCTGGCGTTTTTTGCCGACCAGCGCCGAGAACGGGTCCGAGGACTGGGATACAACAAGCGCCGGGCCGGTGGCGTCCGATTGCGCGGCGGCGACGCTGCCTGCAAAAGCGCCTGCGACCAGGATCGCTGAATATATCGCCGCCCGTTTCACTGTTTCATTTCCCGTAGCGCATTCGCCAAGTCGGGTGTCCGACTGACCCTTAGCTTAACATTGTAATTTGGTGAAATAAGGGCCTGGCCGCGAAAAAATCACGGGTGATTAAGGGGTATTGACCCTTATTTTTGAGGCAGCCGCTTATGCGGCGATATATTGCCCGCCATTGGCGGTGAGAACCGCGCCGGTAATGAACCCGGCATTATCGCCCGCTAAAAATGCAACGCAATCGCCGATTTCGTCCGCCTCGCCGAGCCGGCCCACGGGGATTTGCGCGGTGATCGACTGCAACACCTTCTCGTCCAGCGCCGAGACCATATCGGTCGCGATGTAACCGGGCGCAACGGCGTTAACGGTGACGCCCTTGCGCGCGCCCTCCTGCGCCAGCGCTCTGGTCAACCCGATCATGCCGGCCTTGGCGGCGCAATAGTTGGTCTGACCCATCTGGCCTTTCTGGCCGTTGATCGAGCTTATATTGATGATGCGCCCGAAGCCGCGCGTGCGCATGCCCGGAAATACCTGATGCGACATATTAAAGACTGAATCGAGGTCGGCGCGCATCACCTCCGCCCATTGCTGCGGCGTCATCTTGTGGAAGAAACTATCGCGGGTAATGCCGGCATTGTTGACAAGAATATCGGTTGCGCCTTGCACCGTTTCAACTTCACCGACGCCGCCCTTGCACGCCTCATAGTCGCCGACATCCCACTTATAAACCTTGATGCCGGTTTCATCGGAAAACTTTGCCGCCGCCTCGTCATTGCATGCATAAGTCGCCGCAACAGTGCAGCCTTTGGCTTTCAGGCAGCGTGCTATGGCCGCGCCGATCCCACGGGTGCCGCCGGTGACAATTGCGTTCCTGCTCATAGGTCATTCTCCCATAGTTTTCCGCCGGTATTGCCGGCGATGTGAACTCCACACCCACACCAAAAACTAAATTACCGCTCCACACACATGGCGATGCCCATACCGCCGCCAATACATAAAGTCGCAAGGCCTTTGGATTTTTCAGACCGCTGCAATTCAAAAATCAACGTCGTCAGGATGCGCGCGCCGGACGCGCCGATCGGATGGCCAAGCGCAATGGCGCCGCCATTGACGTTGACCTTGTCCGGGTCCCAATCCAGCTCTTTGCCGACCGCCAGCGCTTGCGCTGCAAAGGCCTCATTGGCCTCGATCAAATCGACATCATCCAGCTTCCAGCCGGCCTTTTTGAGCGCAATGCGCGTGGCTGGCGCCGGGCCAATACCCATAATCGACGGGTCAACGCCGCAATGTCCCCAGGAGACAATGCGCGCCAGCGCCGGCAAATTACGAGCGTCCGCCTCTTTTTCGGACATCACAATAAGCGCCGCGGCGCCGTCATTCAAACCCGATGAGTTTGCCGCCGTCACCGTTCCGCCGTCGCGATTAAACGCCGGCTTAAGCCCGGAAATCGACTCCAGCGTCACGCCTTCGCGGGGGTATTCGTCCTCGTTAAAAATGACCATGCCTTTGCGCGTCTTGATAACCACGGGCGCAATCTCATCGTGAAACTTGTTGGCTTTTTTTGCAGCTTCCGCTTTGTTCTGACTGGCGACCGCAAAAGCATCCTGGTCTTCACGGCTGATTTCATATTTCTGCGCTAAATTCTCCGCCGTCTGTCCCATATGGTAATCGTTGAAGGCGTCCCACAGACCGTCCGTAATCATCGTATCGGCAAAATTTGCAGGCCCCATTTTGACGCCATTGCGCAACAAAGCTGCATGGGGCGCCTGGGACATATTCTCATGGCCGCCGGCAGCGACAACAGTTGCATCGCCAAGCTGGATCGCCTGGCTC
Organism: Hyphococcus sp.; assembly: GCA_021776395.1. GTDB lineage: Bacteria > Pseudomonadota > Alphaproteobacteria > Caulobacterales > Parvularculaceae > Hyphococcus. The sequence continues at coordinate 14,982 of JAJFFZ010000187.1, read as the reverse complement.
GCCATCGCCACAGCGCGCAAGCCCGAACCGCAAACCTGGTTGATGGTGATCGCCGGCACTTCCTCAAGGACGCCCGCCGCAATGCTCGCTTGCCGCGCCGTATTCTGGCCGAGGCCAGCCTGAAGCACGTTGCCCATGATGACCTCGCCGACATCCTCGCCGGTAATGCCAGCGCGCTCTATGGCCGCAGAAAGCGCCGCCTCGCCGAGTTCAGCCGCCGGCACAGCGCTCAATCCGCCGCAAAAAGAGCCAATTCCTGTCCTTGCCGCCGAAACGATAACCACTCCGCTCATAATTCCTCCTGATCCGTGAAACCGGCCACAACCGGCAAGTAAGACGCAATTTTACAGTCAAATCGCTCTAAGAGCCCGTAAACTCAACCACTTACACACAGGCAAAGCCTTGCGGCGAAGATATGCAAGTTCTATTTTCATGCTATAGCAAGATTAGCAAGCGCACAAAAAGGTTGCGCCGCAACAAATTGCTGATCGGACCGGCCTATTGGTTCTGAGCGGCCGGTATCGGGAGGAAACGCCTCATGACTGACAAAACCGCCAAAGGGCGAAAAAACGGCGCCGCGGGCGGGGCGACCGTCATCAAGAAATATGCAAACCGCCGCCTCTACAACACCGCGACAAGTTCTTACGTGACGCTCGATTTTCTCTCAGAGATGGTCAAGAACGGCGAGGATTTTGTCGTCTATGACGCAAAGTCCGGCGATGACATTACTCATTCCGTCTTGACGCAAATCATTTTTGAGGAAGAAAACAAAGGCCAAAATCTATTGCCGATACAATTCCTGCGGCAATTGATTAAATTCTATGGCGACAGTCTGCAAAGCTTTGTGCCGTCCTATCTTGAGATGAGTATGGACTCGTTTGCCAGCAATCAGGATGCTTTGCGCCAGCGCATGCGCGACACGTTAGGCGCAACGCCCGGCTATTCTATATTTGAAGAGAGCGTGCGCAAGAATATGGAGCTGTACCAGCAGGCGATGAAAATGTTGTCGCCGATGAGTAATATCTACGCCGGCGCCGGTGCATCTGCAAAAGCCGCCGAGGATCCCGGTCAAATTGATGATTTGAAATCGCAACTCGCCGCGCTACAGGAAAAACTCGAACGGCTTGAGAAAAAAGGCGCCTAACGGCTCGTGCGTTACTGAAACCGGTCGAGCCGCTCGGGCGGCTCGTTCGGGGCGCCATCCGGCAGCCAGTCGGGATTGGTAATAGGCTTGCCGAGCAAAAAGCCCTGAAGGTAATCCACCCCAAGGCCTTTTAAAAGCACCGCATCGGCTTCATTGTCGACCCATTCGGCGACAGTTTTCATACCGAAGTTCCGCGCCAGATCGAGCAGTGTGCGCACAAATATCTGGTTGTCGCGCGATGACGAGACGCCAGTAACGAACGATCCGTCAATCTTCAAAATGTCGATGTCCATCGCTTTGAGGTTGCGAAACGACGTATAGCCGGCGCCGAAATCATCAATCCCGAACGAGCAACCAGCCTTTTTCACTTCCGAGACAAATTCAATCGAGGCTTCAATCGCATCGATGACTTGCGTTTCGGTTAGCTCAACGGTGATGCGTTTGGCCAGTTCCGGATAGGCGCGCAGATGGGAGAGATACCCCTCCGCCCACACAAAGTCTTTCACTGTCTCCAGCGCAATATTCACATTGAGATGAATATCCGGGCATATCGCCAGCGTGTTTGTCGCAAGCTCCAGGACGCGCCGGTCGAGGAGGTGCACAAGCCCTAGACGCTCGGCAGGCGGAATAAAGTCTGGCGCCGGGATCTCCTCGCCATTCTCACCGCGCATCCGGATCAAGCACTCGAATTTTTTCGGCGTCTCTCCGATATCAGAAACGATAGGCTGGAACGCCAGCATGATCCGGCGCTCGTTGAGCGCTGTCAAAATCACGTCGGACATATGGCTGTTGCGCCGACGCAAGCTGATCGTATCGGTTTGCTCTGAAAACGCAGACCAGCTCGACTTGCCAAGGCGCTTGGCTGCGTCGAGCGCTGCTTCTGCGCGCGCCATCGCCGCATTCGCCTCGCCCGCTTGCTCCGGCAGCATCACCGCGCCAAGACCGATAGAGGCGGCAACGCCGCCGCTGCGGGTCTCAATGACATTTTGCCGCACAGCATTCATCAGCCGGACGCATATCTCGCGCAGACGCTCTTCGCCGCAATCATTGATGACCATGCCGAATTTTGTGCCGGCGACACGACCCATCTTGCCGTCCGGGCCAATCTCTGCGGCAAGCCGCTGTGATAATTCGAGGATGACTTTGTCGGCGGCGTCAAAACCGAAATCTGCATTCACCGCGCCGAGATCGTCGATGCCGGCGAGCAGATAGACCGCGCCTTTGCCGGTTTCCTTAGCGCGCGCTATGGCAAGGTCAATTTCCTTGCGCAAATGTACGCGATTGAGCAAGCCGGTCAGCTCATCATTTTGCGCCAGCCAAAACATTCGCTCTTCGCGTTGCTTCTGGCTTTCAATCGAGCGGATAATGCTGATCAGGCGCTTGGCTTGACCGGAGCCAATCCAGCCGCCGCGCTCTTCGACCCAATGCACCGCGCCATCCTGGCGGCGCAACTGGTACTCGCAAAAATAGCTGTTTGCAGCGCCGGAAAACGCCTCCATGCGCGTTTTATCGACAGCGCCGACAATGCGTTCGTCAAAAGCGGCGAGCGTTCCCACCGACCGCGCATTATCAACGCCAAGAATACGCGCCGCTGCGGTTTCATCGGACCAACTCAAAAGGTTCTCGACAGGATCGTACTCAAACATCGTCTGCAGCGAGCCTTCATCTGCCGATGACGACGTCTCGGCGCCCTCTTTGAAGGGGCTATTTATCGACGATTGAGACGCGCCGGCTTTCGCCGCCTCTGCATTCGAATTTTCACCGGGAAACGCTTGTGCGTTTTCTGCCATCTGACCCACTCACATATGTAACGAGCGAACCTACACCCAGAGCGGTAAATAAAATTTGAAATTTGGGCCGGTGCGGCGCCGATATTGCGCTTATTCTAACTATGAAAGGAATTGTTAACCTTCCCGCCTTGCGTCCGGTCCAACCGGCTACGGCCCTTGTAGCGCCAGCCCGCAGGCGCGCCGGGAAAAACTGTGTCCCAAAACGGCGCACACCGACAATTTCATATAGCCGATTAGTCGCAGTCCGGCACAGTTTGCTCGCCCAGACTTACGCCTGGAATGACCGCAAGAACGATTGCGCGTCAGGGTTAATTGTCGATCGCAAGGTTTAAGCGCCGTCTCGTTCAAGCGCCGCCAATGCCGCCGCCAACGGAAAGATCGCGGCGCGCCGTCACCGTGGTGACAATGAACCCGGCCATAAAGTCCAGAAATGTCATCGACATGAAAATGAAGAATACGGAATTTCCAAAACCCTTGACGATGATAAACAGCAGCAGCGAGATGACAAACACGACCACCGACAACGCATGATTCATAATCGATTCCGAGCCGGTTTTCGTTGCGCGCAACAGCTCGACGAACAACAATCCCATGCTGGCGAGAAGAAAGACGTCGCCCCAAGTCACGTCCCATTCGTCGGTAGACACCATCGGCAAGACCACAAACGTCATGTCGTACCACGGCAAATCAGGCGTGCCGGCCGCACCGGTTAGCGTTAAAACCGCATATATGATCAGGCTTATCCCCAGCAATGGCAACATCTGGTACATGGTGCGCACTCTCCCTCGTTACTAAAGTCCCCCGCAAGTCTGCGGCCCAGCGCTCACTGTACCACAGCCAGCGCCGGCAAAAAGCTTTTAATCATCGACTTCACGAATTGATTTGGGCGAGCGCGACCGAGCCAGAAGCCATAAAACCCCCATTAAATCACGGATCGCCACCAAAAACCGGCCAAAATTGGTGTATTTCGAGGCCCCGTGCATGCGCGCGCGGTGGGCGACCGGGACGAAAGCGACTGCAAACCCCTCCCGGCGCATCAATGCCGGCAAGTAACGATGCATATGATCAAAATAGGGCAACCGCAAAAAAGCCTCGCGGTAGAAGACCTTCAGCCCACATCCGGTGTCGGTTGCGCCGTCCTTTAACAGCGCCCGGCGGATATTGTTGGCGAGATTGGACGCCCATTTTCTCGCCGCCGTATCCTGCCGGTCGCGGCGCTCGCCGGCGACCATGGCAAGATCGTTTCCATCATTGCCGGCCTCCAGCACCGCCAGAAGCTGCGGGATATCCGCCGGATTGTTCTGGCCGTCGCCATCGAGCATGGCGATGATGTGCGCCCGCGCGGAAAAGACGCCGCTGCGCAGCGCCCGGCTCTGTCCAGCATTTTCGCTATGCTCAACAATGCGCAGTTGCGGAATGTCGGCTTTGAGGGTTTTGACGATCGCGCCGGTATCGTCTGTAGATCCGTCATTGACGACGATGATTTCAAAATTGCAGCCCGAAAGCGCGGCGGCGATTTCAGCAATGAAGGCCGCCGCGCCACCGGCTTCGTTCAGCATCGGCGTTACCACCGCGACGTCCGGTTGGTCGCCGCCAGGTTCCGGCCAGGCGTGAAAGGCCGGCAGGCCATGGTTATTGTCGTATAAACTCATTTGTCGCGGCTCATAGCCGATCTTTTACGCCCGGTCACCTATGGGCTCTATCACCACTCTTGCCGTGACTTGCAGCCTCACTTATGCCAACGCCATGAGGTCTCGTTGAAGGCCTTCGCGCACGACCGTTCGGAGCCACGCCACGGCCAATGTCTAATCCTAAACAAGACTATCAGATGTTTGCCTCGTTCTGGTTCTGGGCCCTCGCCATAACCACATTGCGCATTGTGGTCCTGCTCCTATCGGACGCCAATCTCGGACAGGACGAAGCGCAATATTGGTTCTGGTCGCGCGATCTCGATTTTGGCTATTTCTCCAAACCGCCGATGATCGCATGGGCGATAGCGGCCACCACCGCCATCTTTGGCAATGCAGAATGGGCGGTGCGGCTCTCGGCGCCGATATTTCATTTTGGCGCGGGCAGCTTTATCTACCTTACCGCGAAAATGCACTTTAATCAGCGCACCGCCTTCTGGGCTGGTATTGGCTGGCTGACGCTGCCGGGCGTGATTTTATCGAGCTTCGTCATCACCACTGACGCGCCGCTGCTTTTCTTCTGGTCGGGCGCACTATATTTTCTGTTCCGGATTATCGCACAAAGTGCAAACGCCGAGGGAGCGCCGGGGCTGTTCGACTATAGCGGGCTCGGTGTTATGATCGGTCTCGGCTTGTTGTCGAAATATGCGATGCTGTTTTTTATCGCAGCGCTCTTTATCAGCGCTATCCTATCGCCGCCGGTGCGAAAAGCGCTTTTAAAGCCGGGCAGTCTTATCGCCGCACTTATCGCAGCCAGCTTTGCAGCAACCAACATCTACTGGAATGCGGCGCATGATTTTCAAACCCTTTCCCACACCGCCGCGAACGCCAATTGGAGCGCATCGCTATTTCAACCGGCAAAGCTCACCTCCTTTATGGTCCAACAATTTGCCGTGGCCGGTATTATTCCGTTTGCGGTATTGCTTTTTGCGGCAATCCGCTGGCGTGCGCCGCTCACAACGCGATGGAAAATGACCACGCTGCTGGTGTTCGCGCTAACGCCTTTGGCGATTGTGGCTGCGCAAGCGTTTATCTCCCGCGCCCACGCCAATTGGGCGGCGGCGGCTTATCCATCTGCGATCCTGTTCGTCACAGTCTGGCTTTTTCGGCAGCGCGCTGGCGCTTTTGTTAAGGCCAGCATTGGTTTGCACATGTTGTTTTTTCTTACCTTCTGCGTAGCAATAACAAACTTTACTCTGGTCGACCGCATAGGACTGTCATCGGCGACACAGGAAATCAGGGGCTGGCGAGAACAAAGCGCAGCGATCTCGGCAATGGCGGACGGATATGATGCTATCGTAATCGACGACCGGGCGCTAATGGGCGCGATGTTATACTATCAGCAAACCTCGCCGATAGAAATTGTTGCGATTGACCCGAACAATAATGTCGACAATCACTATGAGGCGTTCAAGGCGTTTGACCCTGACAAACATAAACGGGTCTTGTTCGTAACTACGCGTGACGACGACATACATGTCGGCTATCGCTTTGCGACAAGAGCGGCGCTTGGGCCAAAAACAGTTATGCTCGGCGGCGGTCTTACGCGCACCTATCATCTATTCGATATTTCCGGCTACCACGGCGCAAAATAGACAAGCAAAAACCCGTTATCGCGACGAACGACGCGCTGATATTGAGCGCGCGCGCGCAATTCCGCGCATGCCGGTGCGGGCGCAAATGCCGGCGAGGCGAATTAGCTTTCCGATTGCCCGGCGAACAACTAAAAGTCCGAAAGACAGCCATAACAGACCCGCAACCAACCACAGAAACGCTCGAGGATAGGCGTCTGCGAAATGCGTGTTGAAATAACGAATAACGCCGGCAGTTTTTCGCGCCTCAATTTTCACCGGATTAGCCCGGCTTGAACTTTTGTAATGAATGACGCTGACATTGGGGTTGAAATAAACCGCACCGCCGGCATTGGCGAAGCGCAGGCAAAAATCAACATCTTCCACATGAAGAAAATATCGTTCATCCATGCCGTCTATTGCTGCATAGTCTTCCCTATGCAGACAAAAGCAGGCGCCGGAAACCGTCGGCGTCGGCGCGCCATCTTGCGGACATTCTTGAGCATGAAGATTAAAGCGGCGAAAATAGGGGTGACGAGGCGCCAGCTTATAAATTCGCGAGGCCTCAACAAAAGCCCGCCACGGCGTCAGGGTCTCGCGCCGTGAGCCTTGTTGTTCTGTTCCGTCGGGATCGACAAGTTTAGCGCCCATCAACCATGGCCGCGTAAGGCTTTCCGCATCCTTTAACATGCGTTCAGCGCCGCCCGCAGGCATCACTGCATCGGGGTTGAAAAACAGAAGATAATCATATCTGGCGGCCATTGCGCCTAAATTACACGCCGCCGCAAAACCAATATTACCCTGCCCGGATATGATTTGAACCCGCGCGCCATCGCTGCTTTCTTCCACGGCGGCAGTGACAGCGCCGGCAAAATTGCCATTATCAATGAGAATAATTTCACCGATTTCCGTCTGCTCGCGCAGCGATGCGATAGAACGCGCCAGCACCGGCCCGGTGAAATAGCTGATGACGATAGCGGTGATTGCAGAGCCATCGGTGACGGATGCATCGCGCCTGCCCGCGCTGGCTGCCGGCAAACCTTTTCTGGGCTGAGAATTAGAACCCATACGCATTACCGCGACCAGTTTTGCTGTAGCGAATAGGCCAGCGCCGCACCCATGCCCGCAAGCGCCATCGCCGCCAGCCGCCAAACCTGCCACAGGCTGCCTTCAACCGCCATCGAGACCGCAATCGCGGCAATCGCACCGACAATGGCGGCAAGCACCGCCGCCGGCGGATTGGCGTCTTTGAGCACCTTCATGCCGCAATAAACGAAAGCGGTGAACGAAAGAACGCCAGGCAGACCCAGCTCAAGCCATATCTGCAAGAACATATTATGCGGATGCGTCGGCATCAATTCGAGCGGCGCGCCGGCGCCCGGCACAGTGATGAGCGGCGCAGTTTCCTGCCATGCGCGCGCAAAGTCTGCGCCATAACCGAACGGCAGCCCTCCCGGAATTTTTGCGGCGACCGATTGCCAGATCGCAACCCTGTGCAGCCATGACGAGGGAAGCCCGTCGCCGACCGACTGAAATATTGTCTCCACCGGCAACAGAGCGGCAAGCGGCGCCAATAACAACAGCACAATTACCGTCCAGCCGGTGAACATAATTGTCCGCCTCGGGGCCTTGAATGCAATCACGCTCGCAACCAGCCCCGCTGATATTGCAACAGCATTCGCCGTTACATCATTTGAAAACGCCGCCGCAACGCCGATCATCAACAGGCCAAGCGATACATAGCGGTTCCAGATAAGCGAAACGATGATCGCCGCCGGAAACAGCGCCGGCGCCAGCGCCGTTACGCCGCGCCCAAGCGCGATGATGTCTTTAGAGCGCTCCGGTGACGGGTCATCCGGCGGCAACAGGCTGCGCAATAACCCGCCGCTCATGCCTTCGAACAGCAAAACGGCCATGCCGGCGGCGATAGAAATCGCATAGGCGTAGGACAGGCGGTAACTCCACAGGCGCGACAGATGCAGCGAGAACCACACCACGCTGCCGCCAACCAGAACCGGCGCCAAAACATAAAAAGCCAGCGAGGGCTGACCGCCCGGCGACCAGAATCCAGACAGGAAAATCCACACACAAAACCCGATGATGGACGCAAAGCCGAAAAAGAAAGGATTGCGCAGGTCCGGCTGGTCAAACAATTGTCCGAACGCCGACTGCCAGAAATCGCCGCGCGCAAACGCCGGCAGGCTCGCCAGGAGCAGCCAGGGCGCAACGCCTTTGTGGCCGAACACCACCGTTAGCGGCAACAAGACGAACAGGCCGAACAGGAAGTAGAGGCTGATGCGGTCTCGCTGTTGTCGCAGGCTAAGGCGCATGTTGCGGTTACTCAGCCTGGCGCATATCCGGCGCCAGAGCTTCCTGTGTTAGGGTCGCGATCGCCTCATCGCGCGGGGCAACTTCCTGGTTGCGCTCGCCAAGACGGCGCAAGGAGACTTTTTTCTCCTCCGCTTCGCGGGCGCCGACAACGGCGATCACCGGGATTTTGGCAAGCGAATGTTCGCGGACTTTGTAATTGATTTTCTCATTGCGGATATCGAGAGCGACACGCACGCCTTTCGCCGCAAACGCCGCCGCCGTCTCGCGCGCATAATCATCCGCCTCCGACGTAATCGTGGCCACCACCACCTGCACCGGCGCCAGCCACAGCGGTAGTTTGCCGGCGTAATGTTCAATCAACAGGCCGATAAAGCGCTCAAACGTGCCAAACACGGCGCGATGAAGCATCACCGGGCGCTGGCGGGCGCCCGTTTCATCAACATAACTCGCATCCAGGCGCTCAGGCAGAATATAGTCGAGCTGGTAAGTGCCGGCCTGCCATGTGCGCCCGATTGCGTCGGTGAGGTGAAACTCAAGCTTCGGCCCATAAAACGCGCCCTCGCCTTCGGCGATATCAAATTCAAGCCCGGCGGCGGTGAGTGAATCGGCGAGCGCTTTTTCGGCGCGGTCCCAGGTCGCGTCATCGCCAGCGCGCTGTTCCGGCCGGGTCGCCAGCTTATAGGCAATGTCCGTCAGCCCCATATCTTTATAGACGCGGCTAAACAGGTCGAGGAACCGCTTGGTTTCTTCAATGATCTGATCTTCACGGCAAAAAATATGCGCATCATCCTGGGTCATCTGACGCACACGCATCAACCCATGCAGCGCGCCATGGGCCTCATTGCGATGGCAGCACCCAAACTCCGCCATGCGGATCGGCAAATCGCGATAGGATTTGATGCCCTGTTTGAAAATCTGCACATGCGCCGGACAGTTCATGGGCTTGAGCGCCATGAGATCAGCCTCGCCCGTCAACACCGGCGCATCATCGTCCATGGACGGAATTTCATCGGGCACGACGAACATGGCGTCGCGGAATTTCGACCAGTGCCCGGACATCTCCCATAGCTTGGCGTCGAGAAGTTGCGGCGTTTTCACCTCCACATAGCCGTCCGCATCGAGCCGGCGCCGGATATAGGCTTCGAGCGCGCGCCAGATGAGAAAGCCATTGGCGTGCCAGAACACCGAGCCTTGCGCCTCGGCCTGGAAATGAAACAGATCCATCTCGCGGCCAAGCTTCCTGTGGTCGCGCTTTTCCGCCTCCTCCAGACGCAAAAGATACGCTTTCAACTCTTTCTCGCTGGCCCATGCTGTGCCGTAGATGCGTTGCAACATCGCATTGCGATGATCGCCGCGCCAATAGGCGCCGGCGAGTTTCATCAACTTGAAGGCTTTGCCGATATGCTTCGTTGAGGGCAGGTGCGGACCGCGGCAGAGGTCGTGCCAATCTCCGTGATAGTAAATGCTGATATCTTCGCCTTCGGGCAGGTCGGCGATGATTTCTGCTTTATACGTCTCGCCGATCTCTTCAAAATGCGCGATGGCCTTGTCGCGGGCCCACACTTCTTTGCGGGTCGGGCGCGCCTCTTCAACAATCTGGCCCATGCGCTTTTCGATCTTCCCCAAATCATCGCTGGAGAACGGCTCTTCTCGCGCGAAATCGTAAAAGAACCCGTCGGCGATATTCGGCCCAATCGTCACTTGCGTCCCGGGAAACAACTCCTGAACCGCCTGCGCCAATAGATGCGCGGTATCGTGGCGAATGATGTCGAGCGCATCGGGGTGATCGCGGGTGATGATTTCCACCGCCGCATCTTCGGCAATCTCGCCAAACAGATCGCACACCACGCCATCAACCTTCACCGCCAGAGCTTTTTTCGCCAGCGATTTGGAAATCGATTCTGCGATGTCGGTTCCCGTCACGGCGCCGTCATATTGGCGTTGCGATCCGTCGGGAAGGGTAATGGCGACCATGGCGGTTTTTCTCATGTTTTGCAGGCGCGAAGATAGCCCCGACCCATCTCAAAGGCCGGGCGGTTCGTCAAGCGCCGCGGGCGGTTTCGGCGGTTTGTCTGCCCCTCTCTCAGTCCAGGCCCAGTCGCCGAGGCGCCAGATTTGCCACCATGCGCCGCTCAGGTCCTTCGGGACCGGGTCGATGCCGTGGCTGCCGAAAGGATGACAGCGCGACAGCCGCGAAAGCGTGAGCCAGAAGGCGCGCCATGGCGAATGCTGGTGAAACGCCTCCACAGCGTAGTCCGAACAGCTCGGATAATGCCGGCAGCGCGCGCCGAAAAAATACAGCACCGGCGACAGCGTGCGCTTATAAAGCCAGAGCGCGCCGAGGGCGGCGGCTTTCGCGATATTTCCGAGCACTGTCATTTCCCGTTCTCGTTTTATTGTGTGTACGGACTGCATTTGCCTATCGCCACCCCAGCGCGACGCTACTGGCGACAAGCGCGCATGAAGCCAACCGACCCGTTTTAAATATACGCATAGCCTTCTCCTTACCTGTTCGAAATAAGTAGATCGGGCGCGCACGACAAGGAAATGGCTTCGCGCCGGCCCGTCACAAACCTCGAAAACCTTCATTGAAGACATTATAGGGCGCCCGGAATCCATGAGGATAACTTTTCACTGGTTAATTGGGGTGATTGGCTGGGGGAGCCAATCACGGGCCCCAATTGACGATTTTGTGCGACGAATCCTGTGGAGCACACACGCTTACCAGAGGCCTGCGCCAAAGAAACAACTTCAGCGGTGAATTTGTCACGTGCGGCGCCCCAAACAGGAAAATACTTGTCCGCGCCGCTGCGTTTGCTTCGCAAACGGTCAGCGCGAACTATGGCCAACGCCCCTCTCAAGGTTGTAAATTTTGCAATGCCGCACAACCAGAAAGGGCGCGCTTTTGCGGGTGGAAACCGCTATTCAAGGCCCGCAAAGCCCATGAAGCGTTGGCGACGGACTGACATTACTGTACCGTTTAAAGCCATGCGGGGGCGCGTCGTTATTTTGGGAAGGATACCGCCTTGTCTGCAACCATCAGTAAAACCCGTCTCCCCGCGACAATTCTCGCCACGGCCCTTGCCGCCGTGCTGCTCGGCGCCTGCGCCACTGGCGGGTCGTCCGGCGAGGCGCATGGGCCCACCCCGTCTATTGTCCAGCCCGAGCGACTACTGGCGCATGCCCGTAAAATCCAGGCCAACAAGGGTTGCGAAAAGGCCATTCCCACTTATCGGGTGATCGCCGGTTTCGGCGAGGGCTATGAAGTTGCGCAATATGAGCTTGGCGCCTGCCTGTTGGAGACCGCACCGACCAGCGCGCAAGCCGCTTTGTTGACGCAGGAAGGCCTGTTCTGGCTGCGCCGCGCCGCATGGGCCGGCAACGCCCGCGCGCAATGGCGCCTCGCCATGGTGTTGAGCGGCGCGCCATCGCCTTATGCGGAAAATGTTGACGCCGTTCCAGCCGAAGCGATGGGCTGGGCGCTGGTCTATAAGGACAACGCAACGCGCGAGCTTTATGGCCTCGCCCCGGTCTATCCGAAAGTCCTCAACCATCTCAATGCAACGCTGCCGCAGAACGCCAAAGCCGAAGCAACAGCATTCGCCGACGGTTTCGCCGAGGTGAAAATGGCGATATTCACGCCGCCAGCGCGGGACCCTAATGCGGAAAAACCCGGCAAACCGCAAAGCCAGGGCCAGCATGGTCCGGGTAGACATCTGAAACAGACCGCAAACCGGTAGAAAAAGTCTCAAGCCCGAGCTGAATAAAAATCGCCGCCGCAAGAACTCATGCGGCGGCGCTTCCTCCCCAAACACGCAAGCCGGAGGCGCGCGTTTATTCTGCGGCAGATCTAAATTGCGCATTCTCGGTCGACTCGCCCATGGCCGTGGTCGAGGCCTGGCCGCCGGAAAGCGTTTTGGCGACGAGATCGAAATAGCCGGTGCCAACCTCGCGCTGGTGACGGGTCGCCTGATAGCCGTGTTGCTCAGACGTAAACTCCGCCTGCTGAAGGTCTGAATACGCCGCCATGCCGCGCTCGCGGTAGCCGCGGGCCAGCTCGAACATGCCGAAATTGAGCGAATGGAACCCGGCCAGCGTAACAAACTGGAATTTATATCCCATCGCGCCAAGCTCGCGCTGGAATTTCGCAATCGTTTCCTTGTCGAGATTGGCTTCCCAGTTAAACGACGGCGAGCAATTATACGCCATCATCTTGCCGGGATATTTCTTCTGGATCGCCTCAGCGAACCTCTTGGCGTCGTCGAGATTGGGCTTGGAGGTCTCCCACCATAATAGATCCGCGCTCTTGCCATAGCTGAGGCCGCGGGCGATGCAATGGTCTACGCCGACGCCTTCTTTGATGCGGTAAAACCCTTCCGGGGTGCGGCCTTGATCAAAGTCAATAAAGTCGTGGTCGCGCTCATCAATGTCGGAGGTGATGAGCTTTGCCGATTCCGCATCGGTGCGCGCCACCAGAACGGTGGCCACGCCGGCGACATCAGCCGCCAGTCTTGCAGCGTTCAAATTGCGCTCATGGGCTTTGGTTGGGATCAGAACCTTACCGCCGAGATGGCCGCATTTTTTCTCAGAAGCAAGCTGGTCCTCAAAGTGAACGCCCGCAGCGCCAGCTTCGATATAGGCCTTCATAATCTCGTAGCAGTTTAATGGCCCGCCAAAACCGGCTTCGGCGTCGGCAATGATCGGCAGGAAATAATCCCGCTCGACATTGCCTTCGGAAAATTCAATCTGGTCGGCGCGGGTGAGCGCGTTGTTGATGCGCTTGGCCAGTTCCGGGCCGGAATTTGCGGGGTACAAAGACTGGTCCGGGTAGGTCTGCGCGGAGATATTGGAATCGCCCGCCACCTGCCAGCCGGAAAGATAAATCGCCTTGAGCCCGGCCTTGGCCATCTGCACCGCCTGATTGCCGGACAGCGCGCCGAGCGCATTGATATAGTCTTCGGATTTTAAAAGCTCCCACAGTTTGTTGGCGCCGCGCTCAGCCAGCGTGTGGGTGAGCTGCACCGAGCCGCGCAGGCGCGCGACCTCGTCAACACCGTAATTGCGCTCGATCCCGTCAAACCGGCCTGCCGGTGCGGAGGGCGTCAATTTCTCAAAATCCGACATACCTAATCCCTTTTCAAATCTGATCTGAGCCCATGCTGCGCCGTCTTACTGCGCCGCACCATCACAAACAGGTCATGCCGTGGGCAAATTTACAGTGATTATTGTAATATTGTTATATTTGTAATATTCTACTGTAATAGCACTATGGTTAAAAGTTTGTTCCCAGTACGAAACGATATTTAAACCCCGGTGGAGACCGCCTAAATGGCTGCTGAATCCAGACGTCTGTTTATCGGCCCAAGGTTGCGCCGTATCCGCCGCGAGCTCGGCCTTACCCAGGCGCAGATGGCCGCGGATATGGAGGTCTCGGCCTCCTACATCACGCTGATTGAGCGCAACCAACGCCCGCTGCCGGCCGACCTTCTGTTGCGCCTGGCGGAAACTTACGCACTCGATCTCAGTGTTTTTTCCTCCGGCGAGGATGAGACCTTCGCGCAGCTTGAAGCCGCGCTCGCCGATCCGATTTTCTCTGAGCTGTCGGTCGGGCGCGAGGATGTGCGCGATCTTCTGTCCGCCAACCCGGCCATGGGCGAGGCGGTGGCTGCGCTTTATCAATCCTATCGCGCCAGCCAGTCGGCGGTGATGGAGGCGCGCGCCGCCGGCGGGTCCAGCCCCGCTGACCCGCTCGAAGAGGCGCGCGAATTTATCGCCGCAGCGCGCAACTATTTTCCAGCGCTCGATGAGGCCGGCGAAGAAACAGCGCGGGCGCTCAGCGCCACTGGCGGCGGCCCGATGGAGGCGCTCAGGGAACGGTTTAAAAAACGCCACGCCCTGACATTGCGGATTTTGCCCGCAGACATCATGGTCGGCGCCTATCGCCGCCATGACCGACACCGCGCGCAAATCGCCATTTCCGAAGCGCTCGACCAGGCGAGCCGCGTGTTTCAGGCCGTATTGCAACTGATACTGCTGGAACAGGGAAAAGCCCTCGATGATACGGTGAACGCGGCCTCCTTCGACAGTGACGCCGGGCGGCGCCTGGCGCGCGCAGCGCTCGCCAATTACGCCGCCGGTGCAGTTATATTCCCATACGAACGGTTCCATGCCGCACTGGGCGACTTGAAGTATGACATTGAGGCGATCAGCCGGCGCTTTGGCGCCAGCTTTGAACAGGTCTGTCACCGCCTGACGACGATGCAGCGTCCCGGCAAGGAAGGCGTTCCATTTTTCTTCTTGCGCATAGACGCCGCCGGCAATGTCTCTAAGCGGTTTTCCGCGGGCGTCTTCCCGTTTGCGCGCTATGGCGGATCGTGCCCATTGTGGAACATTCATGAAGCCTTCCGTACACCACACAAAATTATCTCGCAGACCATTCAGTTGCCCGACGGCGAGAC
>JAJFFZ010000186.1 GCA_021776395.1 Hyphococcus sp. | reverse complement strand
TTTCGAGTGGGCATCGTCTTGCTGGCGTCGCTCATGATTTTTGTTACGTGGAACGACATCAATAATCTGATCTCGTCTATCAGCTAGGGCGTCGGCATGAGTTTGAATGGGTCGGGGGGCGGCGCGGGTCGCGCTATATTTGCTTTTACGGTTTTTGTTGCAGGGCTAGCCACCAGCTTCAGCGCGCAAGCGCAAGCGCCGGCGGCGCCTGTGTCTTCTTTGGCGGAGCAGCAACCATCAGCGCCAATTATTCAAGGCGTTCTCGTGCGCGGCAATCAACGCATTGAGGTGGGAACGGTTACCTCCTACCTGCCATTGCAACCGGGCATGCCAGCAGACGCTGAGCTGTTGGATCTGTCGCTCAAAACGCTTTTTAACACCGGTCTATTTTCAGACGTAGTGCTGGAGATGCAGGATGATGGCAACCTGTTGATTGAGGTCAAAGAAAATCCGATCGTTAATCGTGTGATCTTTGAAGGCAACAGAAAAATTAAAGAAGATAAGATTACCGAAGAAATTCAGTTAGCGCCGCGCACGATCTATACGCGCTCAAAGGTTCAGGCGGATGCGCAGAGGATTGTCGAGTTGTATCGCGCAAAAGGACGCTTTGCAGCGTCTGTGACGCCGAAAGTAACGCCGCTAGCGCAAAACCGTATTGATGTTATTTATGAAATTGATGAAGGGCCAAAAACCGGCATCGCGAAAGTCAATTTTGTCGGCAATCATATTTACTCTGATATAGAGCTACGCGGCGTTATCCTGACCAAGGAAAGCCGCTGGTGGCGGTTTTTCACCAGCAATGATAATTATGATCCTGACCGTCTGGAATATGAGCGCGAGCTTTTGCGTAAGCATTATGGCCGCAATGGATATGCGGACTTTTCTGTGGTTTCCGCGGTTGCTGAGCTGACGCCGGATCGCAAGGACTTTTTCATCACTTTCACAGTCGATGAAGGCCCGCAATATACCGTTGGCGAAGTTCGTGTGAAAACCACGCTGGCAAAGCTCGATGAGACAGTTCTTGAGCGCTATATCCCAATCAAGCCCGGCACAATTTTTGACTCTGAAAGGGTCGAAAAAGCTATTGAAACCATAACTTTTGCTACGGGGGCCACGGGATACGCATTTGTCGATGTTAACCCCCGTTTGAGTCGGCACGCTGAAACTAACACAATGGATATCACCTTCGAGGTCAATGAGGGGCCCCGGGTTTATGTCGAGCGCATTAATATCAAAGGCAATACGCGTACGCTCGACAAAGTTATTCGCCGCGAAATTCGCATCTCAGAAGGCGATCCGTTCAACCGTGTTCTGGTGGATCGGTCGCGCTCGCGCGTGCGCTCGCTTGGTTTTTTCAGTGAGGTTGAGATCGAGGAAAAGCCAGGATCAGCGCCAGACCGGACCGAACTTGACCTTACCGTTCAGGAGCAGGCGACCGGGTCGTTTAGCATCGGTGTTGGTATTTCTTCTACCGAGCGGTTCATTGTCGACTTTTCAATAGAAGAGCGCAATCTCATGGGCCGCGGCCAGCTGTTGCGGTTTCGTGCGCAGGCAAGCTCGCGCACCCGACAGGTCAATATTCAGTTTACACAGCCCTATTTCCTGGGCCGTAATGTTGCGGCTGGAATCTCGGCGTTTAATCAGAGGACAGACTTTCGCGAGTCTGGGTTTGTCCGCAATCGAATTGGCTTTGGTTTAAATGCCGGTTTTCAGATTTCAGAATATGGCCGCGGCGGTCTGAACTATCAGTTTACCAACGATAAGGTTCGTATCGATAGTTTGAATCGGCAGTCGATTGCTGGCGGCGTTGACCCGCTATCTATATTGCTTCCTGGAGCAACGCCGATTTCTGTGGATACGCAAACAACGAACGGTCAAGAATTTCAGCTCGTAACGGCAACATTGTGTGACTTCCTCCTACAGTCGCTTTCGCCAACCTGTCAGTCACGTGGTGATTTTGTGACCTCGTTGGTCGGCGCAACGATATCGTTTGACACGAGGAACGACCCCATTAGACCCACCCGCGGGTGGCGTACGGTATTGGCGACGCGGTTTGCCGGGCTTGGCGGCGACGTTAATTATTATCAAACAGAAATTTCAGGCGCCTATTATCGTCGGCTGTTTGGCGATTTTGTAGGTGTTTTGAAGGGGCGGGCAGGCTATATTGACGGTTACGGCGGCGATGATGTGCGGTTGTCAGATCGCTTTTTTGAAGGCGCTTCTTCGTTCCGCGGATTTGAGATTGCCGGTGTTGGGCCGCGTTTCCTGACCCGATTTGACACCCGAAAAAACCGTCCAGATGGTCAGTCCATCGGGGCTAAGGCTTACGCCATCGGCACTGTTGAAATATTGTTGCCTTTGCCATTGCCTGACGCATACGGTATTCGGGCCGCCTTATTTAGTGATTTTGGTACTGTCGGGCTGGTTGATGAATCGACGAAGTTTATCAATGGAGATCAGTCATTCTTCTTGAGGGTGCCAGAGCTTGACAAAGACGGCGCGCCAATTTTGGATCAGGCGGGAGATCCCATATTCTCATTTCTGGCCCCGGTTCAAGATGCGTTGGCGCTGCGGATGACCGCTGGTGTTTCGATTAGTTGGAATTCGCCCTTCGGGCCGGTGCGTTTCGACATTGCAGAAGTTATCCGCCAGGAAGTTTATGACCAGACGGAAGGTTTCCGGTTTAGTGCCGGGACAAGCTTTTAGAAAGTATGAGGTGTAACATGAAAAAACAGGTCTTTGCGATTACGGGCGCTATTGCGCTATCGCTAGTCGGCATCGTTGGCGTTGCCGCAATCAATAACGCGCAAGCGCAAAATGCGCAGAAGGCGCCAGTAATTCTGGTTATTAACAGTGCGCAGATTGTTAACCAGTCAAAGGCGGGTAAAACCATTCCGGATCAAGCCAAGGCGGTTCAGGAAAGCGTTATTAAAGAGCTTGAGGCGGAAGTGAACAAGCTCAAAAAAGATATAGAGAACTATCAAAAGAATGCCTCGCTCATGTCTGATGAAGTTCGTCAACGTACGGAGAAGGAACTTCAGGTGCGTCAGCAATATGGCTTGCCGCAGCGCCAGAAAATAGTGTCGCAGGTTTTTGACCAGGCGCTTCAAAATGCGCAGAATAAAATTCTCATCGAAAGCCAGCCGATAATGAAAGACATTATCGAAAAACGCGGCGCCACGATTGTTCTTGATACGTCTCAGGTGATGTACGCAGCTGTCGAAACTGACATTACGCAAGAAGTGATATCTATACTCGACAAAAAGCTGAAAACGGTTGAGGTGGAGAAGATCTCTCTCGCCGAAATTGAAAAGAAACTCCGCGAAGCGGCTAAGGCTAAGGCCGAGGCGGGGAAGAAAAAGAATTAGTCAGGCCAGTTACGCCTTATGGGTTAGGTCACGGCCGGCGCAAACTGCGCCGGCCGTTTCTATTGTGGTATAAACAGGATAAAAGACGGCTATGCCTGATCCGCGATTTTTTTCCCGACGCGCACCACTTCGTTACGTTGACGCGGCGAAAGTCGTGGGTGCAGCGCCAGCTATGCAAGACAACGGTCAGATCACTCACGTAGCGGCTTTGGACGAAAGCGAGCTTCTGTCCACTGTGGTTTACTGCGAGGATGAGACGTCGCTTTCCATGTTGGCCAATAGAAAGTTTGGCGTTTGCTTAACCAAGCCAGTGCTTGCTGCGCATTGTGGGGGCGAGGGCGCAATATGGACCGTCCAATCGCCGCGACTTGCCTTTGCGATACTCTCAGAAATGTTGCACCGCTCGCATGAGGATGATGCGCCATTTGTCGAGGGCGAGGCGAGTGTTAATGTTGGGGCCCGTATTCATTCAAGTGTAACGCTCGGCGCCGGCGCCAAAATTGCCGCAGGCGTCCGCATCGGTCCGCACTGTCATATCGGTTGCGGCGTCGTTGTCGGCGAGGGCACCAAAATAGCAGCTGGATCAACCATTACGCACGCCATCATCGGCGACAATGTTCACATACTGCCCGGCGTGCGGATTGGGCAGGCGGGTTTTGGTTTTGTTGAGGATGGGGGGCGTCTTGTGCGCATTCCCCAGCTTGGCCGCGTGGTCATAAAAGATGATGTTGAAATTGGCGCAAATTCAACAATTGACCGTGGCGCGCTCTGCGATACGGTGATCGGCAAGGGAACAAAAATCGACAATCTGGTGCAAATCGGTCACAACACCCGTATCGGCGAATATTGCATATTGGCGGCGCAAACGGGTATATCTGGCAGCTGTGTTATCGGCGATGGCGTTCTCATGGGCGGCCAAGTTGGCTTGGCTGACCATCTTCATATTGGCGACGGCGCGCAGGTTGCGGCAAAAGCCGGTTTGATGCGCGATGTGCCGGCGGGCGAACGTTGGGGCGGCGCACCGGCGCGGCCGGTGAAAGTATGGCTCCGCGAAATCATCCAGTTATCGAGGCTTGGAAAAGAAAAAAGTGGAAAAATAAATGACGCATCTTGAGCCAGGCAAAACCGTGCTGGAGGTCGATGAGTTGATGCAGCTTCTGCCGCATCGGTTTCCTTTTTTGCTGATCGACCGTTTGGTCGACATCAAGCCGGGCGATAGCGCGGTCGGCATCAAAAATGTCAGCTATAGCGATCAGATTTTTCAAGGGCATTTCCCGCAAAAGCCGGTCATGCCTGGCGTACTAATTATCGAAGCGATGGCGCAGGCTGCGGCCGCCTTTACATCCTATACAGAAAATCTTGATACAGATGGCAAGATTGTACTGTTTATGGGGGTAGATAAGGCGCGTTTTCGAAAGCCCGTCATTCCTGGCGATCAGTTGAGAATAAATGTGCGAACCGTTCATCGCCGAGCGCCGGTGTGGCGTTTTCAGAGCACGGCCTATGTTGACGAAGTGCGCGTTGCGGATGCAACGTATTCCGCGATGCTTGCTCAAGGGATCTGACCAAATAGATGCGTGGTATGAACATTCATCCGACTGCAATCATTGAGGACGGCGCAGAGCTTGGCGCCGACGTTATGATCGGTCCGATGTGTCATATCGGTCCGTCGGTACGGCTTCATGATGGCGTTGCGCTGCAGAGATGCGTTGTCATCGAGGGCGACACTGAGATCGGTGCACGCACGGTGGTCCATCCGTTCGCAGTGCTTGGCGGGCCGCCGCAGCATTTGAAACATTGTGGCGAAGAAACCAAACTCATCATTGGTGCGGATGCGATCATACGTGAACACGTAACGATGAATGCTGGCACTATTGCGGGCGGCGGCGTCACCCGTGTTGGCGATCGTGGATTTTTTATGATTGGCTCTCATGTCGCGCATGATTGCAATATCGCCAACGACGTCATCTGCTCTATTAATGTCGCTGTTGGCGGCCATGTTAAGGTTGGCGAGGGCGCATTCCTTGGTGGGCAGTCCGCCATTCACCAGTTCTGCCGTATTGGCGATTATGCATTTGTTGGCGGATGTGCGGCGGTTATCACCGACATAATCCCGTATGCTTCAGCTTTCGGTAATCATGCATGCTTGGCGGGGCTGAACATTGTCGGCTTGAAACGGCGTGGCTTGAAACGAAGTACAATACACGATCTGCGCGCCGCCTATAAAATTTTGTTTGGCAATCACGATACGTTTAAGGAGCGGGTGGAACGCGTTCGCGAAGAGTTTTCCCACTGCGATGAAGTCAAGCGTATTGTCAGCTTTATCGATGTTAATACGTCGCGACCATTGATGACGCCCCGGCGTTAGCACGGATGGTGCGCTGGAAAAAACTCGGAATACTTGCTGGCGGCGGCGCCTTACCGGAGCGCATTGCCTCATCTTGCGCAGAACGCGCTGCGGCATTTCACATTATTCGTATTAACGGCTCGGCTGGCCCATCGCTAGAAAGTCTGCCTGGGGATGATTGCGGCATCGGCGAGATTGGTAAGATGTTGCGCATATTGAAGGCCGAGCATTGCGACGCCGTTGTTTTCGCCGGCACGGTTAAGCGGCCGAATTTTAGCGCCCTAAAAGTGGACTGGCGCGGCGCGGCGTTGATGCCGAAAATCATCGCAGCCGCGGCAACAGGCGACGGCGCTTTGTTAGGCGTGCTTGTTGACACGGTGGAAGCAGAGGGTTTTTTGGTGATCGGTGCTGATGAAGCCGTGCAGGGACTGGAGGCGCCGGCCGGCGCGCTTGGCGCACTTCATCCGGACGGAAATGATTTCTGTGATATGCGAAAAGCTGCAGCGATTATCAATGCACTCGGGTCGTTTGATGTTGGTCAGGCCGCAATCGTTGCAAACGGCCTTGTCATTGCGATTGAGGCTGCGGAAGGCACCGATGGCATGCTTCGGCGATGCGCGGAATTGTCCGATGACGTCAAAGACGGAGCCCGTGCAGGGATATTACTCAAGCGCCCAAAACCGGGCCAAGAATTGCGTGTTGATCTGCCCGTCATAGGTCCGGAAACTATTCACAAGGCGGACAAGGCACGCCTTCGCGGTGTCGCGGTTGAGGCGGGATTTGCGCTGATTATTGATCGCGACGAAGTTATTAAATGTGCGGATGCAGCAGGATTATTCGTATACGGTTTTTCAGACGTTGATATGAGGGGCGCGTGAAGACGGCGACAAACCGCTCTGCCGCACCGCTGAAACTGATGCTGTGCGCCGTCGAGCCATCTGGCGATTCCCTCGGCGCGGCGTTAATGCACGCACTTTACGACATAGCGCCCGGCATAGAGATTTTTGGCTGCGGCGGTCCATTGATGGCGGCAGCCGGGATGAAAAGCCTTTTTCCGATCGACCGGTTTTCTGTTATCGGTCCGGTCGACGCAATCAAGGCGTTTCCGGCAGCGCTTGACAGCGCCAATACCCTCGCAAAAGCTGCGGAAGAAAAATCGGCAGAGGCAGTTGTGCTGATTGACGGTTGGTCATTTTCACGCATTGCGGCGAAGAGGATTAAACAACGCGCACCGGGAGCAAAACTCATAAAATATGTCGCGCCGCAAGTGTGGGCTTCGCGCCCGCATCGCACAAAGACGGTCGCAGCTCTTTTTGACGGCGTGCTGACACTGTTTGATTTTGAGCCGATCTTGTTCGAAAAAGAAGGTGTACGGAGTAAATTTGTAGGCCATTCCGCGTTTCAGGCGACGGCGCAGGAAAGTAGCGATGGGGCCGCATTTCGCCAGCGCCACAATCTTGGTGATGGACCTCTGCTCGTCGTGCTGCCGGGCAGCCGCCATGGCGAGGTGCGCCGATTGCTGGCGCCGTTTCGCCGGACAGTGGAAATTGTTCATAAGGCTATGCCCGAACTGCAAACGTTCATTGTTGCGGCGCCCGCCGTGGAAGCGGAAGTGCGCAAAGCCGTGGGCTGGGCCGGCAGTACAATCATTGGCGCCGATGAGCGCTATCAAGCCTATAGCGCAGCGACGGCGGGCCTGGTCGCCTCGGGCACGGCGACAACCGAACTGGCGATCTGTGCAACGCCCATGGTAGTCGGCTATCGCGTCGATTGGGCGTCGGCGCTCTGGGTTCGCCGCGTCGCAACCATCCGTCACGCCTCCATGATTAATATTACTGCAGACGCCGAGATAATTCCAGAATTTCTGCAAGAAGACTGTAAGCCTGAAGCGATGGCCGCAGCGCTAATCCCGCTATTGACGGCCTCGCCCGCGCGATGCGCCCAGTTGGAGGCGTTCCCCGAGCAGCTCCAAAAATTCGGTGTCGGCGGCCCGCCAGCGGCGGCGCTCGCAGCGGAAACTATTCTGGAATGGACGACAAAATCCGCTTAAAGCCACGCTGGCGTCATTTCACTGTTGCCAGCCGGGGCCCGCCGCCTTAATGCAATGAAACGACCTTAGGGGTGTAGCTCAGTTGGTAGAGCATCGGTCTCCAAAACCGAGGGTCGGGGGTTCGAGCCCCTCCGCCCCTGCCAGTCGTAACGTGTTGATACTGCTCTTGTTTTAGTGTTCTTGGCTGGCCTTGTCCGGTGATATTTTTGGTCGTTTTTACAGCTGTTTTGGGTTTTTTTTACAATTCTTGTTCTTTTTGCGTTCGCGCAAAGCGCTTGATGATGGCCGTGGCGAGGCGTTCGCGGTCGACATATCGGCGTCTGATCTGCTTGCCGAGGCCCGGCGCCCAGCCCATGATCCGATCGACTTCGTCGTCGTCCTCGATCTCGCAGGCGAACATTGTCGCGGCCGTGCCGCGAAAGTCTTTAAACCGCAGCGTGGTGATTTCCGCCTTGCGCTTGGCGCGCTGAAACGTCGAGCCATAGCCGTCCGGCGTCCAGGGACGGCCTCTGGTATTGGTCAGCACAGTGATCGATTGGCGCGGGCATTGGCCGATGATCTCGCGGGTCTGCGCCAGGATCGGGATGATCGCCCATTGGCCGGTTTTGGCGCGCCGGGTTTGGATGTCGAGTTTGCCGATCTCGGACCATTTCAGCTTGCACAGATCGGCAAGGTCGAGCCCGGTGAAGGCGGCGAGCCGCGCCAGCCTTTGCGCCGGCGGCGACAGCTGCGCGCAAATCTGCTCGATGTCGGCGGGCTCCCAAATGATATGCGCGCGGTCGGATGCGTGCAGCTTGCCGATGCGCCGCGCGACGTGATGGCTCAGCTCGCCATTGTCTTCCGCCCAGGACAGGATCGCGCGCAGCTCGGAGACGATCTTGTCGGCCTTGCGCGGTTTGTCTTTATACTGATCGCGCAGCGCTTTGATGTCCTTGCGGGTGCGCTTGTCCTCGAAAATATCGATGTCGTCTTCGCCGAACTCTTCAAGCAGGATTTGATGGGTCGCCTCGCATTCGCGCCGCCAGCGCCTTTTGCGGTCCTGATGACCGGCTGCGGCCTCAAAGCGCTCAATCAGCGCTGCGAACAAAGAGGAATCGGACGGCGCTGGCCGGGCGGATGTGAGCGCCAGAAACTCGGCCATGGCCGCGCGCGAGACCGCCGGGTCGCCCAAAAGGCGCGGGCCGCCGCGCCAGGCATAGACATACAGCTTGCCGGCGGCGCGAACCCTATGCAGACCCGCCAGCACGTTTGCGTCTTTCGCGTTGTTCATAAGCCCCGCCTCCGCTTGCGTATTCCGGCTCTATCCCGGACTGTTTGTCAAGCCAGCGGTCG
>JAJFFZ010000185.1 GCA_021776395.1 Hyphococcus sp. | reverse complement strand
AATGGCTTTGGGACAACCGCTTTGCATTTCTTGGCGTGCGCCGGTTTAACAGCGCAACCCTGGGCGACGATCTCACACTTGTGCATGACCCGTCTCAAGATTTGGGAATAATGAAGGACGCGACACGCGCAATTCTCAAATCGACATTCCTGCCTTCAGGCGAGCTTTCCCCACCAGCTGAAGCTTTCTTGAAATCGAATGAGCCGTTGATTGTTGCAAAGTCCAATACAAAATCTTTCGTGCACCGGCGCGTTCAAATGGATTATGTCGGTGTAAAAACCTATGCGCTGGATGGCAGCGTCACCGGCGAGCAATGGTTTATCGGCCTGTTTACAGCCGACGCTTACAATCGGCCGGCGACCGACATTCCCCTCATTCGCGCCAAGGTGCAGGCTGTCCTCGACACGGTTGCGTTTCACCCCGGCGGCCACAATGAAAAAGCCCTGGTCAATATTTTAGAAACCTATCCGCGCAACGAGCTCTTCCAGATTGACATCGATGCGCTTCGCGAAGTCAGCCTCGGCATCCTCAGGCTTTTCAAAAGACCGCGCGCCAAACTTTTCTTGCGCCGCGACAGATTTGACAGGTTCGTTTCCGCGCTGGTTTTCATTCCGCGCGACCGCTTCAACTCAGACACCCGTGAAGAGATTGGCGCATTGTTGGCCACGACCTATGGCGGGCACATTATGAGCTTTGCGCCGTCCTTTGGCGATGCGGCGCTGGTGCGGGTGCATTTCATCATCAGTATCGGCCCGGGCGCACCGGAAGGCCCGGGCGTAGGCGAGTTGACGAAACAGATCCGCGAAATTTGCCGCGACTGGAGCGACGACTTGCTTGAGGCGATGCGCTCCGCACAAGACGGCGTGACGCCGGCGGCGCTATTTCAGAAATACGAAAAAGCCTTTGGCGCCGGCTATAAGGAGCGCTCAGCCTTAAGCGAGACGTTGCAAGATATCGCCTGCCTGGAAGCGCTCGACACGCAGCCAAATGTCCTGCGCGCCTTTCGTTTTGACAAAGACGGCAGCGAAATTGTCCGGCTCAAAATCTATCGCCGTGGCGGGCCATTGCCGCTATCGAAATTAATCCCGACAATCGAAAACCTCGGCCTCAACGTCATTCAAGAAGCTGGCTACCGGGTCGCTGCGAAAACGGATGGCGATAACGGCGATATGTGGATTCATGATTTCCACACTGAGCAGCACAAGAACCAGCCGATTGATCTGAGCGAAGTTAAACAGGCCTTCGAGGACACGATGCTGGCCGTCCTTGAAGGGCGCAGCGAAGACGACCGGTTCAATGCGCTGGTGCTGACCGCCGGGATTAACTGGCGCGAAGCGTGGATTTTGCGCGCCGCCGCCAAGCATCATGTGCAAGCAGGCTTTGCCTATTCACAAGCCTATATGGAAGAGGCGCTGTCCAACAACCCGGCCATCGCGCGCGATTTGGTCGCTGCTTTCCACACACGGTTCAATCCCGCCGGCGCACGCGACGCCGCCAAGCGGGCGGTCGACGCTCAAAAAGCCGATGGCGTGGTTTTAGAAAGCCTCAACGCTGTTAAAAGCCTTGCCGAAGACAGAATCTTCCGGCATTTCCTTAATCTCTTTTCCGCCATCACGCGCACCAATTACTACCAAACAGCCGATGGCGAAAATCCCAAACCCTATATCTCGTTCAAAATTGACAGCCACAAGCTCGACGAACTTCCCGAACCGCGCCCCTATCGCGAAATTTTCGTATCCGGCCCGGTTGTCGACGGCGTGCATTTGCGGTTCGGCGCTGTCGCACGCGGCGGGTTGCGCTGGTCGGACCGGCGCGAAGATTTCCGCACCGAAGTGCTCGGGCTTGTCAAAGCCCAGAAGGTGAAAAACGCGGTGATCGTTCCCAATGGGTCAAAAGGCGGGTTCTATCCAAAACAATTGCCGCAGACCGGCGACCGGGCGGCAATTTTTGAAGCCGGCCGCGAGGCGTATAAACTGTTTATTCGCGGTCTGCTCGATTTGACGGACAATATTGTTCGCGGAAAAATCAAACCTCCGGCCGATACCGTGCTGTGGGACGAACCTGACCCCTATCTCGTGGTTGCCGCCGACAAGGGCACGGCGCAATTTTCTGACACCGCCAATGCAATTTCAGATGAGTATGGTTTCTGGCTGGGGGACGCATTCGCCTCCGGCGGCTCTGTCGGCTACGACCATAAAGTCATGGGCATCACCGCGCGCGGCGCCTGGGAGGCGGTGAAACGCCATTTCCGCGAGCTTGGCAAAGATATTCAAACCGAGCCCTTCACCGCTGCTGGCGTTGGCGACATGTCCGGCGATGTGTTTGGCAACGGCATGTTGCTGTCCAAACAAACTAAGCTCACCGCGGCGTTTGATCACCGCGATATCTTTATCGACCCCGATCCGAACCCGACAAAATCATACGCGGAACGCGCGCGCCTGTTCGATCTGCCCCGCAGCTCCTGGCAGGACTATGACAGCAAACTGATTTCCAAAGGCGGCGGCGTCTTTTCGCGATCGGCTAAATCGATTTCGCTGACGCCGGAGATAAAATCCTTGCTCGGCATTGATGCTGCAAAGCTGACGCCGAACGAATTGATCACCGCCATTCTCAAAGCTCCGGTTGAGCTGTTCTGGCTTGGCGGGATCGGGACTTATTTCAAAGCCGAGGGCGAAGAAAACTTACGGGTTGGCGACAGGGCCAATGACGCGGTCCGCATTAACGCCAGCCAAAGCGGCGCCAAAGTCATCGGCGAAGGCGCCAATCTCGGCCTCACCCAGCTTGCGCGCATTGAGTTTGCGCGCGCTGGCGGTTGCATCAACACAGATGCAATCGACAACTCTGCAGGCGTTGATTCCTCAGACCACGAGGTCAACATAAAAATCCTGCTTTCGTCGGCGATTGAGCAGGGTGAATTAAAACAGAACGACCGCAACGATCTTCTGGCCTCAATGACCGATGATGTCGCCGATCATGTCCTGCGCCATAATTACGAGCAAACCCGCGCCGTCTCACAGATGGAGGCGAGGGCTGCGGCCGATCTTGATATTCATGCGCGGCTGATGACAACACTGGAACGCAACGGCCGGCTTAACCGTGCGCTTGAATTTCTTCCGTCCCAAGATGACATCATTACCCTGCGCCAGCAACAAACTGGCCTCACCCGCCCTGAACTTTCGGTCATGCTGGCCTATGCCAAAATGTGGCTGTTTGACGAGCTGCTTGCATCCGAAGCGCCAGACGATCCCGCCTTTGAAGCTGAGCTGTTTGCGTATTTTCCAGACGCGCTTCACCATTTCACCAAACCGATTGCCACCCACCAACTGCGCCGGGAAATTATCGCCACCAGGCTCTCCAATGAGATCGTCAACACTTGCGGCATCACTTTCACGCAGCGCGTTATCGACACCATCGGCGTTGACTTCGCCTCCGTCGCCCTCGCCTATGAAGCCGCGCGACGGATTTACAAGCTCGATAGTTTTGCAGGCGCGATAAATGCATTAGACAACAAGGCGCCGGCAAAAACCCAGACCGCGCTTTACATTGAGATTTCGACGCTGCTGCGTGAACAGGTTTTTCACCTGTTAAGCGCACACCGGTCGATAGACGACAACGACAACCCAAGCATCGAAGAGGCGGCGGCAAAATACCAGGCGCCGGTTGCGCAGTTCAGGAAAGCGCTGCCTGATATTTTATCCGCCGAAGCGACAAAGGCGCTTGAAGAGCGTATCGACTTTTGGGTGAACGAAGGCGCGCCGAAGACCATCGCACGACAGGCCGCTGCGTTGCCGGCGATGGAATATGCGCTCGACATTATCGACCTTGCAGAAGAAACCGCATGGTCTAACCCTAGCGCTGGCTGCGTATACTTCGCCGTCGGTCGGGCGTTTGGTTTCGATGCGCTGCGTGAGAAAGCCAGAAGCGCACCCCCGGTTGATCACTATGACAACATCGCCATTCGCCAGATTACCGAAGACCTGGCCGCAAAGCAGCGTGAGCTGACGAAATCAATCATTACGTTTACGCATTCTGAACCGAAAAGCGCGCCATCCACATGGGCCCACAAATTGCTCGCCCAATGGGAAGAAACCTTTGATGCACCCGCCAGCCAGTTTCACGATGTGTCGGCCGAGCTGGACCTTTCCGGGCCGGTCAGCGTTGGCAAATTTTCGCTCTTTGCCCGCAAAGTCGATGAATTGATTGCGCAAACTCAGGCTTAAATGGTGCGCGCTTAATGCCTGAAATGCCGCGCGCCGGTAAACACCATGGCCAATCCGGCCGCGTCAGCGGCGGCGATGACTTCATCGTCGCGCATGGAACCGCCGGGTTGAATGACGGCCGTGGCGCCAGCTTCGGCGGCGCTGAGCAATCCGTCTGCAAACGGAAAGAAGGCGTCCGAGGCGACAACCGAGCCTTGGGTCAATGGCTCAGGCGCGCCGCAAGCCTGCGCCGCGTCCACCGCTTTGCGCGCTGCAATCCGGCTTGAATTGAGACGGCTCATCTGCCCCGCGCCAATTCCCACCGCCGCGCCATCCTTTACGTAGACAATCGCATTTGACTTCACATGTTTTGCAATCCGGAAGGCAAACAACATATCGTCGATTTCCTGATCGCTCGGCGCGCGCTTTGTAACCACCTTAAGGCCATCACGCGTGGTGCAGGCATTGTCCTTTGACTGAACCAAAAGCCCGCCGGCAATCGGTTTTACAACCATACCGCCAGCCTTCACATCCGGCACGCCGCCCGCAAGCAAGAGGCGCAGATTTTTCTTTTGCGAGAAGACTTCAAGCGCACCCTCATCCGCATCCGGCGCAATCACCACTTCGGTAAACACCCCAATGATTTTTTCCGCCAGCGCCCGCGTCAGCGTCTGGTTGACGGCGACGATGCCGCCAAAGGCGGACACCGGATCGCAGCGCAGCGCGCTTTCATAAGCCGACAAAAGGTCGGGCGCGATGGCAACCCCGCAAGGGTTTGCATGTTTGATAATCGCAACTGTCGGCGTTTTCGGATCAAATTCCGCAATCAGTTCATAGGCCGCATCGGTGTCGTTGAGGTTGTTATAGGACAACGCCTTGCCCTGGAGCTGACGCGCGGTCGCAACCCCCGGACGAGGATCGCCGGTTTTATACAGAGCCGCAGTTTGGTGCGGGTTCTCACCATAGCGCAACTCATTGGCGAGCGCGCCGCCAACGGAGAAATGGCGCGTATAGACATCGCCGGTCTGGTCGCGAAACCACGCTGCAATGGCGCTGTCATAGGCGGCGGTCATGGCGAAGGCCTTCAGCGCAAAGCTCTTTTTTGTCGCCTCGCTTAAGCTGTTCTGGGTTTCAATTTCGTCAGCGGCGCGGTCGTAATCGGCCGGATCGGTCACAACGCCGACAAAGTGATGGTTCTTCGCCGCTGCGCGGATCATCGCCGGTCCGCCAATATCGATATTTTCAACGCACTCCTCATATCCGCCGCCGCCGCGAACAGTTTGCTCAAACGGATAGAGATTGACCACCAGAAGATCGATGGCTTCAATCGCGTGCGCCTCCATCGATTGGCGGTGTTCGGCATTGTCGCGCAGCGCCAGCAAACCGCCATGCACGCGTGGGTGCAATGTCTTGATACGACCGTCCATCATCTCGGGAAAATCAGTAAGCGCCGAGACATCGCGCACCTCAAGCCCCGCATCACGCAGCGCCGCCGCGGTGCCGCCGGTGGATACAAGTTCAACATCCGCCGCCGCCAGCCGGCGGGCAAATTCCGCCAGCCCGGTCTTGTCGGATACAGACAACAGCGCCCGTCGAACGGGAGTATGCTCACTCATTTGATCACCATTTTCGTAATGCGTTTTAATCGATTCGCAGCAATGTCACTTGCTCGGCTGATTGCCCGCATGCGCGGAATTGGAGGTCGGCGCGCTAAATTCCGGCACCAGATGGTGGACGGCGTCGTCAAGCGCCGCTTGATCTCCTAACCGCGCAAATTTGATGACATCTTCCAGCCGCGGCGTCAAAAGCGGCAGGTCAATCATCGCCGGTGATGCAAGCAGAACACCGTCAGCGCCGGTTTTTATCAGCTTGTCTGTGTCGAGAAAAATTTCCTCAAACAGTTTCTCGCCGGGGCGCAGGCCTGTGAACTTGATTTCAATATCGGTTCCGACTTTCAGCCCATAAGCGTCAATCATGCCCTTGGCGAGGTCGAGGATTTTCACCGGATCGCCCATGTCGAGAACAAATATCCGCCCGTCATGGGTAACGATGGTTTTTTCCGCAACATCAAGGCTGGCCGCCCGCAACACCAGCTGCACCGCTTCACTGGTGATCATAAAATACCGCAAAATCTCAGGGTCGGTGACCGTTACCGGGCCGCCGCGTTCAATTTGCCGCGTGAATAATGGCGCCACCGAGCCAGTTGAGCCCAGCACATTGCCAAACCGGACGGTCACAAAACGGGTGTCGTTTTGCGCCACATCAAGGGCTTGCGCATAAAGCTCGGCGATACGCTTGGTGGCGCCCATGAAACTCGTCGGGTTGACCGCCTTGTCGGTCGAAATAAAGACAACGCTGGAAGCGCCGTTCTCCATCGCCACGTCAAACACGCTTCGGGCGCCAAACACATTGGTTAGTGCGCCGGCGCAACGGTTTTCTTCAACGATCGGAACATGCTTAAAAGCCGCCGCATGAACGACAAATTCCGGCGCATGATGCTCGAACACGCGGCGCAGATGATGGGGGTTGCAGATGTCGGTGAGCGAGGAAGATATCAGCGGCCCGTAACCGGCTTCGCGTAGCTCCAGATCAATCTGGTAAAGCGCAAACTCGGAATTATCTATCAGCGCCAGATGGGCCGGGCCGAAGGCAGCAATCTGGCGCGCCAGCTCCGAGCCGATGGTGCCGCCGGCGCCGGTCACCAAAACCCGGCGGCCGGCAATCAGCTTGCGCGCGGCGCGCTGGTCAATCTTGCGCGGCGCGCGCGGCAAAAGATAGGACAGGTCAGCATTTGCTGATGCGCTATTCGGCATCACCCTGTTGTCGCGCTTGCGAAAAAGCTCAGCAAAGCCGTTAATAATATTCGCCATCCCGGTACCCATAAACAATCGCCCAGCCGCCGGAGGTTAGCCAACGCATCGCGCCAAGGCCAGCCTCAAACTGCATCTTGCCGCCGCAATCCCCATTTGACCGAAAGGCCGCCCCCCTGCGGCTTAAACCCTGCGCCGCGAATAATGATTTGTTCGGTCGAGACCGGCGCGCCGCCATCGCCGCAATAGGCGCTTTTGTCCAGCTCCAGAGCATTGCAGTTCGACTTAAACCGCCAGCCTTCCTTGTTTGGCGCCAGCAAAATCACCGAGCGCTTATCGCGGGCGAGCGAGGCGCGTATGGATGGATGCAGGTGAAACCGCCACACCGCCGCCGCCAGAACCTCTTGCGGCAGATTGGCGAGGAATTCCTCACCGCGCAAATCGGCGCCGCCGGCGGAAAGATAAAGCCGGCGCATGTAACGCGCATTGCCCGCGTCAGCGACGATAAATTGCCGCTCGCATTCGAGAAGCTGTCCTCTGGCGTCCTCCGCCCGGCGGTGGGCCGTCGGCCCGAAGGTTGGCGCCGCAAAGCCGTCCTCGAAGGACAGCGCCGAATGCGCAGCGCGCTTTTCCAGCGCCTTGCGCCATTGCGCCGCGCGATGGCCGCCATTGCCGCAATTGACAAAAATCCGGCTGCGCCCGGAGGAAAAATGAAACGAGCCCGCACTTTTATAACGCTGCGCGCCGCTATCATCACCGGTATCGACAATCACCATGGTCCGCCCGGCCAGCAATTTGTGGTAGCCGGAATGGCGGGCAAAACTGGCTGGCGCGACTTCCGGGTTAACCGCTTTGTGAATGGCGAGCACGGCGCGCCCATCATCTTCATAGCCGCCATTAAACACCGCGAGGCGCCCATCGGCGCAGCGAAAAAACGCCGCCATCG
>JAJFFZ010000184.1 GCA_021776395.1 Hyphococcus sp. | reverse complement strand
CTGCCGCGGCTAAAAGATTTGGGCGCAGATATTATCTGGCTGATGCCAATTCATCCCATTGGTGAAAAAAATCGTAAAGGATCGCTCGGCAGCCCTTATTCCGTTAAAGACTATTACGGCGTCAATCCAGAGTTTGGAACGCTCGAAGAACTAAAAGCCTTTGTTGACGCCGCCCACGCGCTTGGCATGTATGTTATCCTCGACTGGGTCGCCAATCACACCGCCTGGGACAATTCTCTGGTTACGGAGCACCCCGATTGGTACGAACGCGACTGGAAGGGTGATTTTCGCCCAACGCCATGGTGGGATTGGGCGGACATTATCGACCTTGATTTTTCACAAGCACCTGTGCGGGAATATATGACCAAGGCAATGAAGTACTGGGTCGAAGAGGTTGGCGTTGACGGGTATCGTTGCGATGTCGCCGGCTATGTTCCTCTCGACTTTTGGGAAAACCTCCGCAAGGAATTGCAGGCCGTCAAGCCCGTTTTCATGCTCGCAGAGTGGGAAGGGCGTGACGTTCACGCGCGCGCGTTTGACGCCAGCTACGCCTGGAGCTGGAACAACAGCGTTCACGATATAGCCCTGGGCAAAGCAAATGTCGGCGCGCTGTTCGGGTATTATTCTGGAAACGAAAGCGCATGGCCAGCGGACGCCTATCGTATGGTCTATATTTCTAATCATGATCAAAACGCCTGGAATGCAACGCAATTTGAACGCTTTGGCGACGCACTTGAGCCCGCCATCGTCCTGTCGGTTGTTGGCGAGGGTATTGCGCTAATCTATAACGGCCAGGAAGCGGGTAATGAAAAACGCTTGAAATTTTTTGAAAAGGACCCGATCAAGTGGCGCGATCATCCGGTTGGCGCGCTTTATAAAAAACTTTTCACGCTAAAACATCAAACCAAAGCATTATGGAACGGCGCCGCCGGCGCACGAATGATTTCTGTCGTCAGTGATAAACCGCAGGAAGTTTTAAGCTTTGTACGCTTCGGCCCCGAGGATGGCGTCTTTGTCGTGATCAATTTCACAGACGAAACCCAATCCGTAACGTATACACAATCACTCCATCACGGCGCCTATAGGGAGTATTTTTCCGGTGAGTCCATCGTCTTTGATGACGCCAGCCAATTGACGCTCGCGCCTTGGAGTTATCGTATCTATTTGAAGGAGTAGCGCCCATGCCTAACCCAGATGACGGCGCCTTCAAAATTGTCATTCTCGGCGGCGGGACCGCCGGCTGGATGGCGGCCAATCTAATGGCGGCGCGTTGGCGCGAGCGCAATATCGAAATCACTGTCATTGAAGCGCCTGATATCGGCATTATCGGCGTTGGAGAAGGGTCAACCCCGCAACTCAAAGCATTCTTTGACGGGCTGGGAATCGCCGAATCTGATTGGATGCCCAAATGCAACGCCACATATAAAAACGGCATCAGCTTCCACAGATGGTCCGAGCGTCCCGGCTATGGCCGCTATTTTCACCCCTTCCCTGCGCCCATCGATGCCCACACATCGCCTGCCTTCTATTATCATAGCCATTACCGCCGCCAGGGGATGGATTTTGACGCCGCGCCCGATAGATTTTTTCTTTCAGCCTATCTTGCCAACAATCAGCTCGCGCCAAAACCAAACCATAACTTTCCGTTTGAGATGGCGTACGGGTATCATTTTGACGCCCAATGTGTTGGCGTTTTTCTTCGCGATCATGCAAAATCCAACAATGTCGCTCACCTCGAAACCAAGATTGTGTCCGTCTCACTTGCGGACAATGGCGACATCGCCCGTCTGAACACCGAAGATGGGCGCGCAATCACAGCAGACCTGTTTGTCGATAGCACCGGTTTCCGTTCATTGCTGATGCAGGATGCGCTCGGCGTAAATTTTTTATCCTTCGCGGACAATCTTTTTAACGATGCTGCTGTCGTTATGCCAACAGCTGTCAGCTCTAATCGTACAAATTCACAAACGATTTCTACAGCTTTGAATAACGGCTGGGTTTGGGATATTCCGCTTACGAATCGTACTGGCAATGGCTACGTCTATAGTTCCAGCCATACCAGCAGCAATGACGCAGAACGTGAAATGCGCGAGCATTTGGGCTTGCTCGACAGCGATGTGGATGTGCGTCATCTCAAAATGAAGGTCGGGCAAGTCGAGAAACATTGGCATAAGAACTGCCTCGCGGTCGGGCTTAGCCAAGGATTTATCGAACCGCTGGAGGCGACGGCGTTGCATTTAGTTATAGCCACAATTGAGTGCTTTATGACGGCGTTTGAAAAGGATAACTTTACAAACAAAAACCAAGACGCGTTCAATGCTGATATCCGCGCGCGCTTTGAGGGCGTGCGGGACTATATCGTTTGCCACTATCGCGCCAACTTACGCACTGATACAGAATACTGGCGCGACAATGCGACAAACAATAACCTTTCAGAATCGCTACAAAGAATTTTCGAATGCTGGTTTTCCGGCGGCGATATGAAAGCAGAGATTCACGATCAGAATATCGACCAATATTACTCGCTAACATCATGGCTTTGCCTTCTGGGCGGCTATGGCAACTACCCTCAAAAACTAAAAGCGCCGCCATCGGGTTTGCAGCGCTTTGACCTGGTAGTGATTGATGATTTTGTTTCCCGCTGCGCCCTTAATTTTCGGGACCACAAAGAAGTCCTTGGCGAGCTCTAAATTACGCCAATGCCGCGCAATGTTTTGCAATATATTCCTCATGCGCCGGCATATCCGTCACCGCGCGCGCTATCAATGTACGGATGTCATTGAAAAATCCATCGAGATCGTTTTGTGGAAGCGTATCGGCCAGAGGATGGTAACGCTCAGGCGTCATTCGCTGGCCTAACATCACTTGCATCCATCCGGTCTCTGTAAAAAGTTCCTCATGTTCTCGATATATGCGCCCGGCCGAACGAAACAGTTCGATCTTTGCCGTTAACGCATCCGGCACACGCATCTCACGGCATTCGGTCCAGAACTCATGGTCATCGCGTTCGTTCGCATGATAATGAAGAATGAGAAAATCGCGGATACGCTCAAATTCAAAGCGCGATTGGCGATTATATTCAGTGATTAACGCCTCATCGAAGCGCTGGTCCGGAAACATTGATACAAGTCGGCTAATCCCGGATTGAATGAGATGAATCGCCGTCGATTCCAGCGGCTCTACAAAGCCGCTGGAAAGCCCCAGCGCAATGCAATTCTTCACCCATTGCCGCTTACGCATGCCGGTTGTGAATTTTAGCAGACGCGTATCCGCCAACGCCTTGCCTTCTATATTCTTTGCCAAAACGTCAGCGGCTTCATCATCACTGACATACTGACTGCAATAGACATGGCCATTGCCAACCCGGTGCTGCAAGGGAATACGCCATTGCCAGCCAGCTTTCTGCGCTGTCGCTTGCGTATACGGACGAAATTCGTCGCCATGTTCGCACTGAACCACCGCAGCACGGTCACACGGCAACCAAGCGGACCAATCTTCATACCCAGCCTTGAGGGCGGCCTCAATCAGAACGCCGCGAAAGCCGGAGCAATCGATATAAAAATCGGCCGCTACACGCTCTCCACCTTCCAGTGCAACGGCATCTATGAAACCATTTTCTGCGTTCAAAACAACATCGACGATTGTGCCTTCAACACGCTCCACACCGCCCGCCTCTGCAAAACGGCGCAGATAACGCCCATAAAGGTTTGCATCAAAATGAAATGCATATTTGATACCGGTCAAACGAGAAGAGCCAACCTTATCCAACCGCTGAAATCTGTTCTGCATTGCGGCCAGCGTATTGAGGGAGTAATCCCATATCGATGATGCTTCGCCGCTGGCGCGCGCGCGCAACCAATACTGATAAAATGGCAGCAGCCCTAATGGTCGGCCGATATCTCCGAAGGCATGCAGATAGCTGTCTCCTATTCGCGCCCAATTGTTGAATTGGATGCCAAGCTTGAAACTCGCCTGAGTGTTCTTGATGAAATCGTTTTCATCAAATCCTAAATAGCTGTTGATGTGATGAATTTGCGGGATCGTGGCTTCGCCAACACCGACGGTTCCAATATTTTCAGATTCAATAAGCTTGATCGATACGTTCTTGCCTAGCGCTTTTGCAAGCACAGCCGCCGCCATCCAGCCCGCCGTCCCTCCGCCGACGATAAGCACCGTTTTTATCGCGTGTGCAGATTGAACGCTGTCAGCCATGCTGAATAATCCCGTTGCCTGTAATGACATCCTACCGGCGTCGGTGCGCTCACATCAACCTCATCATCGTCGCACCGCGAAAAAGAAAAAGCCCCGCCGGATACAACCCGGCGGGGCCTAAAGAACGCTCCCGGGAGGAGGAGCGTATTAGAACGTTTTTGAAAGGCCGATCAGATAGGTGCGACCGAAACGCTGATGGTCGATAATCTCGCCCGGACCATTAAACGTAACGAAGGGCTCATCCGTAAGGTTTAGGCCCTGGACCGTCAGGCGTGTGCCTCCGACAATGCCATCGCCGCCAAAGGTGAACCCGACCTGGGCGTCGAAAATAGACTCCGCCTTTGCATTACGCAGTGTGCGCGTGGCGCTAATTGCCGAGACTTCGGCCAGGAACCCAGTCCGGAAACGGTGGCTGATGCGCGCCTCGAAAGCACCCTTTTCGTAATAGAGCGTCGAGTTGACGACCCATTTCGACAACCCCGGAATCGGAATTGTTATTGGGGCAACCGTCGGCAAAGCCGGATCAAGCGGCGGCGTGAAAGTGAGCGTGACATTGCTGTCCGTAAACGACGTCGAGGTGAGAATGCCAAACGGTGCAAGGAACGAGTCTTCGCCCACAAGCGTGCCGGGTAATGACAGCGACACCTCAAAACCCTTGATGGTACCCGACCCATTATTGGAAGGCGCCGAGAACGGACCGATCGGAGAATTCAACAACGCCGCTTCAGCTGGAGTAAGTTCGTTGCCGATGAACTCGCTGAAATCAAATGCGAACACGTCGAACGAATTCACATAGTCTTCAAGGTCTTTATAGAAGCCGGCGACGGCGATATAACCGGCGCCGCCAAAATAGTGCTCAAGCGAAAGATCGGCCTGATTGGCGATATACGGCCGAAGGCGCGGGTTTCCGCCGCCAGCGGAGAACACGAAGAAATCCTGCCCTTCCACGTTCCCCGGAGCATCGTTGCCGATCAGGTTCGTATCAACACCAAGCGACAGGCTCGCATTGAGCTGATCCATGCGCGCGCGCGCGAGTGTGCGTGATGCGCCAAGCTTGAGGAATGTTGATTCGCCAAGTTCGTAAACGAGGTTCAGGCTCGGCAGAAAATCCGTATAGGTATCGCCGTCAGTCACGCTTTCTGCGTTATCCTCAAGCGTGCCGGAAACAGAGACGCCCGTCGGAATTCTAAAACCCAACGAACTTTGATCTGTATAGACCATCTGCAAGCCGGCGTTTCCGGTGAGCCTGCCGGCGTCAATCTGGAACTTGACCCATGCCTGAACGATATCCTCGTTGACAGTCCAGTCCTGCGCCGTCGAGAAAGACGACAGGGAAACGAATTGCGGCGTGTAGAAGCCATTGTCCAGCAGGAAAAATGGATCATAACAGACTTGGCCCGAAACGCCGAGGAAGGTCAGACCGCAATCGCTGCCATCGCTGACAAGAGCTTCCGCTGGGATCGGCGCGGTGCGAACCGCACCGCCGGCGAGCGAGACGCCTGCGCCTGGGAGGGTTAGAAATTGCTGGTCGATATTGCGGGTTTTCTCGCGCATACCGTAATCGACACCAACCTCGATATTGCTGATGAAACTGTCGAAATCGCGGTTGACCGATCCGCGCAGATGCCAAAGCTCGTCAACAGTGTCCGGCGAATTGATAAAGCCGGCCTGGACGAGGTCATTGCCCTGACCCCAACCCAGCGGGTCGGTCAAGACAAGCTGGTTTGTGTCGGTATAATCGAGCGCCGTAGACAATTGAAAGAAGCCTTCATCATCCCGAACTGCGTTGATCGTATCCGCCACACCGGGATTGGCCGCTGCGTCAGCAACGCTGCTGGTGTCACAACCTGCCCAACAGTAACCAGTGCCGGAGTATGTTTCGATTAGATCGTCTTTCCGGTTGGCTTTCGAGTAGCTGATATCCAGCTCCATGCCCCATGTGTCGGTGTCATACTTGCCGTTCCAGCCGACCGAAAAGAGGTCCGCTCGCCGGCGGTTGAAGTCGTTGCGCACAACGCCGCGGACATTATCAAACGTAATATCAGTCGCAATGCCGTCACTATTGGTCGCGTTCACAGTTTCCGTCGTGCCGAAAAAGCCGAAGCCCGTCTCAATGCCGCGGATCGGGTTGTCCTCGCCAAAATCGGAATAGAAAATGTCGAGCGTGGAGTTGAAATTATCCGTCGGCTGATACTGCAACGTGCCGACAATGCCCAAACGGTCAAGGTCGACTGTCGAAGCAAAGGATTTCTGCCCGTCAAGCGAGCCTCCTCCATAACCCCATGCATTAAAATTCTTCCCTTGTGAGGGGGAAGATTGATAGGCGACGCCAATTGCGACGCCAAATGTATCATCAGCACACTGATCGACAAACGTTCCAGTGACCCGAGAGCCGTCGCCGGACGCATCGGGATTCAGCGCTCCGTCTTCGTTGAATTCATAACGGGCGTTCAAATTGATGATCCGTTCGCTTTTATCGAGCGGACGGATGGTCTGTAGATCCACCGTGCCGGCAAGACCTTGACCGACAAGTCCTGCAAACGGCGTTTTGTAAACCACCGCCGCCGATAACAGCTCCGCCGGATATTGATCGAACTCGACGCCGCGATTGTCGCTGGTCGTCACCTGCTCGCGACCATTCAACAGCGCCGTTGAAAAGTCAGGCCCGAGACCGCGAATAGAAAGCCCCTGCGCGCGGCCGTTCAAACGCTGCGTTGCAAGGCCTGGCAAACGACCCAGGGCTTCGGCGATTGAAACGTCAGGCAGTTTGCCGATGTCTTCTGCGGAAACCGCTTCAACAATCGACTTGGCGTTGCGCTTTGTCGCTACTGAGTTTTCTAGCGAACTTCGAAAACCGGTTACGACAATTTCATCGCGCTTAGAATCATCATTATCATCTTGTACGTCTAGATCCTGCGCATAAGCAAACGGCGCCAACGCGATACTGGATGCGCATCCAAACAAAACACTGCGAATCTTAAC
Organism: Hyphococcus sp.; assembly: GCA_021776395.1. GTDB lineage: Bacteria > Pseudomonadota > Alphaproteobacteria > Caulobacterales > Parvularculaceae > Hyphococcus. The sequence continues at coordinate 9,257 of JAJFFZ010000184.1, read as the reverse complement.
TCGATCCATAATTCCCCTCCCTGGTGGCATTTTAGAAGTTTACAAATCCACTATGAAAGAAAATTCAATATTTTGCAATACGAAAAACGATTCTCTCCGCAACGGCGTTGAGCCTACTTGTGTCTGCTGTCCTTGAATGATATTATCCTATTGATTTTGCGGCGCATTATTCTACAGCTATAGCGGATGTAATTTCGCGTTTTCGTTCTTTTTGATAATGTAATTTCTTGCAATGAAAGAAATATTCTGCCATCCTTGGCTGTCATCCAAAGCGTTTGCGCAACATATACTTCACGTTCTCAACAGAGGGTTCGATGCACACAAGCCAAACAAATAAGATATTGGTGGAAAAGTTCGCCTTCCTTTTTTTCCTGCTCTGCCTCGCATACTTGCCCAACATGGCGATGGCAAAGGAATCATATTTAACCCGTCCGTCCAAAGATGAAGTTGTCTATTTTGTGTTGCCGGATCGCTTTGAAAATAACGACCCCGGAAATGACGAAGGAGGAATTGACGGTGGTCGCCTCGAGCATGGATTTGACCCCGCGCATAAAGGTTTTTTCCATGGCGGAGACCTCAAGGGCTTGACCGCTCGGCTGGACTACATACAAAAATTAGGCGCCACTGCCATTTGGCTCGGGCCCATCTACAAAAACAAACCTGTACAAGGCCCGCCCGGTGATGAGTCGGCAGGATACCATGGATATTGGATAACGGATTTCACAACAGTAGACCCGCATTTTGGAAGCAATGCAGACCTCAAGGAGTTTGTTGATGCAGCCCATCATCGTGGAATTAAAGTCTATTTGGATATCATCACTAACCACACCGCGGACGTTATAACTTACCGCGAGTGTCACGATCCAAATTACCGTGGCGAGGATAGGCAAACAGAAGGATGCCCATATCGTTCAAAGGCGGATTATCCGTATGCAACACGTGGTAAAACGGATGGCGCAAGCATCAACCAAGGCTTTATGGGCGATGCGGTTGAGTTCCAAACGATTGAGAACTTCAATCGCCTAAAGCAGGCAGACTATGCCTATACACCCTTTATTCCTGAACGCGAAAAGGATGTAAAAGTTCCATCATGGCTGAATGATCCGATTTACTATCACAACCGCGGCGACTCCTTTTGGATTGGCGAAAGCGTATTTTACGGCGACTTCGGCGGGCTTGATGATTTGCTAACGGAACACCCGCGAGTGCTCGAAGGGTTTATTGATATCTTCAAGGACTGGATTACAAACTATCGTATTGATGGGTTTCGCGTCGATACGGCGCGCCATGTAGATTCTGAGTTCTGGCGGGCATTCAATAGCGCCATGATTGAACATGCGAACGAATTGGGCATCCCGAATTTTTATATTTTTGGAGAAGGCGCGACCCCCCATGCCGCAGGCCAGGCCCGGTTTACACGCGTTGATGGCTTTCCAAGCGTCCTCGATTTCGCGTTTCAGTCGGCGGTTCAAGAGGTAGTCGCAAAAGGCGCGCCAGCGCGTCGCATTGCCGATCTTTTCACTTTTGACGCCCTGTATGAAGGCGGCGAAACGATGGCGGCTCAGCTTCCGGTCTTTACCGGCAACCATGACATGGGCCGCTTTGGAATGTTTGTGCGACAAGCCCAGCCCGAAGCAGACGATGAAGAGATGCTCAACCGCGTTACGCTTGCGAACGCCATGACATTTTTTCTGCGCGGCGTTCCGGTAATTTACTATGGCGACGAACAAGGGTTTAACGGCGACGGCAACGATCAGGCCTCACGCGAAGATATGTTTCCGAGCCAGGTTGCATCCTATAATGATAACGACCTTATTGGGACTACCGAGACAACGGCCGTGTCTAACTTCAATACAAAACACCCGCTTTATAAATCTATCGCAAAGATGGCGCGTATCTATCGGCGCCACTCCGCATTGCGCCGGGGCGCACAAATTCTCCGGGAAGCGGAACATGATGGCGGCCTGTTGGCAGTGTCGCGGCTCGATGATAATGGCGGAGAATTTCTCATTGTGTTTAATGCATCAAACCAAAAGCGAACGGCGCAAATTGTGATCGATCCTCGATCTACCGCATGGGTATCCATTCACGGATCATGCCGCCGTAAATCTAGTACGATTGGCAGCCTGCAGGTCTCCGTACAGCCATGGGAATACAAAATCTGTAAGTCCAATGATTGGAGAGTGAGTGAATGAGCGCTCTGGACGCAAGCCGCATCGACCCTTCAAGCAACCGCCCAGCGGCGGCGCCTTCTATAGAATGGTGGCGGGGGGCGGTCATCTATCAGATTTATCCGCGTAGTTTTCTGGATTCTAATGGCGACGGCATTGGCGACCTGCAAGGCATCATCAATGGCCTCGACTATGTAGCCAGTCTTGGTGTTGATGGCATATGGCTGTCCCCGTTCTTCACATCGCCAATGCGTGATTTTGGCTATGACGTCGCCAATTACATTGATGTTGATCCGGTTTTTGGCAGCTTATCGGATTTCGATGCGATCATTAAAAAAGCTCATGACTTGGGTCTTAAGGTTATCATCGATCAGGTTTATTCCCACACCTCAGATATGCATGACTGGTTCGAAAAAAGTCGCCAGGACAAATCAAACCCACATGCGGACTGGTATGTCTGGGCCGACCCAAAAGCAGATGGAACTCCGCCGAATAATTGGCTTTCCGTTTTTGGCGGCAGCGCATGGGAATGGGATAGTCGACGTCAACAATATTATTTCCATAATTTTCTTCCAAGCCAACCCGACTTGAACCTTCACAATAAAGATGTTGCGGACGCTTTGTTGGGCGTCGCCCGGTTTTGGCTTGAGCGCGGTGTCGATGGGTTTCGGTTGGATGCGATCAACTTTGCAATGCACGATCCACAATTGCGCAACAACCCCCCTGCGCCTGTCGATGGGCGCAGCTTAAGCAAACCATTTGACTATCAACTTCATATCTACAATCAATCCCATCCAAATATCCCAAAATTTCTTGAACGTATCCGCCTACTGACGAATGAGTATGATGGGATATTCACGGTTGCTGAAGTCGGCGGACCAGAGCCGCTGAACGAGATGAAAGCATTCACCGCTAACGGCGAACGCCTCAACTCCGCCTATGATTTTTCTTTCCTGTATGCCAGCCAGTTGACCAGCGAACTCACAAAAAGTGTCATCAGATCCTGGGGACGTGCATCAAATGAAGGTTGGCCGTCCTGGGCGTTTTCTAATCATGATGCGCCAAGAGCAATCAGCCGGTGGGCTGACGAAAAAGACGCCTCTATTGCGGCAAAATTATATGCGATGTTATTGCTGAGCCTACGCGGAAATGCATTTTTATATCAGGGCGAAGAGCTGGGGCTGCCGCAAGCCAATATCCCCTTTGCTTACCTTCAGGACCCGGAGGCGATCAACAACTGGCCATTAACGCTTGGGCGTGATGGCGCCCGCACGCCATTGCCTTGGAAGGCAAAGGCGCTGAATGCAGGGTTTTCCACAGGAACGACATGGCTTCCGGTCGACCCACGACACATAAAGCTAGCGATTGATAAGCAAGAGAACAGAAGTGATTCAACGCTCAATTTCATCCGTAGCCTGATTGAATTACGAAAAACCACGCCAGCGATACGCCATGGCAACTTATCCTTTGTCGAGGAGGCCGATGATTTGTTGGTGTTTTGTCGTAGCGCCAACAATGACGAAGCTTTATGCGTTTTCAATCTTGGTTCGCACGCCGTCGATTGGCAACCGCCTAAGAATAAACATTTCATACGCATCGCAGATGTTGGCATTCTCGACAACGGCAACGAAATTCCCCGATCACTTCCGCCGTTAAGCGGCTATATTGCTATCCAGCAAGGCTAGAGCATCGAGCAAAAAGTGGGCGCCGGTTTTTTGCGCCTCGCGATGCGACCACGAAAAGACTATAGCAAAATGCAACGATTCATATTTTATGCATTTTGCTATAGGCACGATAGTTTTGCCACCCTCACAGCCCGCTGAATCAACCGATTCAACCCTCAATAAAAACTCGGCAAGCATAAGCCGCGTATTTTCCTCTTAGAGAATTTCCGGATAAGTGTGACGCGTTGAAAGCTATTCACTTTCAACTCCGATAGAAATGCGGCAGACAAAGACTCTAGAGCAAATCCTGATTCAATTTAACTCGGATTTGCTCTAGTGGAAGCGGTTGCGTAAGGAAACGCGAAAACCGCCTCCCCCTTTTCACTCAATACTCTATGCGCCGCAGGATTCTCGAACAATCAATTCCGTCGGCAACCGCTCTGAACGAATTTCCGCGCCGCCAGTGGAGTTCATCAACTTTGAGACCAGCAGCCTGCCTGCTTTCGCCATATCTTGCGAAATTGTTGTAAGAGCCGGATGACTATAACGGGCGAGCAACACATCATCATATCCGACCACGGATATATCTTCTGGCACTTTCAGACCATGCCGAATAAGGCCGCGAATGGCGCCGAGCGCCACCAGGTCGCTGGCGCCAAAAATGGCGTCAAACTCAATGCCCTTCGCAAGCATGCGCTCAACGCCATCTTCTGACGATTCAACTTCAAAATGCACCGGTGAAACCAACTGCGGGTCTACGGGACAATTTTCACTTTCCAAAGCGTGAACGTAGCCAGCGTATCGCTGCATAATTTCCGGCTCTTCTATATCGCCAAAAAAGGCAATCCGCTTTCTGCCAAGACGCAAGAGATGGGACGTCGCACGGCGCCCGCCGCGAATATTGTCGCTCCCCACAGAGCAATAACGCTGTCCGGGAAGGTCCGCGCCCCAAACTACAAACCGGCTTTCTATCTCTGCAAGGCGGTTAAAACGCTCATGGAGAAAACTCTGCCCCAGAAAGATTACGCCTTCAGCCCGGCTCGATGAGATCAGCTCAGACAGGTCGTCGAAATTTCTCGGCGCAACATGTGAGATAACTAGGTCGCATTCCGCATCACGCGCCGCTTCACCAAGACCGCCAATCAGCTCCATAAAAAATGGATCGGCGCGGTTGCCAGCCGGAATGGCGATCGCAATCGTCGCCGCGGCGCCAGAAAGGATCGCTGGCATTTGCGGACGAAACGGATATTGGTGTTGGCGCGCCAATTTCCATATCCGCCTTTTCGTCTCATCGCGCACAAGCGGGTTATCGTTGAGAGCGCGCGACACCGTCGCTGTTGAGACTTGCGCAAGCGCGGCAAGATCTTCCAATCGAATACCGCGTTTATTGGTGTTATCGTCTTCCATCAATGTCCCGTTTCCAAAACCGGCATAGCTGAACCATCATCACACCCCGCACCCGCCCGATCCTCAACGAATAAGGTTGCAAGGGCAGCCAACCCCAAACTCACCCCGCCAAGCGCCAACGCATAAATCGCTTCTCCCTCGAATAACCGCCGCACGAGAACGCCCAGAATGCTGGCCGCCGTAAGCTGCGGTATGACGATGAAAAAGTTAAAAATGCCCATATAAATTCCCATTTTCTTGCCCGGCAACACGCCCGAGAGGATCGCATAAGGAATAGACAGAATCGCCGCCCACGCAACACCAACGCCTATCATAGAAATCCATAACAAGCTCGGATCGCTAATCACTAGGATCGAAACCAAGCCGGCCGCCCCACATAAGAGGCAAACGATATGCGCTGTTTTACGGCTGGTTTTTGTCGCAAGAACCGGAATCGCAAACGCGGCAAGAGCGGCAACGCCGTTATATAGCGCAAATAACACGCCAACCTGATCGGCGCCCTGATTGTATAGCAATGAGCTCGGATCAGATGTCCCATAATGGTGAGCAGTCACTGCCGCTGTAGTATAAATCCACATTGCGAACAGTGCGAACCAGGAAAAAAACTGAACTACCGCCAATTGTTTCATGGTGCGCGGCATTGCGAATAGATCATCAATAATTTCAGAAAATGGGTTGTCCGCACGACCGCGTCGCCTCAACCACCCCGCGGCGAGCAACATCAGGCCAAACACAACACCGCCTACACTCAATACGAAAAGCTCTTTTTCGAGCGAGCGTTGCGCAATGAAAAATGTGATTAAACCACTGACTGCGAACAAGATGCCGCCATACCTGAAAAACCTTGATGCATCTGGCGCCGGTTTGGCTTCATCCCCAACGCCAACGTCGCGGTTTGCAGTTTTTACGGCGGCTTCAAATTCTCGCAGCTGTTCCGGCGAGTATTCTTTGGTAGACACGACCGTCCAAAGAACTGAGCCGAGAAGAAAAACGGCGCCCAGATAAAATGCAAGCTTAACCGATGGCGGCACAATACCGGGGTTAGCGACATTGCTTATGGAAAACCAGTTGGTGAGAACCCACGGCATCGCCGATGCAATCACCGCGCCCACGCCGATAAAGAAGCTCTGCATGGCAAACCCCTTCGTACGCTGACGGTGCGGCAGCATATCGCCGACAAAGGCGCGAAACGGCTCCATGGTCACATTGATAGAGGCATCCATGATCCAAAGCATTCCGGCGGCTATCCATAAAACCGGAGAATTCGGCATGATCAAAAGCGCTGCTGTCGTCGCCAGGGCGCCATAAAGAAAGTATGGCCGTCTGCGGCCAAGCCGTCCCCATGTCCGGTCGCTCATATAGCCAACTATCGGCTGTACAAGTAATCCCGTGAGTGGGGCTGCTATCCAAAGAATCGGGATTGCATCAATGTCTGCGCCAAGGGTTTGGAAGATACGGCTGACATTGGCGTTTTGCAGGCCGAACCCTACTTGAATGCCAAAAAAACCGAAACACATGTTCCAGATCTGCCAAAAATGAAGCGCTGGCTTGCGCATGGCGAAGCTCCTGACGGGTTCTGCAAAATTTTGCAAATTATCTGTCAATATTTTTCATTTGTCGATATTCGTCAACTTTTTTGACTGAAATTTTCTACCCAGCTATGAACGTCCGTACTGATATATTTAATATTAACAATGCTGTATAGATGTATCACGCGTATAAACAAAACCTGCGGTATGGCTGCAAAACCAATAAGTCAACAGATGAATTCCATGCAAAACTATGAATAAATATGACATCTGGCTGTATGCGCATGGTCCGGGCATATCGATCTGGCGCAAAGAACATTACAACCTTCGACAACCCGTTCGGCGCGAGCACACCCATGTCTTAGGTACAATCTGTTACCCATCTCTCCGGGTCGGACATTGATAATTTGGTGCCCCCACACGGACTCGAACCGCGGACCTATTGATTACAAATCAATTGCTCTACCAGCTGAGCTATAGGGGCGCGGAGGCTCGTTTAGTCGATTGCGACGGCGTTGGCCAGAGGCAAGATCGATAATGCGCGGGGGTGCATTTTAGACGGCAGCGCTGCTGACAAGCACCGAAAAATTGGTTAAAATCCGCATATGAAAATACATATAATCATCACCGCGCTCACAGTCGCCCTAACGGCTTGCGGCGTTGAGGCCGAAACCGCCGAAACTCCTCGCCAGTCCGGCAAAGTTGTGCTCGCACTGGAGCAACCGGCCGCGTCAACACAAACTACCGCCACCGCTGACCAGGGCCGCAAGCGCTTTACCGCCTGCGCCGTCTGCCACACAGTCAAGGAAGGCGAGCCCGCCCGGATTGGGCCCAATCTTTTTGGTATTGTCGGCAGACCCGCCGGCGCCGCTGATGGGTTTTCCTATTCAAAGGCGATGAGCGAGGCTGGTATTGTCTGGACCGAAGACAACCTCAACGCGTTCATAGAAAACCCGCAAGGCTTCATGCGCGGCAACCGTATGGGTTTTGCCGGTGAGAAAAACCCGGAATATCGCGCGGCGATTGTCGCTTATCTGAAGACGTTGAAACCCGCCGACGATTAAACGTCGTATCCGGGGTTTTCGCGGTTCAACTTACGTAGCAGCCCCGGCCAGGCAAGGTTATCACCGAGGCCTGGCGCAAAGGCTGGCCCGCCCTGCTGCTGCACCCTGGCGCTCATCGCCGCCGGCTCCTCGTGCGGCGCCTTGATGTCGGACTGGGCGAGAATTTGCGCCCGGCAGGCTTGCTCGAGAAAATACATCCGTAAAAAAGCGATCGCGCAATTGGGCCCTACAGTCAGCGTGCCATGATTGCGCAGGATCAATAATCCGCTCGCGCCCATATCTGCGACAAGGCGTTCGCGCTCATCGAGATCGGTCGCAATCCCTTCATAGTCATGATAGGCGACGTCATCGTGAATGACCATCGCGAACTGAGAAAGGCGTTTGAGCCCGTCCTGTTGCGCCGAAACCGCCACGCCATAGGGCGTATGCAGATGAAGCACCGCATGGGCGTCCTCACGGGCCATATGCAGGGCGGAATGGATTGTGAAACCGGCGGGGTTTGAGAAGTAAGGCGTCTCGCCAACCACCATGCCATCGACATCGATTTTCAACAGCGACGACGCGGTCATCTCATCAAAGAACACGCCGTAAGGGTTAATTAAAAACCGTTCCTTGCCGCCCTCATCCGGGCACCGCGCCGAGATATGGGTGAAGATCATATCGTCCCAGCCATAAAGCGCGGTCAGGCGATAGGTCGCCGCCAGGTCACAGCGCAGTCGCCATTCCTCGTCGCTCACTTTGCCTTTCAATGTAGGCAAGCTGAGCGGGTCTGGAATATCAAACCCGGTTGTCTGGCCGATCGTAGGCGACCCGTGGATTTCTGCGCTCATAATAACCTCTCGTGACAGACATGACTTTTCGCCAGACCGTAATCGCATATGCGTACAAATGCATCGCTCAATTGCAGTCCCGCGCCAGCCGAAAGCCGGAAACTTGCCAGCGCGCCGCCGGCGGAAAGAAGTTGCGGTAGCTGGCCCGCACATGTCCTGCCGGGGTTGCGCATGAGCCGCCCTTCAGCACCATCTGGCCGGACATAAACTTGCCATTATATTCACCGATGGCGCCTTTCGCGACGGTAAAGCCGGGAAAGGCGACATAGGGGCTGGCGGTCCACTCCCAGACGTCGCCATAAAGCTGGAGCAGGCCGTCATCGGCCCGCGCTGGCGCTGGCGCACGCGGCGCGCCGTCTTCCATGAACCGGCCATCAAGCGGAAACAGCGAGGCTGCCGCCTCCCATTCAAATTCCGTCGGCAGGCGCGCACCGGCCCAACCGGCATAGGCGGCGGCTTCATAATAGCTGACATGGGCGACCGGCGCTTCGCGATCGAGCAGCCGCTCGCCAAACAGCGTATATTCGCGCCAGCCATCATCTGCTTTGCGCCAATAGAGCGGCGCCTGCCAGCCTTCGGCGTTGATGACTTC
>JAJFFZ010000183.1 GCA_021776395.1 Hyphococcus sp. | reverse complement strand
CCGCCGCGGCGCTGCGCACGGTTGACCATGTCGGCGGCCTCGACTTGTTCCTGGCCAAGGCTGATGACGGCCAACTGTCCTCAAATGCCTTGAAAGTGAAGCGCAAACTCGCCAAAGCTTCCGCCTAGAGCGGGGAACTTGGCTCCCCGCGGTTGTTCGGGACGGGAACAATGGAAAGTTCCGCCGCCGTTGAAAAACGGCGCCATAGAGAAACAGCACTTAGCCGCCTATTGCGACAAACCGGTGAGTTTGCGACGGCGATAAGTCGTCTGGCGCTTCTGGTCGTGATTTTAACCCCCATCCTTCTGGCGGCCTTCCTCACTGTTGATCTGCCGATTCGCGCCTTTGACGGCTTGTTTGGCGGCGACACAGCGCTGCGGCCGTCGAACTGGCTGACCCGCGGCTTTTTCATCATGTCGCTGGCGCCGCTGATCACGATCTTGTTCGCCCGCAAATATGGCGGCGATGAAGCCTCGCGGGCGATTACAGCCGCCTGGGGCGTGGCGGCGATCGCCGTCTTTGCCGAGCTTTCCTATCTGGCCCCGGCGCTGGAGAGCGGGGATATGCCGCCGGTGCGGTTCACGGTGGTGTTTGTCGCCGCGGCGATGGCCGCCCAATATGTCGCTGTTGGCGTTTACGATGTGGCGCGGGGCGGCGGGAAATGGTGGCGTGCGCCGCTATTTGCCGCGTTGGGCGGTAATATCGCGTTCTTACTCATATACTTCCCCGGCATTTACTGGGGCGCTGCTGCACCGTGGCTGAATTGGGCGGTGGCGGGGTTTACGGTGCAGATGCTGCTGGCGGGGCTGTTCCTACCGGGCTACGCGCTGGCGCGCCGGCGCCTGCGTCCCAAGGGCGGCTTTGGCGGGATATAAATGGCGAACGACTAAAAAAAACGGCCGCTAGAAGCGGCCGTTTTTTATGTTAGTTGAATGGATGGGTCGAAATCAGGCGATTTTCTTTTTGCTGCGCCCTGCAAAACCTAGCCCTGCAATGCCGGAAAAGAATAACCAGACCGCAGCCGGAATCGGCACTTCGGTGATTTCCGCAATCAGATATTCCGCCGTGTTGGTCCCATTGCTGATAAAGGACGCCACGAAGTCCAACCGCACCAGAAACGGATCGTCTGTGATCGCGCCGAGAAACAAAGACAGCAATTGCTGCGTGCTGGCGTCGCCGTTGATCAGGCCGCCAACATTGGTAATGGCCCCGCCTGACAGGCTGGTCAGGCCGTCCGCGCTCAAGACTTCAACGCTTTCAAAAAAACCGAACGGATCGTTCGCGTTCTCAAGGTCGAGATCCTCAAACAGGATGTCGAGGACATATTGGGCGCCGACATTGATCGGCTCGAACAGGAGGTACATGGACAGCGTGCCGCCGCCATTGCCTGAATCGGATAGCAGGCCGAAATTGCCGCCATTATCGACGCCGTAGACGCCGGATGCGTCGCCAAGCGGGATGAAATATTTGATAGCCTCGCCGCCTAGCGCGGCGCGATTTTCTGTTTGACCGACTACGGAATTATCGCCGGGATCGACCGTGACGCCGATAATGCCGGCGCTGGCGCTGGGCGCTGCAAGCAATATCGCTGCGCCGATGGCGGCGGCAATGGTTGTAGTTAATTTACGCATTTGCTTCCCCTGAAAGAGTGTTGAGCCGTTCAGAGTGCGGATATGCAATTCCGCCGCCAAGGCGGATGGCCGGTTTTATCCGTCATATCCGGCTGTAAACGTTCAAGAGTGTATGAAATTGATACAGGCGGCGCTGTGCTGCCCGAAAGCCCTACCCGACGGACAGCAATACCCGCAACTTAACGTTTGGCGTTAAGCAGTTTTGCCGCCTCGCTGGCAAAATAGGTGATAACGCCATCGGCGCCGGCGCGCTTGAACGCCAGTAAGGCTTCCATCATCGCCCGCTCGCCGTCGAGCCAGCCATTGCCGGCGGCGGCTTTTATCATCGCGTATTCGCCGGACACCTGAAATGCGAAGGTTGGCGCGCGGAACTCATTTTTTACCCGCCAGATAATATCAAGATATGCAAGGCCAGGCTTGACCATTACTGCATCGGCGCCTTCGGCGAGATCGAGCGCGACTTCGCGCAACGCCTCATCAGAATTGGCCGGGTCCATCTGATAGGTGCGCTTGTCGCCATGCAACACGCCGGCTGAGCCGATGGCTTCGCGGTAGGGCCCATAATAAGCGGACGCATATTTGGCCGCATAAGCTATGATCTGAACATTGTCGAAGCCTGCATCGTCAAGGCCGGCGCGAATGGCGCCGACGCGCCCATCCATCATGTCCGACGGGGCGACAATATCATAGCCGGCCGCGGCCATGACAACGGCCTGGCGAACCAGGATTTCGACGGTTTCGTCATTGACAATCTCGCCGTCCCGCAACAACCCGTCATGGCCGTGGTCTGTATAGGGATCGAGAGCAATATCAGCCATCAGACCGATTTCCGGAACCGCTTGCTTGATGGCGCGGGCGGTGCGGCACATCAGATTATCCGGGTTGAGCGCCTCCTCGCCATCCGGCGTGCGGTTGCTAGTGTCCGTATACGGAAAATGCGCTAGCGCGGGGATGCCAAGACCATAGGCCTCGCGTGCGGCGAGCACTGCCTGGTCAGGAGACAGGCGCGCAATCCCCGGCATGGCGTTGATGGGTTCGCGAATATTCTCGCCGTCTTTCAAGATCACCGCCTGGATGAAATCGCTGGCGACGAGCGTGGTTTCGCAAAATAACCTCCGCGACCAGTCGGTCTGGCGCGTACGGCGTAAACGCAATGCCGGGAAACGGGCGAGGGGGGGCGTGTTCATGGGTATCTTAAGCCTTGTACCTAGCGTTGCTTTTTGGGGTGACTATCGGGAGCAGCGGGTGCGTTCAAGCCCTTCATACGCCGTGGGCTAACTTCTTAACAGGCAATTTATCAACCCGCCCCGCTGGCGGCTAATATAAAGGGCCCTGGTTTCAGCTGGGCCCGTTTTTCAACTGGCGGTGACTAAGATGCTTAGAATTTGACTTCAAATTGAATTGTCGGACTTAACCGCGCCTTTAGACCTCGTGTGTAGGTATAAGCTTGTGGTCAACTGAGTGAGTATTCTACATGGCGGTTAATGGGGCAATACAATCTGAGGTCATCGGGCAAGGGGAGAGTTTTTCCAGCGCCGACCCACAGATCCTGGAAACGAGCTACCTCCAGCTCCTGCATCTGGTCGAGCGGCTTCACCGCCAGCTCCTGGACGTTATTAAAGATGAGCTGGAGCGGATTGGTCAGACCGAGATCAATTCGGTTCAGGCGTTGCTTTTGTATAATATTGGTGATGCGGAACTGACCCCGGGCGAATTACGCTCGCGCGGCCATTATCTTGGCTCGAATGTCTCCTATAATCTTAAGCAGCTCGTCGAGAAGGGCTATATTCGCGACGAACGCTCGCCTACGGATCGCCGCTCCAAGCGGGTGTCGTTGACCCAGTCTGGTCTTGATGTGCGCGATAATCTGGCGGGGCTGTTCCAGCGCCAGCTGGCGTCGGTCGAACAGGTTGGCGGGGTTAATTTGGAGCTGATGGACGAGACCAACAAGGCGCTGCAACGTCTTGAGCGGTTCTGGTCTGATCAGGTTCGCTTCCGCCTTTAAGCTCTGCTTGCGTAGACCAAGCGGTATTTAATAAAAATTTTTCGTCAGCCGAATCTCGGGCGCATATTCGCGCGCGCAAAATTCAGTTAAGAATTATTCTTAACTGAGTTCGTAGACACACCTTTAACCATGTATTTCTGTTTACCATATACCCTGCGGCCATCAGTCCGGTCTTGGGCGGGCTGATAGTACTGGCCATTCCCCTTCGGCATTGCTTAATAGGAAATGGTGACAAACCGAACTGTCTCGTGGGTGTGATATCGATGGTGGATTACAATAAAGCGTTTGAAACAGCGGTGGCGGCGGTGCAGGCCGAAGGACGCTATCGGGTGTTTGCAGATATTGAGCGTATTCGCGGGCGGTTTCCGGCGGCGCTTTATCATCCCGATCACACCGACGATGCGCGCGAGATTACGGTCTGGTGCTCGAACGATTATCTTGGCATGGGCCAGCACCCTGTGGTTGTCGAAGCGATGCGCGAGGCTGCCGCAAAGGTCGGCGCCGGCGCCGGCGGGACGCGCAACATCGCCGGGACGACGCATTATCATGTTCGGCTGGAACGTGCGCTCGCCGATCTTCATCGCAAGGAAGCAGCGCTCTTATTCACGTCCGGTTATGTCGCCAATGAGGCGACGCTGGCGACCATCGCGCGCATTCTGCCCGACTGCATTATTCTTTCCGACGAGCTCAACCACGCCTCAATGATTGAGGGCATCCGCGGTGGGCGCTCGGTCAAACGCATATGGCGCCACAATGATCTTGATAACCTTGAAGAGATTTTGAAAGAACTGCCGGACGACCGCCCCAAGGTGATTGCTTTTGAATCGGTTTATTCGATGGACGGCGATATCGCGCCGATCCGTGAAATTTGTGATCTGGCGGATAAATACAACGCCTTCACCTATCTCGATGAGGTTCATGCGGTAGGCCTTTACGGCAAGCGCGGCGGCGGCGTTGCGGAGCGCGACGGTATTGCCGATCGCATCGACCTGATTGAAGGAACGCTCGGCAAAGCCTTCGGCGTGATGGGCGGCTATATTGCAGCTAGCGCGGCGATTGTTGATGCGATCCGGTCCTATGCCTCAGGCTTTATCTTTACGACTGCCCTATCGCCTGTATTAGTGGCGGGCGCGCTCGCCAGCGTTGAAGAATTGAAAAAATCAAACCATCTGCGCGAAAAACATCAAGAACGCGCCGCGACGCTGAAAACGATATTAACAGACGCCGGCCTGCCGGTGATGGCGTCGGTCAGTCATATCGTGCCGATCAAGGTGGGCGATCCGGTGCTTTGTAAAAAAGTCACCGACTATCTTCTCGACCGGCACAATATTTATGTGCAACCGATTAACTACCCGACTGTGCCCAAAGGCACAGAGCGGTTACGGCTGACGCCAACACCGCTGCATACGGATGAACATATGCAGGTTCTGCTTGGCGCGCTTGAAGATGCGTGGAAAGCGCTGAAGCTGCAACGCGCTGCATAAGATAAGCGCTTAACAAAATAAGCGCTTAACAAAGAAGGGGGCGCAGCAAACGCCCCCTCCTTAACCCGCAACTAAAGTAGAACGATTGTCAGGCGGCTCTGCGCCGGCCTGATGTCGCCCTTTTCTTTGCAGTTTTGCGTTTCTTCACGGTCTTGCGTTTGCTTGTAGCGGCCGTCCCCAGGCCGATGTCTTTTGCAAACTGCGAGCGCCGCTTGGCGTAGTTTGGCGCCACCATCGGATAATCCGCCGGCAGGCTCCATTTGCGCCGATATTCTTCCGGCGTTAGATCATAATGCGTGCGTAAGTAGCGCTTGAGCATTTTGAGCTTCTTGCCGTCTTCAAGGCAGATGACATGTTCAGGCGTTACTGACTTGCTGATCGGCACCGCCGGTTCGCGGCTTCCGGCGAAAGTATGATCGCCTTCCGCCAGTGCGGAGACGGCGCCAAAGACATCGTGCAGAAGATTTGGCAGCTGATCAGCGCTGACTTTATTGTTGACTACATAAGCGGCGACGATGTCGCTGGCCATGCGTATTACGCCGAGGGATTCGGTCGCGCCTTCTTTGTCGGGCATATTAGGTCCTCCTAATGCGACTATGCTTGTGTGCGTTTTTCGCCCCATAACCAATATTGATTACGCCAAATTTTTCGTTTGGCTGAGTAAGGACTATCCACGCTCTCCCCTTGCACTTGCGGTAATCGGTAGGGCAAGAGAAATCAAGACTAGAGCGCACACGGAGATTAGCATTAGCTGCGACAGAAACGCACGATTACTATTGCAATCGATCGCATCGGCAACGTCAATTTAGCGAAGGTTGAAAACACATTCGGTAAAATAGAGATCGCGCATTCGTCGAACCTATTGAAATCATGCGAGGGTCAGCGCTTTGGAATAATTGTGCTCGGACAATAATTGCTCCCGCAAAATGGCCGGGTGTGTTTGCCCTCCAATATTGGCATTTCCGTCCTCTTTTCAAATATAGCTAAAACGACTAACGCCGCGCATGTTTTGAATAGCCTCGTTTGGCTGCCAGGCGACGGAAAATATTTATTGCTGGCGGACGTCACGGCAAGTATATCGGCGAACAAGTAGCCAATCGTTAGGCCGGCGCCGCCGGCTCTGGAGAACATTTTATGAGCGTTAGTAAGTTGCAGATCGCCCCGAACGGGTTTTTTAGCGATAGCCTCAAAGCCCGTGATTCGGAAATTTTCGCTGGCATTGGCCGAGAGCTGTCGCGCCAACAGCGCCAGATTGAGCTCATCGCTTCTGAAAATATTGTCTCGCGCGCGGTGCTCGAAGCCAACGGCTCGGTGCTCACCAACAAATATGCCGAGGGCTATCCGGGCCGCCGCTATTACGGCGGATGTGAGTTTGTCGACCAAGTTGAAGAGCTCGCCATCGCCCGCGCGAAGGAACTTTTTAATTGCCAGGAAGCCAATGTTCAGCCGCATTCCGGCAGCCAGGCCAACCAAGCGGTGTTCATGGCGCTGATGAAACCGGGCGACACGTTTTTAGGGATGGATCTGGCGGCTGGCGGACATCTCACCCATGGCGGCGCCGCGAACCAGTCCGGCAAATGGTTTAACGCCGTCCATTATAGTGTCGGCGAGGAAGACCACCTGATTGATTACGACTCCGTCGCGCGGCTCGCCGATGAACACCGGCCGAAGATTATCATTGCCGGGGGCAGCGCTTACTCACGCATCATCGACTTCAAAAAGTTTCGCGACATTGCCGACAGCGTCGGCGCCAAGCTGATGGTCGACATGGCGCATTTTGCCGGCCTGGTGGCGGCCGGCGTCCACCCCAATCCGCTCGATCACGCGCATGTCGTGACATCGACGACGCACAAAACCCTGCGCGGTCCGCGCGGCGGTCTGGTGTTGACCAATGACGGCGATCTGGCGAAGAAGATTCGCTCCTCCGTGTTTCCGGGTATTCAGGGCGGCCCGTTGATGCATGTGGTGGCCGCCAAAGCAGTGGCGTTTGGCGAGGCGCTTGAGCCGTCGTTCAAGGCCTATGGGCGCGCGGTGATAGACAACGCCCAAGCGCTGGCCGCGAGCCTGGTTGAGGCCGGCTATGCGGTGATTTCCGGCGGCACCGACACCCATCTCGCGCTCATCGATTTGCGGCCGAAGGGCGTCAAAGGCAATGCCGCCGAGCAAAGCCTGGAGCGCGCCGGCATGACCTGCAACAAAAACGGCGTGCCGTTCGACCCGGAGAAGTTCACTGTCACCTCGGGAATAAGGGTCGGCTCGCCGGCGGCGACAACGCGCGGCTTTGGCGTATCGGAGTTTCGCGAGGTTGGCGCATTGATGGCTGAGGTCCTCGACGGGCTGGCCGCTGGCGGCGACGACAACACGGCCGCCGAGGAAGCTGTCGCCGGCCGGGTTGAGGCGCTGACGACGAAATTTCCGATTTATGCGTGATTGCTGTTATAAGTGACGCCGGCAGCTAACTGATGGCGAGATAAATATGCGGTGTCCTTTTTGCGGCAGTGAAGAAACGCAAGTCAAAGATTCACGTTCCGCCGAGGACGGCGCTTCGGTTCGCCGCCGGCGCGAATGCAGCGCCTGCGGTGGACGGTTCACGACTTTCGAGCGGGTGCAACTGCGCGAGCTGACGGTGGTTAAAAGCTCAGGCAAGAAGGCGTCATTTGATCGCGAGAAACTCGCCCGCTCGGTGTTGATTGCAACGCGCAAACGCGAAGTCGAACCGGACCGCGTGGAACAGATGATTTCCGGTGTCGTGCGAAGGCTTGAAGCGATGGGCGAGGCTGAAATTCCCTCAAAGACAATTGGCGAATTGGTGATGGCGGGTCTGGCGCATCTCGATGACGTCGCTTATGTGCGCTATGCGTCGGTCTATAAAGATTTCCGCCACACCAAAGATTTTGAACAGTTCCTCGGCAAGATGGAAGACGGCGACAATGAATAGCGCAGACATCCCGGTGGAGACCGGCGCCAAGGGCGCGGCCGCGTCCGGCGCGCCGGCGCGCTCCGCCGCCCGGCTCGCCGCCGTTCAGGCGCTCTATCAGATGGAAGCTTCGGGCCAGGGCGTCAACGCCACTATCGCCGAGTTTGAAACCCATCGCCTCGGCGGCGTCTTGGAGGGCGAACGGCTGCACGGCGCTGACCGGAAGTTTTTCGCTGACATCCTCAACGGCGCGGTTGCAGTGCAGGCGCGTCTTGACCCCTACCTTGAGCGTCAGCTTGCAAAGGGGTGGACGCTGGCCCGCATTGACGCCACCGCGCGAGCGATTTTGCGCGCCGGGCTCTACGAATTAATCCGCCGCCCGGATGTGCCGAGCAAAGTCGTGATCAGCGAATATCTTGAAGTCGCCAAAGCGTTCTTTGACGATGACGAGCCAAAATTCATCAACGCCGTTCTCGACGCGGCCGCACGCCAGGCGCGCGCCGACGAGTTCGAGGCTTAGGGCGCGCGGCAAATATGGGCGAATTTGAAATCATTCGCGATATTTTTGCACCCCTCACAAAAAATGAGCCGGGCGCATTTGGTCTGACCGACGATGCGGCGCTGATCGATGCGGGCGCGCTTGTCATCACCAAGGATATGCTGATTGCGGGGGTGCATTTTTTACCCAAGGATCCGCTGGATCTGGTCGCGCGCAAATTAATCCGTGTCAATCTTTCCGACCTCGCCGCCAAGGGCGCAAAACCGATCGGCTATTTTCTCGGCTGCACCTGGCCGGCAAATATCAAACGCGAGAAAATTGAGCTCTTTGCGGCGGGATTGAAAGATGATCAGGAACGCTTTTGCCTGTCGCTTTATGGCGGCGATACGACGATGCATAGCGTAAAGGCGGCGCCGCTGACTTTGTCGGCGACGTTTTTCGGAACGCCGCCGGCGCGTGGCATGAGCCTGCGGTCCGGGGCTTCAGCGGGCGATGATATCTATGTTTCGGGTACAATTGGCGACGCCGGGCTGGGGCTGATGGCTTTGCGAAAAGAGCTGAAATTTACCACCGTCGACAAGGCTTCGCTCGCCGGGCGCTATCATCTGCCCGAGCCGCGGCTCAGCCTTGGGGCGGCGCTGGCCGGATTGGCGACCGCGACGATTGACGTCTCCGACGGGTTGCTTGCCGATGCGCGCCATCTCGCTGATGCTTCCGGGCTGCGCGCGGAAATTGACGCGGTTTCCATTCCGCGCTCGCCCGCCGCCGCATCATGGATAGCAACCCAGGACAATCGCTGGCGCGCCATCGGCGCGCTCGCCTCATCCGGCGACGATTATGAAATTTTATTCGCCGCCCCGACGGCGATGCGCCGCTCCGTCACGGTTGCCGCAAAAGCATCGCGTACGGAGGTTTCGCGTATCGGAACCTTGAAGCGCGGCGAGGGCGCGGTGTTGGTCGATGAAAATGGCGCGGAGATACCGGTCCCGTCAGGCGGGTTTGATCACTTTAAATAAGTGCGCCCCGGCTACTGCCCCGGAACCCGTCCCTGCCCTTGTCCGCCAATACCGGCGGGAAGTTGGCCGACATTGCCAAGCAGCTGTTCCCAGAAATTGAGCTCCTTGCCGCGCGTCGGCGTTGCCCGAGAGACCAGTTTGATGGCCTCGCCGTCAGCCAGAGAGTAATTGTCGACGGCTGAGACGACGCCGTCTTCACCGAACCGAAACGCAATCACCGTGCGGGCCTGGGTTTTGGTGTGAAAAAACGCCCGCGTCGTGTCGGTGCTATTGAGATAGTACCAGACATTGCGGTTAAACGTGCCAATCATCGACGGCTCGCCATATTTCGCCAGCACGCTTTCCTTGGAGTCGAGGCCGGGCTCGGCGGCCAGTTTGGTCTGGTCGCGCTCCAGCACATAGCCATGGTTCTGGCGCACCGATACGCAAGCCTGTAGCGACAGGACAGCAGCGACAATCAACACAACTCTCATATATCCGAACCTTATAGGGCTTGATCCCCAGCCTCGGGGAGCATAGTTCCGAGCATCAAATACCAGCGATCTGCGCTCGCTGCAAATCCTCTTAAGGCCCAAATTTATGATTGTTTCACTTTTTCGCAAGGATCCAGCCGTTGCGGCCGGTGAAGCGCTCTACGCTGCGGCGGTAGAGCAGGCGCGCGCGCCTCAGTTTTACGCCGATTTTGGGGTTCCCGATACGGTGGAGGGGCGCTTTGAGATGATTGTCGTTCATGCTTTCCTTATTCTGACGCGGCTGAAGGGCGATGGCCCGGGCGAGAAGAAGGTCGGCCAAAAGCTGTTTGATGCGATGTTTCAGAATTTAGATGATGCGCTCCGCGAGCTTGGCGTTGGCGACCTTTCGGTGGGCAAGAAAATCCGCAAGCTGGCGGAGAATTTCTTTGGCCGCGTAGGGGCTTATGACGAGGCCTTAAAGCCCGATGCGGAGCCGGGTTTGCTGGCGGCGGCGCTCGGGCGCAATATTTTTGAAGACGAGGCGGCGCCGGGCGCGCAACGCCTCGCCGCCTATGTCCGCCAGGCGGTGGCGTCCATCAGCACTCAACCGGCGCCGCGTATCGTTGGCGGCATTGTTCATTTTCCAGAACCGGAAGGGAGCGCCGAATGACCGATAAACCAAAATACGAATTCAGCCACGAGGTTGATCTGGCAAAAGTTTCCAAGGACGGGCGGGACTATCGGCTGGAGGCTGATGCGAGCGCGTGCAAAAGAATTGCCGAGCGTCTTCGCGTGCCCTCGGTTGAGGCGCTATCTGGGCAAATCCATATCGCAGCGACACGCAAAGCCATATTCACGCGCGGCAGTGTTCAAGGGCGCCTGACGCGAGAATGCGTTGTAAGCTTGGAAGAGATGCCGGAAACCGTTGATGACAGTTTCGCGGTTGAGTTTGTGCGCCGCACTGATGACGCGCCAGTCGAGGAGGACAGCGCTGAAAACTGGCATGAGCCGGAGGCGCATCGCGGGACTGTGTTTGATATTGGCGAGTTATTAGTTCAGCAGTTTTCCCTGGCGCTGGACCCGTTTCCGCGAAAGCCGGGGGCGGTGAGCCTTGCGCAAACCTATGGCGAGGAAAAGCTGTCATCACCTTTTTCCATATTGCAAGGGAAAATCGATAAAACTGAGGAAAAACAGTAGGGTTAGCCGGGAAGCTTTGCGATTTAATTGCCCTGCCATGCGTTGCATGCGCGTGCGGGCGCTGTATTCTCCGCCGCAGCTACTGGGAGCGACAAGAGTTTGACTGACGCCAGCAACACTGCCGGGGACTTAACGCTTGCGATCGACGCCATGGGCGGCGACGCCGGCGCGCAGCCGGTTGTGGAAGGCGTTGCGTTTGCGGTTTCAAAAGGCCTGAAAGCCAAGTTCTTAATCTTTGGCGATGCTGGCGAGCTGGAGCCGTTGCTGGCGCAATCTGCGGCGCGCAAATATGTAGACATTCGGCATACGGACAAAATTGTCGCGATGACCGACAAGCCCAGCCATGTCATTCGGCGCGGGCGCGACACATCGATGTGGGCGGCGATGAGTGCGGTGCGCGACGGCGAGGCGCAAGCGGTGGTCTCCGGCGGCAACACCGGCGCGCTGATGGCGCTGGCGCGGTTGCAATTGCGGATGATTGAGGGCGTTGACCGCCCGGCGATTACCGCGCTTTGGCCGACCATGCGCGGGCGCACGGTGGTTTTAGATGTCGGCGCCAATGTTGAGGCTGACGCCAACCAGCTGGTCCAGTGTGCGATTATGGGCGAGGCGTTCTACCGGGCGCTGATGCATGTGGAACGCCCGAGCGTTGGCTTGTTGAATGTCGGTGCGGAAGACCTCAAAGGCCATGAGTTGATCCGGGCGGCGGCAAGGGTTTTGCGCGAGGCTGACCCGGATATGGAATTTAAGGGCTTTGTCGAGGGCAATGATATTTCCAAAGGCACGGTTGATGTTGTGGTGACGGACGGATTTTCCGGCAATGTCGCGCTGAAATCGGCCGAGGGTGCGGCCCGCCTAGTTGGTTCCTGGGTGAAGGAAGCGCTCACCGGCACAATCAACGCAAAATTTGGCGCTCTGTTCATGGCGCCGGGCCTTCGTAAATTGAAAGACCGGATCGACCCCTCATCCAATAATGGCGGGTTCTTCCTCGGCGTGAACGGCGTGGTCGTTAAAAGCCATGGCGGGGCGGATGCGCGCGGCGTCGCCAGCGCGGTGAATATGGCCGCTAGTCTTGCGCGGCGGCCGTTCCGCGATGAAGTTGCCGCCACCGTCAAATCGGTGATGCAGCGCCAGGAAAAATTCACCAAGCCAGACGCCATCGCGCCCGCAGCGAAAGCCGCAGCTTTATGAGTACAAAATCGGTTATTACCGGTTGCGGCGCGTATCTGCCGCAAAAAATTCTCACCAATGACGACCTCGCAAAAATCGTCGATACGAGCGACGAATGGATTCGCGAACGCACCGGCATTCGCGAGCGCCATATTGCCGAGGAGGGTGAAAAAACTTCCGACCTGGCGACCAAGGCGGCGCAAGCCGCACTTGACGCCGCCGGTTGCGAGGCCGGCGATATCGACCTCATCATTGTCGCGACGGCCACGCCGGACCTCACCTTTCCATCCACCGCGGCCATCGTTCAGGCCAAGCTCGGCGCTGCGGCCGGCGCTGCTTTTGACATTCAGGCGGTGTGCACCGGCTTTATTTACGCGCTATCGACGGCGGAGAAGTTTCTCGCCGCCGGCCAGCACAAACGCGCCCTGATAATCGGCGCGGAGACTTTCTCGCGCATCCTCGACTGGACCGACCGCACCACATGCGTCCTGTTCGGCGACGGCGCGGGCGCTTTTGTTATGGAGGCGCAGGACCGCAAAACCGCGCGCGGGCGCGGCTATGTCAACAGCTATCTGCGATGCGACGGGCGCCTGGTAGACCTTCTCTACGTTGATGGCGGCGTGTCTGCGACCCAGACCACCGGCCACTTGCGCATGCAGGGCAACAAGGTTTTCCGCGAAGCGGTGACGCGGATTTCCCAGGCGATGGAATGGGTCGCCACCGACGCCGGCATCGATATCCACACCGTTGACTGGTTCGTGCCGCATCAGGCCAATGAGCGTATTTTGAAGGGCGTGGTCAAAAAGCTCGACCTCAGGCCGGAACAGGTAATTTCCACAATCGCCCATCAGGGCAACACCTCTGCGGCGTCTATCCCGCTGGCTTATTGCCACGGCGTTGCCGACGGGCGCATCAAAGAAGGCGATCTGGTGCTGCTGGAAGGCATGGGCGGCGGGCTGACCTGGGGCGCGGCGCTGTTACGCGCATGAGCTAGCGTCTGAGCGGTGGTATTAGCCGATTGATATGAAGGATGTTTCTAAACGGGCGCGACTGCGCCCCGGCGCTTATGCGCCCGACCGCGAAGGCGGTCGAATCATAGTGAACGCGCCTTCGCGCGCGGCATGCGCAGGCCCCCTCTTGCGGTAATGGGGCGCAGCAAGGATTAGCCGCGAGCGAAAAAAGACTATGGCAGAATCAATATTCATTGATTTCGCCATATATGAAACACAGGCAATATATTTCAATGGCTTATTGACGATTGTGCGGCGTTAAGCTTAACATCTTCGCCAAGGGCGGGCATTTATAGCGGGGCTAAAGCCAATGGCGGGAACAACCATAACGCGAGCCGACCTCACCGATGCGGTCTACCGGTCGGTCGGCATTTCAAGAAACGAATCAGCGGCCTTTGTCGAGCGCGTGCTGGAAGAGCTGGCGGCGTCTTTGGAAAAAGGCGAGACGGTGAAGATATCGTCTTTCGGCACTTTTTCGGTGCGCGATAAAAAGCTCCGTATGGGGCGCAATCCGAAGACCGGCGAGGAAGTGCCGATTGCGCCGCGCCGCGTCGTTACCTTTCGCGCCTCGCATGTTCTCAAAGACCGCATCAATGAAGGCCACCGCTCCAGCCGGGCGGCTGAGTAACAGTTACCCAAGACCAACTTAACCCGAGGCGTACTTAAGGAAGATGGGCCAATCCGTGGCGAAATCCGCCGAAGCATTCCGTACGATTTCCGAAGCCGCCAAAGAACTTGATGTGCCGCAACATGTGTTGCGCCATTGGGAAGAGGTCTTCGGACAGGTGCGCCCGATGCGACGCGCCGGCGGACGGCGTTATTATCGCCCGCTCGATCTCGACTTGCTGCGCGGCATCCGCGTTCTGCTCTACGATCAGCGCTACACCACCAAGGGCGTGCAGAAGATTTTCAAAGATGAGGGGATTAAATACATCTCCGAGCTGGGCCGCCGTGTCGCGGCCGGCCAGTCGATCGACATTCGCCCGGTCATAGACGATGACGGCGCACTGCCGAAAGCGGCTGCAAATGGCGCCGACGATGATGTGCTGGAGTTAGGCGCCGATGCGCGCGTGGCGCCCGCGCCGCCGCAAATGCCAGCCGATATCCGCAAGACGCTGACCGCCTTGCTGGCGCGCCTGGAAAGAGTGCAGGAAGCCCTCGACGAGGCGACGCTGGCGCTGGAAGCCATTGACGTCGCCGATGAAGAGCGCCGCGCCGCGCAGAAATAGGAACATTGCTGTGGGTGTCAGGCTGCCGATCCGAGGAATCGTCGTCGTTTTGATCGGTGCGTTTTTTGTCCATATTTTCAGCTGGATGTTGGACGTTTCGCAATTTCTAAGCGACCAGAATTATCTCGATTATAGCCATCAATTGAAGATTTCATTCTGGAGTAAGAGCCTATCTGATCTGGCTTACGGTACATTCTACCTCGGCGAAGCGGTGATTATCGAGCTGCTTTACCGACTTTGGATTTTGAAGAAGCCGTAAAAACCTTCGCTCAAGAGCCCAACCGAAAATCCAATCCGCTTTTGCTCCACAACGGAGTGAACCATTTCAATGGTTTGATGATGTTATGGCATACATTACTGTCATTGCCGGACTTGTTCCGGCAATCCAGGACGTCAAGCGCATCATCTTCGATTCTGGATCACCGGGACAAGCCCGGTGATGACAAGTTGTTTAGGGTATTTTCAAATACCCAATTTTGAGTGAGACTCTAAGAAATTGTGGAGTTAAAAAAAGATGCTTCTGTGATGCGGGAGTGTTTTTGCTCAGTAGTTTTCTATTTTGAGGGCCGGGTGGCGTGGGTGGCGCTCAACCCAAGGCCCGACAATGTTTGCGATACCACAGACATTAATTCCTTCTCGTCCCTGACGACTTTCGACATCAGGTTTATGCCGGTCAAAAGGGTCTGTAGCGCCAGGGCTTTTTTACGGAAGTTCGTCTTTCGCGGGATTTCTCCGCGCTTGGCTGCGACCCGCAACAAATCTGCAAACCGGTCGATGCTTGCTTCGGTCAAGCTTGTGAGAATGGCGTCAATCTCCGGATTGCGAGAGTTGGTTTCCGCAAGGCAGTTCACCACCATGCAGCCGCGTGCATCGCGATCGCCACAGAGAATCCGGCACACTTCTTTGAGCATGGTGTTTAAGAGGGGCAACACCGGCGCATTGACGTCAACGGCGTCGAGGGCTCTGTCCGGCGCCTCGCTTTTGTAAAGCTCGAGCGCTTCTTCGAAGATCGACCGGCGGCTCTCAAAGGCGTTGTAAAAACTTGAGCGGGTAATGCCGAGCGCCTCCGACAATGCTTTGGCCGAGGTCGCATTGTAGCCATGGTCCCAGAATTCATACATCGCAATGCGCACGGCTTCATCGCGGTCGAAACTTATTGGCCGGCCCATGGGCGCCTCACAAGAATGTTATGTACACATATGGACAAAAAGGGTTTCCTTGTTTTATACACATATGAACAAATCACAGCGGGGTCAAATCCTCGCAAAATATGAAACAGGAGATGAGGCCATGACGGCGTTTTTCGTAGCGACGGTAACCATCAAAGATCCGGCGAAATTTCAGGACTACGCGCAACAAGCCGGCGCCACTTTCGCCGCATATCAAGCCGAGCCGGTGTTGCGCGGAAAGCTGGAAAAAGTGCTTGCCGGCGAGGCGGATAATCAGACCGTCGGGATCGTCAAATTTCCAGATTATGATGCGCTGACGGCGTGGTATTCTTCTGACGCCTATCAGGCGATTATCCCGTTACGCGATGCAGCCGCCGACGTGACCATCACGGCCTATTCGGTCCCTGAATAATGTGCGCGGCGGGCCCGCGTTTTCACCATTGCCCGCATCTGCGCGCCCCCCTATAGTCCGCGCCCGCGCGCTGGCGGCCAAGTCCCCGGCGCCGTCTGGTCGGGGCGTAGCGCAGCCTGGTAGCGCACTTCACTGGGGGTGAAGGGGTCGTGAGTTCGAATCTCGCCGCCCCGACCAATTTGCACTTATTGAAACTACGTGCAAAATATCTTCTGTAATCAGGTAATTATGCCGGTCATTTGATTGTGCTAGTTTAAGCAATAACAAAGACACGCGTTCTGTACGGCTGAGGATTGTAATATCGTATAAATTACGAACACGGAGGGGAGACTATGGATAGCCGTCCGAGCTTTTTGAAGTCAGGCGAGCGCGCAAGACTTTTCCCAGTATTGGCTGAAACGTCAAAGGAAGGGCGTACTCTGTCGGTCGTGTTGTCTTCCATCGCTTATGTAGAAGAGTTCGGCGCCGCACTTTTTTCTTCTATCGGACAAAGGAAGGGCGCCCGCACAAAGGTAGAAGTGTTTACCGAAATCGTCTTTGCAAAGTCGGATGTGAATATTCGCCCAGATGGGCTGATTGTATTGACGACTGGGAAGCGCCAATGGACGGCTCTTGTCGAAGCCAAGATTGGGAACGCAACTCTGGATTTGCCGCAAATCGAATCATACCTGCAGCTAGCGCGTGAGAACGGTATTGATGCGGTCATCACACTATCAAACCAGTTTACTGCTCAGCCCGATCATCATCCGTTGACACCCCAAAAAGCCTCTTTGCGAAAAATAGGTCTTTTCCATTGGTCGTGGATGTTTGTGATGACACAAGCTACATTGCTTCTTGCTGCAAAGGCTGTTGCAGATTCAGATCAAAGCAGGATTTTGTCTGAGCTTGTTCGATTTCTATCCCACCCCAGCACGGGAGTGAAGGGGTTTGAACGCATGCCTTCAGTGTGGAAAAATGTTGTAACGGCTGCTCGCGGTGATGCGCCGATTAAGAAAAATTCTCCTGAAGTTAAGGAAGTCATTGCGGCATGGCATGAGGAAGTGCGCGATCTCTGTTTAATTATGAGCCGTCTGCTTCAGACCCAGGTTGATATAAAGCTGCCAAGAAGCCATCGTAACGATCCGAAAAAACGGGTAGGGGATGACAGTGAGTTGCTTTCAGCCAAACAACGGTTGAAGTGTGAATTAGATATACCTGACACCGCCAACACAATAGCTATTGAAGCTAATTTGCGGACACGTTCTATTCTATTATCAATGCGCTTGGCTGCTCCCGGAGACAAAAAATCTTCCATCGCTCGAGTGAACTGGATAGTGCGCCAACTGAGCAAAACTAAATCTAACGAAATTCACGTCCGTGCAATTTGGCCCGGGAAAGCGCAGGCAACCCAAGCATCGCTGGAAGAGTTGCGAGAGAATGCGTCTGTTCTCCTAGATGACTATGACAAAAAGATGATTTTGACGTCATTTGATGTCTTATTCATACGAGAATTAAGTGGAAAATTTTCAGGGCCAAAAACATTTATTGACGGATTGGAAGAGGCAGTTCCTGATTTTTATGAGCATGTGGGGCAACACCTGCGTGCGTGGACGCCTACTGCGCCGAGATTGCGTGGAAAAACGGAACCGTCGGATGTTTCGCCTCAGGCAATCCAAGAAGAAATTGAAGAGAAGGCTGTCGAAGATTTTACCGGACAGCGTGGGCACGCGGTCGATGACAGCGGGGCGTCCAGAAGGCTTGATGAGGATTGAGGTTAGCCCCGCATTCGAATCTCGCCGCCCCGACCAATTTCAATGATTTCTGTTGATTAGCGGCGTTGGCAGCGGGGCGCGAAGGCGCCTGACGTTGGCGATGCAATCGTGGTATAGTTTCGCGTGAATCTGTATCGGGGATTGTTATGAGCCGTTTTAAGCTGCCGGATGGGGTGCCGCTGGATAATGCGGGCAGGGCGCGTTTTGGCGCGCGCGGGGAAGGTTTGCACGCGCCTTCGGCGGACTACAAAGCCCCGGATATGGCCACGCCGCAATACGGTAAGCCCGCGAGTGGGGCGGCGCATCCACTCGATATTCGTCATATGGCGCATACGGACATTAAAGAAGCCCTCGACGATGACGAGAGCGGCGACTTTCGGA
This sequence comes from Hyphococcus sp., assembly GCA_021776395.1. Taxonomy (GTDB): domain Bacteria; phylum Pseudomonadota; class Alphaproteobacteria; order Caulobacterales; family Parvularculaceae; genus Hyphococcus. Next base: position 3,907 of record JAJFFZ010000183.1, on the reverse strand, counting down.
TTATCCCGGCGCCGGCGCGCATGCTTGTTGTGTTTACAGCCATCGCGGCTTTGCTTGCGGCGGTTGGCGGGTTTGTGATTATGAACCGCGGCGATGAGGCGCCGCTGTGTTCATCGCAGCCGGCGTGGAACCAGTATAATTGTACGCCGGGTTAGGGCGCGCTGGCGCTACTTTGTGAATCATAAAATTTAAATCGTCATCCCGACCGCGAAGGCGGTCGAATTATTAATTGCGCGCCTTCGCGCGCGGACGCTGCTGTGCAGAGCCGGGATCTGTTACCGCAAGCGATCCCGGGTCTGCGAAGCAGCATTAACATGCTGCATCGCGCACGGGATGACGGTATTGCTTGGTGGATAATGAAGTCGAACTAACGCCAGTGTAGAAATTCAATCCGCAAACGCCCTATTCGCCGCGGTCGCGCATGATCTTGCGATAGGCGTAGTTGAGCTTTTGCGTCGCCAGTAATGCGGCGCGGGACAAGTCTTCATCGAGATTGAGGGAGGCGATGAGATCGGGGTGTACGGATTTAATGCGGGCTTTGTATGCGGCGCGGATGTCTTCGATGCTGGCGCCTTCCTCGATGCGCAGAACGGCATATGGGTTACGCGATTTGCTGGCGCTCACGGTGCGCGCGGCTGGTTTAGAGTTAACGTCGTCGCCATATTCCAGCATTGAAACAATCTGGGTCTTGGCGACAATCTTAACGCCGGCGCTTTGCGTGCGGATCGGGATGAAGCTGCGCGGGTCGTTGAGAAGGTCGGTAATGCGCTCGCCATTCACATTGAAAACATGGGCGTTTTCCGGCTCGCCGCCAATCAGTTGCAGCCTGACAGGCGTCTCATTCTTGTGACGGTATCCGCCGTTTGCCCTGTCCAACATGGTTAACCTCACGCTTCTCCGCCCAATCGCGGCCTTTTGTAAGGGGGAAGTTGCAATGGCGGCGCCAAGTTAATCCTGATTTGCGGCGGGTTTGGCGCGCGGTTCTGCGTTCATCCAGACCATCAGATATTTCGCTGGAAACGCCCAGGCGATGCCGGCGACGAGGAAGTAGCTGGCTTTGAGCAGCTGAAAATTAGGCACGCGCTCGCCCAGCGCGGCGGCGGCGAAGAAATACGCCGCCAGCGCCGGCAGGAGGAGGGCGAAGCCAAGCAGTTTTTTGACGCGCATCGGCATGGGCTCTCCTGTGTCTTCTTCGGGGGCGCCCGCGACGCGGGGTCGCGGACCAATTCATGGGTCGATGCCTTAGACAGGCCCGATGGCCTCTAGCAGTTTATCGCCCCCGCCGCAAAATTCTGGCGCTTCGTCCCCCGCCGCCGCGCGGCGCATTGCGTTGTGGCTGTTGGTGATGTGCGCGTTGGTGGCGGCGATGGTGATTGTCGGCGGGGCGACAAGGCTCACCGATTCCGGCCTGTCGATTACCGAATGGCGCCCGGTCACCGGCGCGGTCCCGCCGCTGAGTGAGGCGGCGTGGCATGAAGAGTTTGCGAAATACAAAACCATTCCGGAATATGAAGAGGTGAATTACGGGATGAGCCTTGAGCAGTTCAAGGCGATTTACTGGTGGGAATGGGGCCACCGTTTTCTCGGCCGGCTGATCGGCTTTGCGTTTTTTGCGCCGTTTGTGTTTTTCATCGTCACAAAACAAACCACGCGGCGCCTGGCGCTGAAGCTTTTCGGCTTGCTCATGCTGGGCGGTTTGCAGGGCGCGCTGGGCTGGTGGATGGTGTCGTCAGGCCTGGCGGACCGGGTGGATGTCAGCCAATATCGCCTGGCGGCGCATCTGGCGCTGGCGGTGATTGTCTTGGCGCTGATGTTTTGGCTGGCGCTCGACCTATGGCCGGCGGACAAGGCGAGGGGGACGCGGGCGTTGTTTCCCGCCGCCGCGCTGCTCGCCGCCGGCGTCTTTGCGCAGATGATGCTCGGCGCGTTTGTCGCCGGGCTGCGGGCCGGGCGCACGTTCAACACCTGGCCGTTGATGGACGGTAAGTTTTTCCCCGACGGATATTTCGCGGGCGCGCCGGGGCTGAATGATTTGTTTGAAACCATTGCCGCGGTGCAGTTCAATCACCGCATCGGCGCTTATCTGGTTGGCGCGGGCGCGGTGTGGTTTTATCTCGCCGCACGTAAAACAGCGGCGGAGCCGCGTGTGCGGCTGGTGCTGGCGGCGGTGGGGTTGCAGATTGTTTTAGGCATATGGACGCTGCTGGCGGCGACGCCGATTGCGCTCGGATTGTTGCATCAGGCCGGCGCGCTCGGCGTGCTGGCGGCGGCGCTTTATGCAGCGCATGGAACGGCGCTTACTCGGCAACAAACTCGATATTAATCAGCAGGCCGTCGTCTTCGATCGGCGCAACCACGCCGCGCGGGTTGACGGGTGCGCCAACCGGAAACGCCAATGCATTGGCGACGCCGTTTAGCGGGATGAACCGCACCGCCGCCGCGCGGTCAACGCTGAGCGCAATGAGCCCGTTGCGGTATAGCCCGCCGAGATTGGCGCCGGTTGCGCCCATGGCGGCGGCGGCTGCGACGCCTTCAATCTCATCGGTCGCCTGTATGGTCACCGCGCCGAGCGCGCGGCCGTCCGTGTAGTCAAACAGATGCACCGCGCCGGTAGTATTATCTAATAGCGCTATTCGTCCGTATGCGGCGGGCTGTTCGCCCTCGGGCGTATCATCCTCCGGCGCTGTAGCGGCGATGACGGCGAGGCCGCCAACGTCGCCAATCGGCGCGGCTGCAAACGGCGTTTTAAAACTGTCCTCGCCGGCGAGCCGGAAGATGGCGCCGTTCGTGTTCACGGTCAGCAACACGCCGTCGCTATCAATCGCGCAGGCGGCGAGATTGTCGGGCGCGTCCAAAGTGATGGCGTCAGCGGGGGCAAAGCCATTGTCCTGGGCTTCAAAATTGAACACCAGGATTTTGCCGCGCTGAACCACATATAGGCTCGGCGTCTCCACGCCGTCGCCGCGCCCGAAACAAAACCCGCGCACGGCGCCGCGAATTTCGGGCCCGCCGGCCAGCGGCGCGAAGTTGCGCGCGCTATTGTCGATCCGGTAGAACGCAAACGCGCCCGCATCCGGCTGGAACGTCGCAACGACGCCGCTCGCCGTCGGGCCAAAGCCGAGGTAACTCACCGCCACGCCAGAGACATTGACGCCCGGAACCGACGAGACCGCCGCGCCGTCCTCAATATTAAAAGCGGCAAGCCCGTCGGCGCTGGCGGCGATCAACAGGCTGTTAAACGCGACATTCGGGTGCACCCAAAAAGCGAGCCCGCTCGCCGGCGCAGCAAGGGAGGTCTCATCGCTGGCGGCAACGCCAACCGGCGTGATGGGTTCGGGCGCAGGCGCATCAGCCTCGCGGCCGCAAGCGGCAAGGGCGAGCATTCCAGCAAGGACGAGGGGGGCGAGGGCGGTGATACGCATGAAACAGGCTCCGAAATGGGTGACAACCGGTTGTCTTGCGGGCGGCGCGGTTCGTCAAGTAGGGCTGTGGGGACAGACCCGCGTATTGAGGTAATACCATACCACACAAATATCACTCTGTTTTCAAATAGTTTCTCCGGCTATGTTGACGTGAAACGTCGCCTGGTTTATTCGCGCGCCATACGCATTACAGATTGAGACCCGGGAACAGATTTATGAAAACCTACGTCATGAAAACCGAGGAAGCGGTCAAGGATTGGACGCTGATTGATGCGGAAGGCCTTGTGGTCGGCCGGCTCGCTTCGGTGATCGCCACCCGCCTGCGCGGCAAGCACAAACCGACTTACACGCCCAATGTCGATATGGGCGACCATGTCATCGTCATCAACGCCGACAAAGTTGTCTTCACCGGCAACAAGATGGCCGGCAAGAAATTCTATTGGCACACCGGATATCCCGGCGGCATCAAAGAGCGCACGATGGAT
>JAJFFZ010000182.1 GCA_021776395.1 Hyphococcus sp. | reverse complement strand
TTTTTCCGCCTCGTCGCGCCGCCAGTCCGCGATTCTTTGGTGATCGCCAGAAAGCAGCACGTCCGGGATCGCCCGGCCTTCAAATTCCCGGGGCCGCGTATACTGGGGATATTCCAGCAAACCGCCCTCAAAGCTTTCCTCACACACGGAAGAAGCCGAGCCCAATACCCCGGGGATGAGCCGGACGCAAGCCTCGATAAGGGCCATAGCGCCGATTTCCCCGCCGGCCAGGACAAAATCCCCGATTGAGACTTCCTCGATGTCGCGGGCGGCGAAAATCCGCTCGTCAACGCCCTCAAACCGGCCGCAAATGGCGACCAGCCCGGCGCCTTTGGCCAGCTCATGGGCGCGGGCCTGCGTGAACGGGGCGCCGCGCGGGCTAAGGCAGAGGACCGGCCTGTTGTCCTTCGGGACGGCGTCGATGGCGCGGCTCAGAATATCAGCGCGCATCACCAAACCGGCGCCGCCGCCGGCGGGCGTATCATCGACAGAGCCATATTTATTGTCGGAAAAGTCGCGGATATTCACCGTGTCGAGCGCCCAATGGCCCTCCGCCCGGCCGCGCCCCAACACCGAAGCATCGAGCGGGCCCGGAAACATCTCCGGATAGAGGGTAAGGATGGTTGCGCGCCACATGGGGGCTCAAGTCGCATGACGGCGCGCGGGGGGCAAGGAGGCGTTCCGCCTAACCGCCATCCTCGCCAGCTTCAGGGGCGACATCATCACTAACCAAAACCGCCGCCCGCCGCACGGTGATTTTGCCGGCGGCAATATCAACGCCCGGAACATTTTGCCTGGTGAAGCGCACTAGCCGCATGCCTTTTAATCCCGGCACGCCCATTAGCTCGATGACGTCGCCGGCGCCGAAATTGTAAACTGCGTTGACGGCGCCGAGCGGGACGCCCGCCTCGTCCATCGCGTCGAGGCCGACAAGGTCGTTTAAATAAAACTCGTCTTCGTCTGGCGCTGGCAGCTTGTCGCGGGTCACATAAAACCGCACGCCTTTTAAAGCCTCCGCATCCTCGCGGCTTTGGATTTGCGGCGCCCGCACCAGAACAAAGCCCGCTTTCAGGCTGCGGATAACGGTAAGCGTGAACTGGCGCTTGCGGTCTTCGGTCTCAACCGGGCCATAGGCGGCGATATTGTTTAGCTCTTCGGTAAAGCATTTGACCTTCGCCTCGCCCCTGACGCCGTGCGCGCCAGCAAAAGCGCCGAGGCAAATGCGGGGAGTGTCGTTCTCGCTCATGGTTGCGCATCCGGCGAGTGTTGTTGAAACAGAACGCCTTTTTCCGCCCACACAATAACCAGGAACGCGGCGACCCCGAGCCAGGCAAAGCCCATAATAATCGGCGTGGTTGTGCCGTCATAATAGTGGCCGATAACGCCGCCGAGAAAGCCTGCAACCGTGGTGCCGGCAAACCCGTTCGCCGCCGCGGCCGAGCCCGCGATATGTCCCATCGGTTCCATCGCCAGCGCGTTTGCATTCGGCCCGATAAGCCCAAGCGCAAAGAACGAGATCGACATAAACGCCATGAACATAAAGAAGCTTTCGCCGTTGCTTGTCGCCGCGACCAGATGAAACAGATTGGCGACGATAAAAATCAGTATCGCCGTATGGGATATCCGTCGCATGCCAAAGCGTGAGACCAGGCGCGCATTAATCAGCGTCGCCGCCGCCAGCGAGCCGGCAATGGCGGCAAAAGCGATTGGAAAACGCTGACCGAGGTTGAAGGTTTCAAGGAAAATCTGCTCAGCGGCGCTGATATAACCAAACAAGGCGCCAAAGCAGAGGGCCGAGGCCAGCGTATAGCCGATGGCGGTGCGGTTGCGGATGAACTCAAGATAGCCGGAAAGGATCGGGCCGGGCTGCAGCGGCTTGCGGTTTTCAGGCGCGAGTGTTTCCGGCAGCCGCCAGCCAAGCCATAGGGCCAGCACGACGCCGTAAATAAGCAGTGTAAGGAAAATTCCCCGCCACGGGCCGACCAGGAGAACAAGCTGGCCGAGCCCGGGGGCGAGAATGGGCGCCGCCATGAAAACGGTGATGGCGAGCGACATCACCTCGGCCATGCGCCGGCCTGAACATTGATCGCGGACAATCGCAATGGCGGCGACCCGTGTCGCCGCGGTGGCGACGCCCTGAAATGCGCGCGCTGCAAGCAGCAACGTAAATGACGACGCCATGACGGTAAGCGCCGAGCCGATGATATAGCCGCCAAGCGCCCACATCAGCACGCGCTTGCGCCCAAAGCGGTCGACAATCGGGCCGAAGAAAAGTTGCGCGACGCCATTGCCGAGCACATAGACAACAATGATGAGCTGGCGATCATTGCCATCGGCGGCGCCAAATTCATCGCCGATCAAACCCAGCGCCGGCAACATCATGTCGATGGCCAGCGCATTCAGCGCCATCACGCCGGCGACGATGGCGACAAGCTCCGCAAACGCAATGCGCGGCATGACAAAAGGTCTGGTTTCAACGTCCATCCCCCGGATTACGCCGCAAAAGAGGTTTTTGCAATGGCCGAAAACGGCCCCGGCAAAGGGATCGCATTGCGCGCACGAACCCGTTTATAGTGCACGCCAATTTGCACTAATGGAGGCGCGGCGTGGACCGTAAACCAGAAAAATCAGAGCCCGCCGACAAGGCGAAACTCTATTGGCGCGAGAACCTAAAGCTGGTCTGCTGGCTGCTTGCAGTTTGGTTCGCGGTTTCTTTCGGCGCCGGTATTTTGTTTGTTGATGTTTTGAACAAGGTGCAACTCGGCGGCGTCCCCTTGGGGTTCTGGTTTGCGCAACAAGGCTCGATCCTGGTGTTTGTGGCGTTGATATTTGTCTATGTCGGGCGCATGCGCGCCATCGAAAAGCGCTTCGGCGTTAGCGACGAGTAGCGATCATGGACACGCAAACGCTCACCTATATTTTCGTCGGCTTTTCCTTCGCGCTTTATATAGGCATTGCGATCTGGTCGCGCGCCGGCTCGACCGCTGAGTTCTACGTCGCTGGCGGTGATGTTCACCCCATCGCCAACGGCATGGCCACCGCCGCTGACTGGATGAGCGCGGCCTCGTTTATTTCCATGGCCGGTATCATTGCTTTTTCAGGTTATGATGCGAGTGTTTATCTGATGGGCTGGACGGGCGGTTATGTCTTGCTGGCGCTATTGCTGGCGCCATATTTGCGCAAATTCGGACAGTTCACCGTGCCCGATTTTATCGGCGAGCGGTATTATTCAAAGACTGCGCGCGTGGTTGCGGTGATTTGCCTGATCATCATTTCCTTCACCTATATTGCCGGACAAATGCGCGGCGTCGGCGTTGTGTTTTCGCGGTTCCTTGAGTTGCCCATCGAGTGGGGCGTGGTTGTCGGCATGGGGATTGTCTTCTTCTATGCGGTTCTTGGAGGCATGAAGGGCATCACCTATACGCAAGTCGCGCAATATTGCGTGTTGATATTCGCCTATCTCGTGCCGGCGATATTTATCTCGATTTTAATCACCGGCAATCCGGTGCCGCAGCTTGGTCTCGGCTCTGATGTTGTTAGCGGTGATGTTTCAGTGTTGGCGCGGCTCGATGGCGCGCTAGTCGATCTTGGGTTTACGGCGTTTACGGAAGGGTCGAAATCCAAGCTTGATATGTTTGCAATCACGCTTGCGCTGATGGTCGGCACGGCTGGCCTGCCGCATGTGATCGTGCGGTTCTTCACCGTGCCCAAAGTCTCCGATGCGCGCCGGTCGGCGGGCTATGCGCTGGTGTTTATCGCGCTGTTATATACAACCGCACCGGCGGTCGGCGCCTTCGCGCGGCTCAATTTTATCCATAGCGTTGATGAGCAATCTTATGCTGAGGCGCCCGGCTGGGTGAAAACCTGGGAGGGGATCGGCCTGATTGCGTGGATGGACAAAAATGACGACGGCGTAATCCAATATGGCGCCGGCGCGCCATTTGAAGGCCGCGCCGATTACACCGGCGAGACGGGCTCCTCCGGCGAGCGGCTGCTTGCCAATGCGCCGAGCGACGCGGCCAACGAAATTGTCGTTGACCGCGATATTATGGTGCTCGCAAACCCGGAAATCGCCGGTCTGCCGCCCTGGGTGGTGGCGCTGGTGGCGGCGGGCGGGGTGGCTGCGGCGCTGTCAACGGCGGCCGGGTTGTTATTGGTGATCTCCGCATCAATCAGCCACGATCTGTTGAAAAAAACCTTCCGCCCCCAGATTAGTGAGCGCGCGGAGCTGCTCGCCGCGCGCGGATCTGCGGCTGCCGCTATTGTTGTTGCCGGCTATCTCGGCATTAACCCGCCGGGCTTCGTGGCGCAGGTGGTGGCGCTCGCCTTCGGGCTGGCGGCGTCTTCGCTTTTTCCGGCGATTTTCATGGGCATATTCTTTAAAGCCATGAACCGGGAAGGGGCGATCGCCGGCATGGTGGCGGGAATTGTCTTTACCCTGAGCTATATCATCTATTTCAAATCGCCATGGTTCGGCGCGGTCAACAATGCCGATCACTGGCTGTTTGGCGTCTCGCCGGAGGGCATTGGTGCGGTGGGGATGGTGGTGAATTTCGCCGTCGCGGCGTTGGTGGCGCGGTTTACCGCAAAGACGCCGCCGGGCGTACGCGACATGGTCGATGCGATCCGAATTCCCACCAGCGTGACGGCGTCATAAATATAAACCGCGCAGTGGCGTCAGAAAAGTAAACCGCCGCGTTAGCCCTCGGTCTCTTCGCCAATAGCTTCAAGCGCGCGTTCGCGGTCCGCGTCATCGCTGATTGCCTCGGCCGCCTTGCGATAGGCGGCCAACAGCGCCGGGTCGCCTTTGGCTGCGACGACAACTTTCTCGAGCGCCAGGCGCTGGTCGTAGCTTGATTGCAGCCCCGCATAAGCGTCCATCCAAGCGTCGGCGAAACCGTCGTTAGCGGAGAAAAAACCGGCGTTCGCAGAAAGCACCAGGCGCAAATCGTGATCGTTTTCGATCTGTCTTCCCGCTATTGGCAGAAGGCGAGCAACTTGTGCAGTCGTCAGCGTTTCATTTTCTAACAGCACAGTAATAGCAATGCGCAAATCATGATCGCTTTCAATTTTCTTAAACGTCTGTGAGAGCGCGTCAATTTCCGTTGGCGACAATTCACTCTGCTCAATAAGCGCAACAACATATCGCCGCTTTGCGCGGTCGCGTTCAAGCGCATCTATTTCTGCCACCACCGAGGCGGTGTCGCCTGTCTTGAGTAGAGCGCTAATGCGCTCGCCAGATTTCAAGCCGCTAAGGCGCAGAAATTTCAAAAATAGCGCGCCGGCGGCTTGGTCTGCTTCCTCGCCCTCGGGCAGTTTGTCGCCGTCGCGATAATAGGCGGCGCCAATAGCGCCGTCGCGGCGTTCAAATTTGACGCGCTCTTTTACGCCATCCTGTTTGATCTCGATTTCAAGCTCATCATCCAACTCGGCAAGCGCGGCGCCAGCATCGTTGAGGCTATAATCGCCGCGCCACTCTGCTTTGATCGTAAAATCTTCATCCGTGAGCACAAACTCGCCGCTGTCGCCGTTAATCGTGTAGCGAGACGATCGCTCGTCACTACCGTCAAACGAGCGCTCTGTGGCGCCGTCTTTCACGATCAGCGCATAAACCGCTGATAGTATGAAGGCGCCGATGGCGAGAAAGCCCAGTGCTTTAATGTTTTTAATCAATGGTTTTTCCCTCAAAACGCTGCGCGACGGTGAGGCCTGGAGCCTGGTGCATCCGCATCTGGTAACTTACCCCGCCAGCAAAGTAATTCAACGCTGACATTGGCGCCAGCGCTTAATCCTCTTCGAGCTCGCGCCGATCAGCACCAAGATAGGCGGCTGAACGCATTTCCACCAGGCGCGAGGCGGTGCGTTCAAACTCAAACGCGCCATCGCCTGCCTGATACAATGCATCCGGTTCACCATCGGCTGAACAGACCAGCTTTGTGCGGCGGTCATATATCGCGTCGATAAGCGTGACAAAGCGTTTGGCTTCATTGCGTTTGTCCGGCGTCATGACCGGGATATGGTCGATGAACAGCGTATCGAAATGGCGTACGAGAGCGATATAATCGCGCGCGCCCAGGGGTTGTTCGCAAAGCTCGGCAAATTCAAACCGCGCTGCGCCGCGTGCTGTGCGCGGCGTGGTTAAAATACGCCCCGACACGGCCAAGTCTTCTGCATGCTCGCGCGCGCCGCTAATCATTTTTTTCCACGCCGCATCCATCGCCTTGTCGGCATCGCGGTCAAGCGGCTGATAATAGACCGGCGCGCCTTCCAGCTTGGCCAGGCGATAGTCTTTTGCCGCCTGCAAGTGAAGCACGCCAAGCTTTGATTTTAACAATTCAATGAAGGGGACAAACAGCTGGCGATTAAGGCCGTCTTTGTAGAGATCGTCAGGCGCGCGGTTAGAGGTTGCAACCACGACGACGCCGTTGGCGAACAACGCTTCAAACAACCGCCCGAGGATCATTGCGTCGGCGATGTCGGTGACCTGAAACTCATCGAAACATAAAACCAGCGCGCCGCGCGCAATGTCATGGGCGGCAGGCGCAATCGGGTCGTCCGGGTTCTTTCGGTTATAGGCTTTGTGGCGCCGCCGCGTCTTCTCGTCGGCGTTGCGCCATGCGGCGATGCGGTCATGCACCTGGCTCATGAATTCATGCAAATGGACGCGGCGCTTGGCGGTAAGCGTGAGATTGTTAAAGAAAATATCCATCAGCAGGGTTTTGCCCCGCCCCGCCGGTCCCCAAAGATAAAGCCCGTCGGGCGCCGCGCCATTGCCAAACAGACCGCGCTGGACCCCGCGATAGTTTTTAAGCGCATCATGGAGGGCTTGCAGCCGGTCGGCGGCTTCTTCCTGCGCCGGGTCGTGATCGAGCACGCCCGCGTTAATCAGCGCCCGATAGCGCGGCTTTGGCCCCTTTTTCATAATTCCGCCTATAGCCCGGGCCGCGCCCGCCGTCACCTGGAGCTTAGCATTGTCGGGTTAATTATGATTTGCGGCAAAGCGGTTGCGGGTTGCATTGGCGATGGCGACCAGCGACAGCATGACCGGCACCTCCACCAGAACGCCGACGACGGTCGCCAGCGCCGCGCCGGATTGGAGACCGAACAGGCTGATTGCAACTGCGACGGCCAGTTCAAAGAAATTTGAAGTCCCGATTAATGCGCATGGCGCGGCGATAGCGTGCGGCACTTTCCAGAGCCAGGCCGCCGCATAGGCGGCGGCGAATATCGTATAGGACTGAATAATAATTGGTATGGCAATCAATACAATCAGAAGCGGCTTTTCGACAATAGTTTGCCCCTGAAACCCAAACAGCAAGACCACTGTGGCGAGAAGGGCGATCACGGAATATGGTTTGAGCTTTGCGGTAAGCGTCTCGATAGCGCCGTCTTTATGTCTCAACAAACGACGCGTCGCCGCGCCGGCGGCGAGCGGTGCGGCGACATAGAGCCCAACGGAAAGGCCAAGCGTTTGCCAGGGTATATCAATATCCGTAACGCCGAGCAGAAAAGCGACAATGGGCGCGAAAGCGAAGATCATGATGACGTCATTCATGCTGACTTGCGCAAGCGTGTAGGTTGGATCGCCCTTGGTCAGCTGTGACCAGATAAACACCATGGCGGTGCAGGGCGCAGCGCCCAGCAGTATCAGCCCGGCGAGATAGCTTTCAGCATCAGCCGGCGCCATCAGGTCGGCAAAAATAAACTTAAAGAATAAGATCCCGAGCAAAGCCATCGTAAAAGGTTTGATCATCCAGTTCACAACCAGCGTGATAATCAAACCCTTGGGGCGGGCGCTAACCTTGCCAAGGCTG
>JAJFFZ010000181.1 GCA_021776395.1 Hyphococcus sp. | reverse complement strand
CATATAATCTCATGCCATACATTCCCGGGGCTTGCTCCTTGCAAATCCCGGAAACCTATCCCGGCAACGCTCAAAGTGGCCCACTTTTACGCCGCCCAAATCAGGCGGCCAACTGGAACACTTTTCCACCGATATTCACACGCTCGATCGCCTGCTCGTCGCTTAGCTCCGACCAGGCCTTTACGGCTTCCGGCTTTGCGCGCGACGCTGACGGCGCCGTCAGCGCCGTTTTAGTTTTGTTGATATTTCGGGACACTGTCATTCACCCGCCTCCAAACTTACGATGCGCCTCGATCATGCTGGCCGTGTGGGCTTCGGTCTCGGCGTCCAGCCAGCTGTCGAGCAAATCGTGGAGGTGCTGGCGGCGCGCATCGGCCTGTTTGGGAACGCCGCGCAGCAATGCTGCGCAGAAGCGCGTGGCGCCGGCGTCAAATTCGCTTTTGCGCGCCACGACTTCATAGGCGCGCTTCACACTGTCATGGCTCATGGTTGATCGCTCCCGTCCTATATCAACGATTGAGTGTTAATCGGGACGCTGCGCAGCGGCGTCGACTGAAGATAGTGCGAGACCCGCAAGCCAATATCTTCGATCACTTTTAATCGTTCTTCTTCGCCATCGGTCCAGATGTAGTTTGTGATCAGGAGTGCAATAATATCGAGACAGACGTTTGGATCTGTGAAAACGACATCTTCACTCGAACCGTCGACCTTACCGGCCGCAAGCAGCAAATTGAACATCGCGTCAACTGTGTCCTGATAATCCGGCGCGCGCCCGGACCCGCTCATGATCCCGCCTCCGCGTCGATCGCCCGCGCCATGTCGCGCAGCATCAACGACAGATCACCCATCAACAGCCCGACAATGCCGCTGACGGCGGCGAGGATATACGCATCGCGCATCGCATAAACGAAGAACGACACATAGCCGAGCGTCGAAAGCAGCCGCGCCAACCGCCACATCACCGCGCAAACCCGATAAGTCGTCGTCATAAAAGCCTCGCTGTTTCGCCGCCTTTTTGCAGCGCGATAATTTCTTCCAGAATGTCGATCGCCCCGGCAAAACCAACATTGCGCCGTACACGCACGAGATCGATCATGTCGCCGGTCTCATCGCAAAAGCTGCAATAATAGCCAGCCCCGCCATGACAGCGCCGCAACACCGCAACGCCGTCGCAATGCGGGCAATCGGGATGCGGCGCGCCGTCGCTGAGCAGATCGAGCGCCTCAATCACATCGTCAAATTGCGCCTTTGCTTTGACGAAAACCTTGCGGTCTTCGAAATCGCGTTTGCGTTTCTGATCTGCCCAAGGGTTCATGTTATTTAAGTCCTTCGGCTTGTTTCTCACGCTCCGCGTGAGACGCCTTCGGGCGCGCGGTCGCGCTTGCCGCGCGCGCTGGCCGCGCGCTCGGGACCGTCGATGACGCGAGATTTGTCTTCCCCCGCTTGCGGGGGAAGCAGCCCGAAGGGACGAAGGGGGTTTTTTGCACAGCGCTCATCACCCGCCCGCCTTCAGCCCGCGCGGAAGCGTCCGGCCCTGATTGGCGGCGCGTTCCTGGGCGAGGTTTGTCGCCCGTGTCACCTGCCGTAAGAGGTTCGCGATCTGACCTCTGCAGAGCCCCAGCGCATCGCAGATTGCATCGTCGGAAATCCCCCGCGCGCGCATCCACTTTGCCCGTGCGGCCAAACCCCTGGCCTGGGCGAAGCCGAGCGCGACATTCGCCGGCCCGCAGGCTGTCATAAACGTCACGATGCCAATCGTTTGCGGATCGGCCCGGTAGCGCCCAAGCTGCAATGATCGGTCAAAGCCCGCCGCCGCCATTATGCCGCCTCCGTGTGGTCATCATGCATGTCGGCGTCTGCTTGACCGCCTTTGCGGTCGGTTGCACCGGCCATTTCCAGCTGCGCGAGGGCGTCGTTAAAGTCCTCCGGCATACAACCGAATTGATCGATCAAGTGCCGCCGCAGCCGGTCCGAATAATCGAGAATGTTCGCGCGATAAGCCCCGCGCAGATAAGCTGCGGCCGTCCTGGGCGTGAGGCCGATCCCTGAAAGGCTCGCCACACATGACCGATCGCCCACGGCAATCAGAACCGTCGCGTCGGCGCTTAGCTCGACAACCCGGTCAATCTTGTCGAGCAACCGAACCAATTTTGCCCAATAGATCAGCTGACCGTCGCGACCATCATGGTCGAGGCTCATTTTGCGGCCCAGAAGAATCTGTCGCCGATCAGCTTTTCAGTCTCGCCCGCTAGCTGGGTAAAGGCTGTTTGCTCAACCCCTTTGATGTCTGGAATTTCGAGCGCAAACTTTGCTTTGTGGGTTTCATCATCCACATCCCATCGCAACAGCAGCTCAACCTCTCGATCGAGCGCACCCTCGAAAATACCAGTCGCGATTATGATGCGCGCCGGAATCGTCACGTCGCCGACAATCTGGTTTTGCTTGCGATACTGGATTTTGCGAGAACCATTATCCAGCCGATGCACATCCCCGGCGTCAATGCGCATGGTCGCTTCCAAGTTAGCGATCAAGTCGAGGAGCCCGGCGCCTTCGGGCGCGATGATGTCGTTGGTGCGCTCTTCAAGAACGCGCTGGAAGTCCCGTTGCGACATCAAGCGACCGGAAACGCCTTTCCAGAAGGCCCAGCCGAGATCGAGGCGCGGCGTAAAGGACGCGTTATGTTCGCAATGGTCAGGCTTTCCGTCAGCACCGTGATAGTCAATCACAGCATGCAAGGTCAGCCCGTTAAGGTCGCCAAAGCAGACGCTGCTTTCACCTGCAAACCGCCTCCAATAGTCCCTGAAGCTCACCTCTCTAAAGACCTTGATGCTCTCTGACGGGCGCCGGATACGGTCGCTGCGAGACGCGAAACTCTCCAGCTTGAAGCCGTCCGGAACTAATGCAAGCGTTTCATCCTCAAACTCATATGGCTTGATATCGCCTGCGGCTGATTTTTTGATGGCATCGACTAGGCTCGTAAAGATATCCATTACTCCGTCTCCTGATTAAGCTGTTTGCTGTGTTTCGGTATCCGTTTCGGTGGCGCTGTCAGGCGTCGCCGCATCAACCGCAAACGGTAACTTGCGCTGGTTTGGGTTCTCGCGGAGGATTGAACCCTCGCTGGTGTGGTAGACAATACGTTCGCCGAAAGACGGGTTTGGCGTATTGGTTTTTAACTTTGCCGAAACCTTGAACGTCGTGTCGCCATTCGGCGTCAGGCTGACCGTCAAAGTCAGGTCGCCCTTTTTGCGGTGCGCGCTGATCTCCTGACAAAGATCAGTCAGTTGCGCCGTGTAGTGATCAATGCGCTCTTCGCCGAGCAAGTCCGCAAGGGCTTCAAGAAATGGTCTCATGCTAGTTCCTCCTGTTTATGGTGACAGATAAGGGCAGCGGCGCGCCTGAAAACTGGACATCGATCGGCGCGGTCATGATCCGCCCTCGCTATCCGGCGAGCGCGGCCTTTTCAGTCTGGCTTCAAGGCCATCCATGCTGACGTCGAAACTGTTCTTCCGAGCGATATCGACCCGGCAATCGCGCCGCTCAGATCGCGGTAAAATCCAATTGCCGAGATGCGTGCGCACCCGACAGACTAACGCCGAAATCGCCCGCAGCCCCGCCATCACGCCGCCTCGCGCCGATGCGTGCGGCCCTCAAAAGACATCACCGAGTCGGGCATCGCCGCCGGTTGCAGCTCATAGGCTAGGGTGTGAGAAGTCATCAGGCTCCACCTTAGGTTGCATGCGTTTGCAATCCAAGCTGTGAGGTGATTTGCTAAAGTACGCAATAGGCGAACTTGTTATGCGACGGATTCGACATTTTTCCAGCCGCAAAAGGCGACCTCGCCGTCAGTGGCGCGGTCTAACAGCCTTATCATTTCGAGCGACGGTGCCCGCCTGCCGGTTGCTATATCTCCGATATGGCCCTTTGAGACGCCTGTTGCGCGGCCCAAAGCTGAGGCTGCACCGCGGCCGTTTTCGTCAAGATATGTCTTCAATGGGTTTGCCATGATCCAGCCGAAGTACGCTGATTGCATACCCGAACGCAATACATACTCCAGCAATAGGCGTCACGCCTCGCGCCGGCGGACGGGTTATTGTGCGCGCATGAGTGAGCAGGAATCATTTTTTCTCAGGCAGTGGCGTGAATTTCGCGGCGTCACGCAAGACGAGCTGGCGGACGCCGCCGATACGTCTAAGGGGTATTTGTCGCAGATTGAGCGCGGCGACCGGCCCTATAACCGCAAATGGCTTAAGCGCTTTTCACAAGCGTTGAATGTGCGGCCCGAGCAGCTGTTAAGCCCGCCGCCGCATTTGAGCGACCGGGCGAGCTGGGACGCCGGCGAAACCGAGGCGGGCTATAAGCCGCCCTTTGATATCCGCCTGATGCGTGAATGCATTCAAATGGCGTTCCGCGTTGTCGCCGATCGCCATGACGACGACAAGGCGGCCGCCGACGCGGCGGATGCCGCGATCGAGAGCTATTTCACCTATTTCCGGCTGAAGGACGAGGAAAGCGACGCCGTATAACCATTGGCGGCGTGTTCACGGTTTGCGATGCAGCCTCTCGATGGCCCGGCGCGTCGCATCAACCGCCGCCCAAACGCCAATAATCGCGATTAACACAATGCCTGACGTTATCGCGTTGAGCTGATAGATTTGATGCACGGCGCTGTCTGTCGGAAGCGTCACACCGTACCAGATCAGCGCCAACCCGATAAGGACTATCCCGGCCTGAAATAACGTTGCCACCCCGGAAAACCCGATGGCGCCGTCGCTCGCACCGCTGGTGATTTCGGGCGTAGAAGGGTCTTGGTCAGGTTCTTTTTGCGCCATTTCAACGGTCATCTCCATCTCTCCATTTGCAAGCTTTTCATAATAGTTGCGGTTGCGAGTAGCGCCAATGTTTCACGTGGAACATTTTTGCGTCATAGATGCTTGACCTAATGTACGCACCATGCGTACCTTGCTCCCGCCGCTATCGCAAAGCCTGCCCTGGCTGGCGGCATTGCCACAGCGCCGGGACGGGGAGCTCCCCCAGAGTGCAGCCGCGATGGCGCGGTATGTCGCCCCTGCCCCGGCGCTATTTATGTGAGGACAATAAAAATGAAAACGAGCCTGACAGTTTCCCGCAAGGCCCGTTTTCGGCTCCCCGAAGGAAGCGCCTTCGGGAAGCAAAATATAGCTGCGCTCGCGGCGTCCCGCAAGCGCATTATAAGGACCCAGCCATAATGTCATCAATGAACCCAACCATCCGCCTCAAGGATATCGAAGTCGCCCAGCGCTGCGCGATGACCATCAATGCCTACTGGGCCGAACGCGGCCTCAACGCCGGCGCTGCGCTCGGCAAACGCGCCACGATCCGGTCCAACCTCAACAGCCTCGATTTTCATCTCCCGGCCCCCGCGCGCGCAGCGCCAGCGAACAGTTCTGAGCGCGCGACCAGCGCGCGAAGCAAGCCGCCCGACCGCGAAGGCGGTCAAACAAAAAACCGGCCGCGCGCCGACCACGCGCCCGCAGGGGCCGCGAGGCAAAGCCGAGCGAACAGCCCCGGAGGTCTTAACTTAAGATGACCCTTCAAAAGATGACCCTTCAAAAAACCGCCCGCCGACTGCAGTCACAAGCCCAGGATCTGATGGCCGCCAGCGCCGCCTTGACCTTGCAGGCCGAGGCGCAAGCGATCCACGACGCGCTGACAGAATTGATCGCCGCCTTCAAAGCCACCGAGCCGGACCTTTACGGCGAGCGCGGCCGCGATCTGTTAAAGGCGCTCAACAAAGCCGAGGACGCCCTCGGCGTGCAGCGCACATGAACACGCCAGCGCACGCGCAAACCGAGCGCACGGCGCTCGTGCGATGCCTGAGCGCGCGACCAGCGCGCGAAGCAAGGCCGACCGGCCGCCCGCAGGCGTCTCGCGCAAAGCGCGAGAATCGCGCCGGAGGCCTTAAAGCAAAATGAGCTTAATTTATCATCACGATGAAGACCTTTACGAGGCCGCCTGCGACGCGCATGCGCTGCTCGATCACGCCGGCGAATGCGCCGTCAAAACCTGTTTCTTCAAAGCCGACCTCACGCCAAAAGGCGCGGCGATGTTCCTGACGCGCACGTTGCATTGGCGGTTTGTCAATCAGGGCAAAGACGATTATCTCGCCTGCCCGGATTGCGCGTGCGAGCTTGAACGCCTGCGCCGTCAGGCGAACTTCGCCGCCTTCTGGGCCAAGAAAGTCCAGCCGAAAGCCGACGCAAGAGCCGCCGAGGCCAGAGAGCGAAAACGCCTCGGCCTGCCGGCGAGACGGGAACGCCAATTCCGCAACGACGCGAAGGTGCGGGTGTGATGGCTATTTATCTGTTATTGACCGGCCTATTGTTTTGGTTTTTTGGCCTTATAGATTTCACATCCGGATTTATTGACGGCGATAAATACGCCCGCAAGCTCGGTACGATTTACATAGTCGTAGGGATCTTGTGCTTCAACCAAGCCGACGATTTGCTTGAAGAAAAAACCAGCGCCGACGAGCAAACCGAGCCAGCGACCACCGAGCGCAGCGAAGGCAAGGCCGCCCGGATCGAGGCGCTGGTCGCCGACGGCGAGGGTGAATGATGACCTTCAGAATGACTATCACGCGCGAAGCATTTGTTTTGAAATTTCATCCTCGATGGGCGGGCCGCCTCATTTTTTTCACCACCCGCAAAGGCCCATCACTCGAACAGTGGTTCGCAGAAGCCGTCGAAGAAGCAAGGCTAGATCAACCAACCCTAACGATAAGTCTCGACGAGCACGATAACGTGAACATTGGAGGAGCATAGGAATGCTGCAGAACCGATGATGAATTCCTGCGAAGATATAAACTGGCCGCATCCGTTTGGAAGTGTCTATGCTTCTCGTTGTTATCTATCTGGATGCATTAGCGTTTCCGTCGGCGGCCCAAGTCGTTTTGATAGACAAATATTTTATGGTGTTGAATTGTTTGACGACGAAGTCATTGACCTCATCAAAACACTACAGGCGCTGATTAGCGAAGACCGATCGGAAGAGTCCCCACAAACCGAGCGAAGCGAGCAAAGCGTAAGGCGCGCTCGTAAGTGCCACGAGTCAACGCCGAGCGAACAGCCCCGCCGCATCCGCAGTGGTTCCGTGACTTGCGTGATCAATGTCAGCACCACGCGCCCGCAGGGGCCGCTCGGCAAGGCCGAGCGAACAGCCCCGGAGGTCTGAACGCAAAATGAGCGCTGCGCGGCATATGCTCCCGCCGAGACTGCTCCGCCTAAGCCAAGCGGCGGCTTATTGCGGCGTTTCGGTCACGACCTTTCAAAAGACGGTCCGGCTCACAGTCCCGCCGATATTCCTCGCCACGGCGACCCGCTGGGACCGGGTCGCGCTCGACC
>JAJFFZ010000019.1 GCA_021776395.1 Hyphococcus sp. | reverse complement strand
ATGCATGCGCGCGGCGCTGGCGGAAGCTAGGGCCGCAGCCGATGCTGGCGAGGCGCCGATTGGCGCGGTGCTGACGGGCATCGACGGTGCAGTGCTCGCCGCGGCTGGCAACGCGCCGATAGCCGGCCATGACCCAACCGCGCATGCGGAAATCAGGGTGCTGCGTGCGGGCGCGGCTCTCCTCGGCAATTATCGCCTGCCCGGAACCACGCTCTATGTAACACTTGAGCCCTGCGCCATGTGCGCCGGCGCGATCAGTATCGCGCGGGTTGCGCGGCTGGTGATCGCGGCGCGCGACGCTAAGGGCGGCGCGGTGTGGCATGGGCCGAAGTTCTTTGAACACCCCACTTGTCACTGGCGCCCGGAAGTTGAGCAAGGCGCTTTCGCCGACGAGGCGGGCCAGCTTTTGAAAGATTTTTTCCGGGCGCGGCGATAAGGACTGCGCTTCAGGCTTTCACTGGCGCCCGCGCCCGCTATCATGGCCCCAACAAAGGAGCGCCCTCATGGATTTCGCCTATTCCGACCGATGCAAGGATTATCTGAAACGCGTCAGCGATTTTATGGACAAATATGTCTATGAGGGCGAAGAAACCTATGAACGTCAGCATGCGGAATTTGGCCCCGGCAAAGGCCGCTGGAAAGTGCCGCCGATTATCGATGAGTTGAAAGACAAGGCCAAAGCGGAAGGTCTGTGGAACATGTTCCACCCCAACAAAAAATGGGGGCCGGGGCTTTCCAATGCTGACTATGCCCCGATAGCGGAACTCACCGGGCGCTGCCATATCGCGCCGGAGGTGTTCAATTGCGCCGCGCCCGATACCGGCAATATGGAAGTCCTGATGCAATATGGCTCGCCGGAACAACAAGAGCAGTGGCTGGAGCCGCTGCTTGACGGCAAAATCCGCTCCGCCTTTTTGATGACCGAACCGGCAGTTGCCTCATCCGACGCCACCAATATCGAAACCGAGATTGTGCGCGACGGCGATGACTATGTGATTAATGGCCGCAAATGGTGGTCTTCGGGCGCGGGCGATCCGCGTTGCAAAATCTTTATCGTCATGGGCAAGACCGACAAGGCCGCCCAGCGCCATGTGCAGCAAAGCCAAATTCTGGTGCCGGCTGATGCGCCGGGCGTCAAAATTCTGCGCCACCTGCCGGTATTCGGTTATGACGACGCGCCGCATGGCCATATGGAAGTAGAGCTTAAAGACGTCCGTGTACCGAAGGAAAATATCATCCTCGGTGAGGGGCGCGGCTTTGAAATCGCGCAAGGCCGGCTTGGCCCTGGGCGTATTCATCACTGTATGCGGACTGTTGGCGCCGCGGAGGTTGCGCTTGAAAAGATGGTCAAACGCCTGTTGACTCGCGAGGCCTTTGGCAAGGCGATCTACAAGCACTCCATTTGGGAGCAGCGTGTCGCCGAGGCGCGTATCGACATTGAATTGACGCGGTTGTTGACGCTGAAGGCCGCATGGATGATGGACACGGTGGGCAACAAGGTTGCGCAAAGAGAGATCGCGATGATTAAGGTCGCAGCGCCGCGCGTTGCGCTCAAAATTATCGATGACGCAATCCAGGCCCATGGCGGCGCCGGCGTCACTACTGAGTTTGGCTTGGCAAAAATCTATTCCGGCATCCGCACACTGCGCCTTGCAGATGGGCCGGACGAGGTTCACTGTCGGTCAATTGCGCGAATGGAATTTAAAAAATATTCTAATTTGGTATGAACGTCTGACACAAAATTATGGCGCATCTATTTTTTACTCGTACAAGATGTCTTATTGCCAGATA
This sequence comes from Hyphococcus sp., assembly GCA_021776395.1. Classification (GTDB taxonomy): domain Bacteria; phylum Pseudomonadota; class Alphaproteobacteria; order Caulobacterales; family Parvularculaceae; genus Hyphococcus. Next base: position 16,610 of record JAJFFZ010000019.1, on the reverse strand, counting down.
ATAATCTTGCTAAGTTTTATTATTCCTCTATATGGCGATGCTCAGAATCATTCCTTTTCTTTGGGGGGCTAATGTCTTTGAAAAAAAACACTGCGGGCTGGGCGTTTGATCGAATAAGGCAGGATGCGCTAGTTCAGCTGTTGAATGATATTCAAAATTCCGAAAGTGCTGGTTATGACGAAGAGATATGCGTGAAAGTAAGATCCGCTTTGGGTGGTGTGGTCAATTTAGCCACAACTATTCCGGATAGGGATGGTATTTTCAAAACCGCCGTATGGAAATTGCTTCAGGAGTTTGAGGAATTATACATAAAGTGGAATAAAGTGAATGGCTCGAGTGGCAATAATATAAAAGCTCGTGAAGGCTTAAGAAAGAAGATGCGAAAGAAGCGACATCAAATCGCCCACAAAGTTCGAAAGAATTTTTTTATTTTAGGCAATGATCTTGATTTACAATCAGTAGACGCTGTCTATCAGCTGTTCTACGAAGCAACGAAAGCGGCCCCTGAGATACTGTCAAACCTATCAAAGGCTGTTGAGCGCTACATGTCAAAACGTGCTGCTGCCGTGTCCCGTTAATGTATAGTTTTTTGGCTTAAGGTGCCATTGACAATACGTTTACAGCCCTCTTACTTTGGGTGCCCCAAAAATATTCGAACTTTGTATGATGGTGCGATAGCCGTCTTGAATTTTCCGTATATTGAATTGTAATGGGCTCAGAATGAATTTGAGCCCATGGTTGCTGGCTGTTGGAGTGCCATGAAGAGACTATGAAATAATTTCACGAGGGAGAGCGGGCGATGAACGAAGATAAATTCAACGAGCTACTAGGAAAAGTATTGGGCGATGTCAGCGGGGCGATTGGCCTGTTGATGTCTTATATCGGCGATCAGGCCGGGGTTTACAAAATTCTTGAAGAGGCCGGGCCTTGCACGCATGAGGAGTTGGCCGAAAAATCCGGCATTGATGCGCGTTACTTGCGCGAGTGGCTGTCGTCTAATGCAGCGCTTGGCTATGTCGATTATAATCCGGACAAAGACACATTCAGCCTGTCGCCGGAGCAGGCGGCGATTTTTGCTCATGAAGGTGAGCCGACTTGCATGCAAGGCTTCTTTCAGGCGGTCGTGTCGCAATATGAGGCGCATGAAACGGCGGTCGATGTTTTCAAGACCGGCCGGGGACGAGCCTGGAGCGAGCATTCGTCATGCTGTTTTTGCGGCACAGACCGTTTCTTCCGTCCGGGATATGCGGCCAATCTGGTGCAGAGCTGGATACCGGCGCTTGACGGCGTTGAGGCCAAACTCAAAGCCGGCGGCAAAATCGCTGATATTGGCTGCGGCCACGGCTCCTCCACGGTGCTGCTCGCGCAATCCTATCCGAACGCCACGGTACACGGCTTTGACTTTCACGCGCCTTCAATTGAAGAGGCCAAGGCCAAGGCAAAAGCTGCTGGCGTCGCCAATGTTGAATTCCATACTGTTGCGGCGAAAGATTTTCCGGGCGGTGATTTTGACCTGGCCTGCATCTTCGATGCGCTCCACGATATGGGCGATCCGGTTGGCGCCGCCGCCCACATCAAGCAAAGCCTTAAACCTGACGGAACCTTTATGGTGGTTGAACCATTGGCTGGCGACAGCCTTGCTGAAAACCTCAATGTTCTTGCTGCTATCTTTTATGGTTTTTCGACAACCATCTGTGTGCCAACATCAAAATCTCAGGAAGTCGGCTTGGCGTTAGGCGCGCAAGCGGGCGAGAAACGCTTGACGCAAGTGCTCAATGAGGCCGGCTTTGGTAATGTGCGCCGGGCGACGGAGACGCCGACAAACATGGTGCTCGAAGCGCGCGCATGATTTGTTGAAACCTTTTGAATGAAGAGGCGGCTATGTTAACACCTGTTCTCGCGCTTATCGTCTGGACACTGATAGTATGGATATGGATGTATGCAACACGCATTCCGGCGATGCAAAAGGCGAAGATTGACCCTCAAAGCGCGGTTCATCCGGGCGCGCTTTCCGTGTTGCCAGAAAACATCCGTGTTGTCGCTGACAACTACAACCACTTGCATGAACAGCCGACGATATTTTATGCGCTTGCCTTCTATACCCATCTCATCGGCGCAGGAGACACCATCAATATCTGGATCGCCTGGATTTATGTTGCGGTCCGCATCGCCCATTCTCTGGCGCAAATCGTCGTAAAAAAGGTCATGATGCGATTCCCGTTGTTTGTGCTGGCGTCGGTTGTTTTAATTATTCTAGCGGCCCGCAATGTAATCGCACTTGTCGTGTAAATTCATCTGAGCGGTGCATGAAATTATTCTTCGCGCTCCGCCATAAAACTTTCCGGCGCAACCCAAGTGTGCGGATAATGCCTGTTCGCCCAAAGGCAGATTGATTGCATCACTGGCAACAGGTCGCGGCCTTTGTCGGTTAATTCGTATTCAAAGCGTTTTGGCCGCAGCTGATAGGATTTCCGCACCGCCAGGCCTGTCGCCTCGATAAGCGCCAGCCGGTCAGTTAGAACATTTGTGGCGATCCCTTCCGGGCTGTCCAAAAAATCCGAAAACCGTTTCTTGCCGTTGACCATGTCGCGCAAAATCACCAGTGTCCAGCGATCGCCGACAATGTCGAGCGTGGTCGCAATCGGACAGTCGGACCGGGGCTCTCTTAAATCTGCTTTCGCCATAGTGTCGGTTTCCTTGCCGGCCAAACATCAAAGGCTGAATAATTTTGGGTTGTAAAACCTCAAGCCGCAAAGTTCTTCACCGCAAAACCGAAGCCAAAACCCGCCCCACAAATCCCGGCCATAAATCTAATCCATATAACCCCTGGCCATAAAACGGCGGGCCGTAAAGCCGGGTTGCAAACTCCCGGATCTTGAGACCTGGGCCGCAAAAGTCCAACGGGCAAATCTGAGTTGCAAACCCACTATGCCGCCTGCGTTAGAGCGCCGGGCGGAAAAGTGGAAACCGCTTTTTCGCCCCCTATCATGATCAGCGCTCCTTCAGGCGCGGACCGCGAAGGCGGTCTGGTCATAATCAGCGCCCCTTCGGGCGCGGGCCGCGAAGGCGGTCTGATCATAATCAGCGCCCCTTCGGGCGCGGGCCGGCGCGCAACAAAGAATCTAGATCATTGGGCGATTCCTATTAATCGCCCAATGATCTAGCTTGCTTCGATAGCTAAGTCACTTGTAAATTGCAATAAACAAGTTATTGTAAAACAAGGCGGCCTAATGTGATGGATATATGGAACTGGTTGAGGCGCAATGGCGGGCCGCTGCCAGCAGCAGGGGAGAGATGGCCGCGGCGGAGACATCTGGGGTTAAAAATGGGGGCATTATTGGAACGGGAAAATCTACGCAGAGGAAAGTTGAAGAAATGCCCCGATCCGTTGAGCGGCCGGTAACACCAATCGCTCCAAGGCGTTAGATTTGAACGCAACGGCATGGGGATGCAATTTTTTTTGGAACAAAGCGCATGAACAAAAGGCGCGTAACAACAGACGAGGAAAATTTAATGACGCAGACATTGAAAGGCGGCTGTCTTTGCGGCGCCGTATCTTATGAGACGCAAGCCGATCCGGTGATTGTCGGTCATTGTCACTGCACGGATTGTCAAAAATCCAGCGGCACCGGTCACTGCACCCATGTGGGCTTGCCGGAAGCTTCGCTAAAAGTTACGGGTGTAATGAAGTTTTATGACCGGCCTGCCGATAGCGGGAATATAATCAGTCGCGGCTTTTGCCCCGAATGCGGATCGGCGATTTTCTCGCGTAACTCCAGAATGGATGGTATGGCGTTTTTACGCGCCTCGAGTCTGGATGATCCCAACTTAGTCACACCGCAAATGATCGTTTACGCTAGCCGCGCCCCCAATTGGGACAAGATGGATCCGTCTTTGCCTTCGTTCGCAGAACTGCCGGAGGGCGGCCCAGAAAAAGCCATCGCAGACGCGCAAACGTGAATTTCGAAACCTTTAAAACTTATTGCCTGTCGAAGCCCGGCGTGACGGAGGCCTATCCGATGAAGGGCGAGGTTTTATGGTTGAAGGTCGGCGGCAAGATGTTCGCTATGGCCAACGTTAAAATAATAAAAATGGATGGCGAGAAGGTCTCGCCATTTCATTTTATCAATCTGAAATGCGACCCCGAACGTGCTGTCGCATTGCGGAAAAAACATTCCGCCATCAAGCCAGGCTGGCATCAAAATAAAACCCACTGGAACACGCTGCTGATGGGAAAATCCATGCCCGACGCTTTGGTCAAAGAGCTGACTGATCATTCCTATGATCTGGTCGTGGCGTCATTGCCAAAAAAACAAAGAGAAGGGCTAAAATGATGGACATCAATAAACCAAAACCAGGAATACAGTATTACGTATTGGCGACCTTGGCTTTTGTGATTGCGCCCTTCGCTGTTCAGGCGACGTCACATTTTGTCCTGAATGCCGACCACTATGCGGCGGTTGGATTTATGCGTGATGAGCCGATCATGGCGCTCGGGATTTTCACGATGATCGTGCAAGGGGCGATATTGGCGTATCTGTTCACATTTTTTTTACCGAGACGGCGCGCCGCTCCTGCGGGGGTTGAAATATGGACTGTTGATGGGGGTGTTTTTAGGGAGCTAGCTGACATTGGTGGAGCCTGCGAAATACATTGTTCCGTCGATCCGCGGCTGGATGATGGTCGAGGGATTGGCCAGCCTGGTGCAGTTCGCTCTCTACGGTGTTCTCGTCGGGCTGATCTATGATAGATATCGCAAGGCCGCGTAAGCAATCATATTTGCACTCGCCTTGCGTGGACGCGCGGCTATGACCACATCAACCAAGAAGCGACGACATGGAGGGTGCGGGATGGAAAGTTTTGAACCTTATCAGCTCTGGCTGGTGATTGCGATGGTGGCTTATGTCGGTTTTCTTCTTGGGCGGGCCACCAAAGGGGCGAGCCCGGAAGAAAGCCAGCGCCGACGCATGGTCGAAGAGCAGGAAATTGAAACGGCGATGGCTGGGCTGGGGGGGGCCGAAGCTGGAAGAGATAGACCGTCTTATGTCTGACGGTAAGAAAATCGAAGCGATCAAAGCTCTACGCGAGGCGACAGGGCTCGGGCTAAAGCTTTCAAAAATGGCGGTTGAACGGCGCATGTCCGGACGATAACTTGCGCGCCTTCGAACAAGGGAAAATCCATGACGTCTTTCACGGGCCTGCCAAAAGATTATTTTGACTTTTTCCATGAGCTGAAAGCCAACAACAATCGCGAATGGTTCAACGACAACAAGCCGCGATTTCGCGCCAGCGTGCAGGAGCCGCTGGCGGCGTTTGTCGAGGCGATGGCGCCGCGGTTGAAGAAAGTCTCCAAGCATTTTGTCGCCGACCCGCGGCTCAATGGCGGCTCGGTTTTCCGCATTTACAAAGACGTGCGCTTTTCCAAGGACAAGACGCCTTACAAAACTCATGGCGGGGTGCAGTTTCGCCATGCGCTCGGCAAGGACGCGCATGCGCCGGGGTTTTATGTGCATATTGACCCGGATGAGATTTTTTATGGCGGCGGTATCTGGTCGCCGCCGGCGCCGCAACTGTTAAAAATCCGTGAGGCGATTGCCGGAAAAAGCACAGCCTGGAAAAAAGCCGTAACCGCCCCCGCCTTCCAGAAACGCTTTGGGGATTTACGCGGGCAATCCCTCAAACGGCCGCCCCGCGGCTTTGACGCCGAACACGCCCTCATTGAAGACATCAAACGCAAAAGCTTCTTCGCAATGGCGCAAGGAAAATCGTCGCAAACGAAGAAAGCAACGTTCTGCGACGACGTAGAGGCGACAATGAAAGACGCAAAGCCGTTGATGAAGTTCCTATGCGATGCCGTGGGCGCGCCGATTTAGATATAGCCTTGGCCGGCATTCATTTCTGTTCCGGAAAACTCAAATACGCATAGAGCATATCGGCAAACTCATCTGCGAGCGTATTGCCGCTATAAGGAAAAAGTGTCGCGGGCGCTTCGTTTGGGTAGAGGCCCTTTTCAATGAATACGGAATTGAGCATGTATGCGGCAAAGGCGGTTGCGCGCTTGAGATGTTTTCGCTTCACCTGACCGGCGCAGTGATTGATGATCATCGCGACCGATTGTGCTGAGGCCTGTTCGTATTTCTTCCACTCTTCGCCAGCGGCCAATTCTGGTTTCAGGCGCGCATACAGATGCGTGGCGCGAAGAAGGTGCGCTTCACGGGCGCAAATACTCCAAGTCTTGCGCATGACCTTCCGCAAGATGCTTCGCAAACTTTCATCCGGTTCCGCTTCAATGGCGCCGTCGCCGTCCAGCATGGCTTCAACGCGCTTTTTATAGATTTCAAAAATGACCGGGATTAACGCATCCTTGTTTTCAAATCGCCGATAAACCGTGCCGACGGCGACACCGGCGCGCTGCGCGATCTCGGCGACACTCACCTGATCAAACGGCTTTTCCCTAAGCGCCTCATCAAGCGCAATGACGATCTTCTCGCGCGTCCGCCGTGAGCGGTCCTGATAGGCGGGTTTTTCTCCTTGACTCATTGCGCATCCTTGATTATTAGGAACATGAATTCATATTCGCATTTATGCTGATTTGGCGTTCGGATCAAGCCCAAAAGCGCACGTCTAATGGGATATTGCTTGTAAATTGCTGGGTTGAGGGCTGGACCGTGAGATAGGCATCGTTAAATGTGAAGGTGAATTCATGTCCATATATAAGCTGTAACAAGAATAGGAAGTACAACAATGAGATGTGATGACCATGCGCCGAAAGGTGTGAAATTTTGGGTTTTCGACCTGACCTGGCTTGTCTTGCCATTAGCGTTTGCATTTGTTTTTGACGGCCTGTACCGAAAATTCGCACCGCATATCTACGATATGGATGTGGATTTGCTCGCCTATGAGGCGGTTTTGTTTGTCCTGGTCGTCAGCTTCACGTTGCTAGCCAGAAAGACAGTTGTTGGCGGTTGGCGCTTACCGCAAAAGAGTTCATGGATTTGGGTTGCCGGCCCCCTCTGGCTGGCGGTTTTAGGTCCGCTTGGTATGGCGATCGAAGCGATATCAGCGGCGCCTGAAAAGCTAATCGTATGGGGCGCCATCTCGCTGTTTGTAGCGGTAAATGAGGAAACGCTTTTCCGTGGATTCATACTTCGCGGTATGATGCGCTCGTTCAAGCCAATGACAGCCGTTATCATTTCGTCGCTGGCTTTTGGCCTGTTGCATATTTTAAATCTGTTTGAGGGCGGCGATCCGGTCACTGTTGGCGCCCAGATCATATCGGCAATGGGAGTGGGCGCCGTTTTCGCTGCGGTGACGCTTAGAAGCGGCAGTATTGTGCCGGGCGTAATATTACATTTTTTGGGCGATGTCATTGGCCTGGCGGCGCTTGGAGGTTATGGCGAGGCGATTCAGTCAACGGACCCTGCGCTTGCAGCATCACTGGTTGTCACAGGGTTGGTGTTTATGGCCTGGGGACTGTTTTGGTCCTGGCGAACCGTTCGCGCCGATAAAATAGTTCTGTAAATACGTTAGAACTATTCGCGTGCATACATGTCACCTCGCGTCACCGCCCATAGCCTTGCGCCAAGCATTACGGCGGCGGCGGCGAGGCTGACAAGCAGTCCATACCAGACGCCAACCGCACCGATCGATGTGGACAGGCCCAGCCATGCGGCGACCGGAAAACCGATCACCCAATAGCTGACGCCGGTAATTATCATTGGTATACGTACGTCTTTCAAGCCGCGCAGCGCTTGTGCGGCGGAAACTTGTATCGCGTCAAACAGAGCAAACGCCGCCGCAACCGGCAGAAACGATGCGGCAAGCGCCAGCACAACTGCATTGGCCGGATTGTTGGCGTTGAGATAAAGGCCGGCAACGAAGTGTGGCGCCGCCATCACCGGGACGGCGAACAGCATAATCATGGCGATGCTGCTGAGGATTGATATCGCCGCCGCGCGCCGCACCCCGCTCGCGTCACCCGCACCCGCCATCAGCCCAACGCGCACGCCGCCGGCCATGGAAAGCCCGAGCGGCATCATAAACGCCAGCGCAACCACGTTTAGCGCAACCTGATAGGCGGCGACCTCATTGACGCCAATGCGTCCCATCAAAAAGATGCAGGCGTTAAACAACATCGCTTCAAAACCGATAGTGACGCCAATGGGCCAGCCGAGCCGCATGACTTCTTTCAGCCGTTCCCAGTCCGGGGCGAAGAAGCGGTGAAAAAGTTCAAATTGACGGCTGCGGTTTTCAATGTTGATGTAATATACAAGCGCCAGGAAACCTGCCGCATGGGAAATTGATGAGGCGATGCCAGCGCCGACCAGGCCGAGTTGTGGAAAACCCCAATGGCCATAGATCAGAATGTAATTGAGAAAAGCATTGAGAAAAGTCGTCAGGATAATGAAGACCAGCGGCGCCCGCGTGAGCCCGATTGCGGCCAGAAAATTACGCAACACGATAACGCCGAGCGCAAAGGGCAGCCCTGGCGCCAGCGCCAGCACATAAGGCTCGGCAAGGCGCGCGATTACTGCCGGCTGGCCGAGGGCGAGGGCGATATTTTCCGTAAACAAAAACAACAGCGAGGCGGCCGGCGCGCCGATGCCAACCGCCCATACTCCCATCCGCACCGAACGGCGGCTATCGCGAGTATCATTTTCATCGGCGCCGATTGCTTGGCTAACCATTGGCGCTACTGCCATCGCCGGGCCAAGGCCAATGAGAAACAGCACATAATAGACCACCAGACCGAGCGCCGCGCCGGCAAGCGGTTCCGGCCCGAGCCTGCCGATCATCAAAATATCGACCGTGCTGATCGAAAACTGAATCAGCTGCGTTAGCGCCATGGGCAAACCGATCGCCATCAGCGCAAAAAATTCGCGCTTCCAGGCGGCTTTACCGCCAGCCGTAAGGCGGGTCTGGTTTGCAGGGCTCGGGATCGTCATGAGTATCTTTCCGCAGCGCGCCAAGGTGCTGGTTCAGGTTTAGCAGGTTTAATCGGGATAAAAACCAGAGAAAAGTAAGTCGCTATTCTCGCAGAAATGGGGCGACGGTTTTTGCGCCATCGCTATTGGCGCTGAGCATGTCAAACCCGCCGTCTCTTAGCATCGCCGCGGCGCCCGCCAGCGTTCCATAGGCCGACCATGCAAGGCCGCCGCCAATGGAAAGCCGCGCCGCGCCGGCTTTAGCAAATTCCGCGATGCTATGTTTCTTAAGATCGCCGTAAATCAAAATATTGACCGGTTTTGAAACGCTGCTGCAAACCGCGCGCACCGCATCCATATCCGGCAGGCCCGGCGCATATAAAATATTGGCGCCCGCATCGGCGAACCGGTTGAGCCGGGTGATGACTTCATCAATCTCGCCCCGCCCATAGAGAAATGCTTCCGCGCGGGCGGTGAGGACAAATCCGTTTGGCGCCGCGCGCGCTGCCGCCGCCGCCGCGGCGATGCGCTCAACGGCGAGCGTTTGGGCGAAGACCGGATTGTCCGCATCGCCGCTTGCATCTTCAATCGACCCGCCGCAAAGCGGTGTTTGTATGGCGAGGCGTATGGTTTGCGCAGCGTCCTCGGGGCGCGCGCCAAACCCGTTTTCGAGATCGGCCGTAACCGGAACATCGACCGCGCCGGCAATGTCGCGGCAGTGGTCAAGCGCCTCGTCGCGGGTGACGCCATAATCGCGCCGGCCCTTGGTCAACGCAAAACCGGAACTTGTCGTTGCTAAAGCCTTGAAGCCAAGGCCTTCTAACATCCGCGCCGAGCCAATATCCCACGGATTAGGGATAACAAAAGGCGCGCCGGTTTTGTGCAATGTTCGAAAGGCGGTGACTTTTGCGGCGTGACTCATTTTCGAAACCTCGTTTGTGGTTGCACCGTCATCATTCGGCGTCCTTTGTGCTATCGCCAAGCCAGGCGCCGCGAAAAGCGTCTTGCGCATCGGACAGCTCGATGTCGGTATCTTCAAACGCGACGACCTCAAGCGTTTGGTCTTCAATAAAAGTGATCTCCGCATGGTGGTCGCCATTGCGCCCGGTATAGTCAATGGTTGTTGTCTCGCCAGGCTTATGGCGTTTCAGCGCGCGTTTCCAGTCGCGTTGATTGTCTATTTTGAGGCGGCCGATGCGGCGCACATCGTCGCCGCGCTCAAGCCCGGCGATATATAGCGGGCTGCCTTTTAAGGTGTTGACGGTTATGACAAAGGCGTCGCCTTTTTGTTCAAATGACGCTCGCCCGAGCCAGGCTTGGCCTGCATTTTCCGGTCCGAGCTTCAACCCGGCCTGCGCCAGCAGCATCGCCAGATCCGGCAGATCGCCGTCTTCGATATAATGGGCGAAGAAATCCTTGGCAAAGTCGGCGTCGCCGGTGATGGCGGTAAGGCCGTTGCGTAAATCATCATGCGTATACGGCGTTTCTAATTTTCCGTACTCGCGCCACATATAGCGCATGTAATCGTCAAGCGTGAGGTCGGAAAAGCGTTGACGCATGGTGAGGTCAAGCGCGAGAGCGGTTACCGCGCCGTAAGGATAATAGGATGTGAAAGTATTGGCGAAGTTGGTCGGGTCAATCGCTGTGGCGGCATCGACAAATGGCGCGCGCAAGCTCATCGCCATTGGCGAGGCGTTGTTGCGCCCCGGTGAATGAACGACGGCGTTTAACAATCGGGTAAGGGACTTCAAATAATCATCCAGCGAAGCCTCGCCGGCGCGATGGACCATCAGCGGCCCATAATATGACGTGAAGCCTTCTGCAAACCACAGACTGGATGTTGGATTGGTGCGGGTGAAGTCAAACGGTTCAAGCGTTGCCGGGCGTAACCGTTCGACATTCCAAGCATGTAAGAACTCATGCGAGAGGGCGTCGAGTTGAGACGTGTCGTCCTCATAAAGTGTTTCGGGATTGGTCAGAATAGTTGAATTGCGATGCTCCATGCCGTCATTGGCAACATAGGAGAGATAGTCGGCAATAAATGTGTAGACGCCATCGTCAAACTCCGGCGCCTCGCCGAAAAGCTTGATTTGCTCGGCGACAATCTTTTTTGCTTTTTCAGCAAACGCATCAACATCGCTAGTGTCGCCGTCATGGTGGATGGCGAGGCGAATTCTCTGGCGATTGTCACCCTCGCCGATGCGCCATTGACGCATGTCAAAATTGCTGAGCTCTACCGGGCTGTCCATGAAATGTTGAAGATCGCGCGCACGAAACATCATTGCCCGCCGCGTGGGAATGAGTTGGCTCGCCACTTTCCAGTTTCGGTGCGGCGGCGAGAAGGAAACAGTCACCGGCCGGTCTTCAAAACCACGCGCCCAGAGGAATGTCGCTGGCATATTGAGGTGGGCGTGGGTGCGGTCAATCTGGCTATAGGTGCCGTCGGCTCGGTCGGCGTAAAGCGTGTAGGAGGCGCGAACATGGCCATCATGGCCGGCCACGCGCCAGGAAGAAGGCGTGGTTTGCGTGATGGCGAGGTCTCGCCCGGCGCCGTCAACGGCCTTGAGCGCGTATATGTTTTTGGCAAATTCATGGAGCGCATAACGCCCCGGCGACGACCGGGACATGGCCATGTCGAGGGGCGCTTCGCCAATATTGTTAAACGACACAGTAATTTCCGCCTCGTGATGGGCAGCGTTGTCGAACGATACAACATAGTCCACAGATGCTGCATCTTGTGCATGGGCGGGTGCGATGAACATGGCGGTGACTGCGAAAGCTATGCGAAACATGTAATTTCCTGAGTTATTTGTATAAAGATGAGAACTGATTTACCGGAAAAGTCAGGGTGGCTGAAACGTTCTGCGCTGCCGCGCTGGGGGATGCCGCGAGCGCCGAGCCGCCGGCGAGCAGCGTTCGGTGGTTTGGATGGGGCGTGTCGGTCATTTGGGCGCTCCTTGAAATATCGCTGAGCGTTCACTCTAGCGGACAGCAGCGATCAGACACAATGAACGATGCCGGCCCGGTTGCTTATGCGCGGGCTAAAGGGCAAAAAACCGCATGGGTAAAGCGCGCGCCTATCATCATGGAGACCTTCGCTCGACGCTTGTCGCGCTGGCGGATGAACAGATTGCAAGCGCCGGCGTTGAGGCGATTAGCGTGCGTGCGCTGGCGCGCGCGGCGGGCGTGGCGCACCGCGCCGCCTATCAGCATTTCCCCGATAAAGACGCGCTCGTCGCCGCCGCGCTGGCGCAAGGCTATCAACGCCTTGAAGAACGGCTGAGTGCGGTCATTGGCAAAGCGGCGCCGCCGGAAGAACAGCTTATTACCATTGCCAAGGCTTATGCTGATTTTGCCTATGACGAGCCGAATATGTTCCTCGCCATGACCGGGCCGCGCATCAATCAAGCGGGCGGCTTTGTCGAGCTTGAAGCCGCGCTTGGCCGCAATTGGCGGCTTATTGTTGGGCCGATCAATGAAGGCGTTGACAGCGGCGTCTTTGGCGTCAGCGACAAGCATGCCGCCGCCGCCATCTTCTGGGGCGGGTTGCAGGGCGTGATTACGCAAGTGGTGTTAAACCGCATTAAGTTGAAACCAGAAGAACGCCGCGGCTTTTTCGATCTGGCCGCTCAGCGTCTGGTTGCTGCATTAAAAACCTGAACATGACGCGCGTGCGCCGCGGCGATGCGGCCTTGACTTCTTCCGTATCGTATGTATCCACTGGATACATACGATACGGAGCATTTAAAGTGTCAAGGTTAGCAACGCTGGCGACCCGCATTGATACATGGGGCGCCAACAAACGCGCCATTGAATTTCGCACCGGCTGGGCGTCAAAGACCCGCGACGACATCCAGTTTTTCGACACCGGCAAGGTTCAATACCGCTATCGCGTACGCGGCGCCGGGCCGGCAATCGTCTTCACCGCCGACCCGCCGGTGACATTAGAGCTTTACGACGCGTTCCTGGATGTGTTCGCCGCGCGCTTCCGGGTGATTGTGGTTGAATTGCCGGGGATGGGATTTTCCGCCGCGCGCGCGTCTTACACATTCGGATTCAGGGAATCCAATGATGACCTTGCGGCGTTTTGCGAGGCGGTGGCTGGGCCTGGGGCGATATTGGCGTTTTCCTGCGTCGTCGGCCTCGCCGCCATCGACATTGCTGTGCGCCGTCCGGCGTTAGTTTCAAAGCTTGCGCTGATGCAGACGACCGATTGGCAAGGCTTTCTCGATTGGAAGATTGATCGCGATCCCAAACGCATTCTCGCCAAACCCTTTCTCGGTCAGATCGCCATGCGCCGGCTCGCCAAAGCACGCGCGCCAATGTGGTTCGATTTATCGGTCGGCAATCGCGACAAGGTTGAGCCGTTTTCGTGCTGCGCTGAGGAAACATTGAGCCACGGCGCCGGCTGGGCGATGGCCAGCGCCTATCAGCGCTATCTCACCAGCGGCGCCTCGCCCATTGGCAAGGTTGAACAACCCACTTTGGTCGTCTGGGGCAAGGCGGACCGTTCGCATAATGCGGCCTCACCGATACGCGCGAAAAATATCGGCGCAAATGTTCAGCTCGTTGAGCTGGACAATGCCGGGCACTTCCCCGAGCTTGAACAGACGCGCAAAGCCTATGAGATTATCACGGGTTTTGTGGACGGCTAGGCGGGGAAAATTTACGCATCGACCTCTTCAAACTCTTGCGGTTGGCGCGCTTCGCGGTCCATGCGTTTCATCGCCTTTTGAAGCTTTTCAAAAGCGCGCACCTCAATCTGGCGGACGCGTTCGCGCGAGACGTTGTAGACTTGCGAGAGCTCTTCCAACGTCGACGGCTTATCTTTCAGGCGCCGCTCAGTAAGGATATGTTGCTCGCGCTCATTAAGCGTTGCGAGCGCGCGTTCGAGCAGGCCCATGCGCATGTCATATTCATCGTCCTTGGCAAGTTTGGCTTCCGGATTGACGGCGTTGTCATCAACCAGCCAGTCCTGCCATTCGCCGCCGCCGTCAGAATCTTTTGACATCGGCGCATTAAGCGAGGCCTCGCCGCCGGACATCCGCCGGTTCATGGAAATCACTTCATCGTTGGTGACGCCGAGCTTGGTGGCGATATGCTCGACCTGTTCATGGCGCATATCCCCCTCATCGACAGCGTCGATTTGGCCTTTGATTTTGCGCAGGTTGAAGAACAGTTTTTTCTGCGCAGCCGTGGTGCCGATTTTCACCAGCGACCATGAGCGCAGGATATATTCCTGGATTGAGGCGCGGATCCACCACATTGCGTAAGTCGCCAGGCGAAAACCCTTTTCAGGATCGAAGCGTCTGACCGCTTGCATCAGACCGACATTGCCTTCGGAGATGACCTCGCCGATCGGCAAACCATAGCCGCGATAGCCCATGGCAATCTTGGCCACCAGCCGCAAATGGCTGGTGATCAGCTGCTGGGCTGCATCGGCATCTTCATGCTCGGCAAAGCGCTTGGCGAGCATATATTCCTGCTGTTTTTCCAGCATCGGAAATTTGCGAATCTCGGCGAGATAACGCGAAAGGCTGGCTTCCGGCGTTAAAGCGCTGGCGGTGGTTGTCAAAGCATTAGACATCGGCGCGTTTCTCCTTCACGGCGAAGCAAAAATCATTGGCTTGTTTGGCCTGGCTCGGTTGGCCACGGGTTACTTGGGAAGGCCCCTAATAGATACGCTCTTTGCGGCGTGTTCCCTCAATATATAGGAAGCCAACCGGGCGGTCCCAAGACCTTGCCCAAAAATTTTGCTTTCGAGGCCTATTTATCACCGAAATTAAGGCGAAAATACAATCAAATGGCGCTCGCGGGCAGGCAAGAATACGTGAGGGGGCGGTGACTGGCCGCCGCCCTCAAAGGCGCCGGAAGCCTGTTTCTATGCCCAAAATCGCTCGATTTCAGCCCTTCACTTCGCCCGCATCGCCGCTGCAATCTCCTCGCGGGCTTCGGCGTCTTTTAGATATTGCGGCTCGGCGCGGTGGTGGGTTTTCTGCTCATAAGCATAGCCATAAGAAAGCACCTCGGCGTCGGTGTCTTTTGCGCCAATGAACGAAAAGCCGACCGGCACGCCGTGAACGGTTCCCATGGGGACGGTTAAATGCGGATAGCCGGCAATTGCCGCGAGCCCGCCGGCGCCGGCCCAGTCCGGCCAGATGTCGCCATTGATCGGATCGATGCGCGGCGCGACCGGGCCGGATGGCGCGACCAGAATATCGACCTGGTTTTGGGCGAGCAGCGCATTGATGCCATTCTCGCGGCTGGCGGACTGAATGCGCACGAGCGCGGCGATATAGTCGGGGTCTTCCAGATCGCCCTTGGCCTCGGATTCGACAAAGATATCCTGGCCGAACAGCGCCAGCTCGATATCGGCGTTGGCCTGGTTAAACGCGATCAGTTGTTCCAGCGTTCTTGTGGCGACGGTTGGCGCGGCGTCGGCAAGATAGTCATTGATGGTGGCTTTGAATTCAAATTCTAAAACAGCGTAAGCGTCGTTCCAATATTGCTCGTTCTGCTGATCGAATTCCGTAACCTCTACGAGGATCGCACCTGCCGCTTCCAGATCGGCCAGCGCGGCGTTGAAATGGGTGATGATGGCGTCGTTGGAGCCTTGCGCGTAACGCAAAACGCCAATGCGCGCGCCATTGAGCGCGTTTGCATCAAGCGCTGCGACATAGTCGGTTTTCGCCGCGCCAGAGGCCATGGCGTTCAGCATCATCGCCGCGCCCATAACAGTTTTGGTCATCGGCCCGGCAGTGTCCTGCGACGATGAAATCGGCACAATGTATTGTTGCGGGACGAGGCCGACAGTGGGTTTGAAGCCGACAACGCCGTTGACATTGGACGGGCAGATGACAGAGCCGTTGGTCTCGGTGCCGACACCGCCGGCGGCCAGCGATGCGGCGATGGCCGCGCCCGTGCCGGAGCTGGACCCGCACGGATTGCGGTCCAGCATATGGGGGTTCCTCACCTGACCGCCAAGCGCCGACCAGCCGCTCATGGAATTGTTGGACCGAAAGTTCGCCCACTGACTAAGGTTGGTTTTGCCGAGAATAATCGCGCCAGCCTCACGCAGGTCCGCTGCGAGCGGGGAGTCGCGGCCCGTGATATTGTCTTTCAGCGCCATCGCCCCAGCGGTGGTGGCAATGTTGTCTTTGGTTTCGATATTGTCCTTGAGGAGAACAGGAACGCCGTGGAGAGGCCCGAGCACCTCGCCGGCGTCGCGTTTTGCATCAAGCGCGCGGGCTTGTTCCAGCGCATCGGGGTTAAGCGCCAGAACGCTTTGTAAGGTTGGCCCCGCCCGGTCGATGTCTTCGATGCGTTTCAGATAATTCGTGACCAGCGCCTCGGATGTGACCTCGCCTGATTGCAAGGCGGCGGCAATCTCCGGCAGCGATTTTGCGAGCAAACCATGTGGTGTGTAATCTGCGGCTTGAGCTTGCGGCTCATCGGCGCGTTCTTCCGCTGGCGTGCAGGCGAGCAAGGCGAGAGTGGATAGCGTAAGTGCTAAAAATTTGAAACCGGTCCGGCGGCGCATGGCAATCCCCTTATTGTTGCAAGTGAGCTTAACCGCCCTGGCGCGCCGATGAAAGCGCCCCGGCGCTTCTTTTTCCCTTGCTCAAAGCGCCGCGAGGGCGCTGCGCAGCTGTTGAAAATCTTCCGGCGCCTCGACTTCAAAGCGTA
>JAJFFZ010000180.1 GCA_021776395.1 Hyphococcus sp. | reverse complement strand
CGTTGCGATGGCTTTGGCCGCATCTCGGGGCGTTTCGCGCGCCCGTCGCTGGCTATTGCCTGATTATCGGCGTGATGACGGCGATGAGCTTCGCCACAACCTCGCCGGGCGGCGGCGCGCCCTATTGGCTGGCGGCTGGCGGCGCCATCGGCTTTGCCGCATCCGACATCGCCGTCGCCCGCGACCAGTTCGTCAAACCAGCATTTATCAACCGCCTATGGGGGCTGCCGCTTTATTACGCCGCGCAAATGATGCTGGCGGCTTCTGTTTCCCTTTAAAGTCCTGCTAAACTAGCGGGCACAATGGACAGTTCCGAACAACAATCGGCGGAAGAAGATGCGGCCATCGCGCTGCTGCGCTGGTATGCGGAGATGGGCGTTGACGAGGCGGTGGCCGCCGCGCCTGCCAACCTCCGCTCCTGGGGCTCCAAGCCCGCGCCGCGCCAGCGCGCCGACGCGCCAGCAACATCAACGCCGGTATTCAAACCCTCTGAGGCGGCGCTGCCGGCTGACGAGGCGGTGGCGGCCGCGCAAAAAATTGCCGCCGGCTGCGATAGTTTTGAAGCGCTTGAGACGGCCGTAAATGCGTTCGAAGGCTGCCCGCTCAAAGCCGGCGCCCACAACACAGTGTTCGCGGACGGGACGCCAGGCGCGGACCTGTTGGTGATCGGCGAAGCGCCGGGGCGCGATGAAGACCGCATCGGCAAACCATTTGTCGGCCGGGCGGGGCAATTGCTGGACCGCATGCTCGCCGCCATTGATCGCGACCGGGCGCAAAACACGCTGATTTCCAACGTGATTTATTGGCGCCCGCCCGGCAACCGCACGCCAAGCCAGACCGAGACCGCCATCTGCCGGCCATTTGTCGATCGGCTGATCGAGCTGACCGCGCCCAAGGCGATATTGCTGGCCGGCGGCGCGCCGATGCAGGCGCTGTTGGGCGTTACCGGCATCATGCGCGCACGCGGCGTCTGGCGCGAGATTGAAACCGCCAGCGGCGCGCGCTACCCGGCCTTGCCGATTTTTCATCCGGCTTTTCTGTTGCGCCAGCCGGCAAACAAGCGTCTCGCCTGGGCCGATCTTGTGACCCTGCAAAAACAGTTAATGGAAGATTAACCTGAATTAATGCAGCTTTCTTGTTGGGAATTTATAAAAGCGGGGTCTGCTAAAATACGCCAGAAATAGCAGCCATATGATTGTGGCCGACCATCGCTTTTGAATTGCGCCCGCATCAGGGCCAGCACCGGGAATATATATGTTTCGACTTTGCGCCATCGCGCTGACGCTTTTGTTTTGCTTGCCGGGTTTGGGTATGGCTGCAACGCCAATACCCCTCGCCGCAGACACAACGCCGCCCGACGCCGAGACGGCGCCTTCGTTGCAGGTTCTAAGCGACAGCGATGCAGCGCTTTACCGCGAAATTTTCGCCCTGCAAGAGCGCGGTCGCTGGGCGGCGGCGGATAAAAAAATTGCCGCGCTCGATGACAAAATCCTGCTCGGCTATGTGCAGTTTCAACGCTATATGCACCCGACCGCTTACCGCTCGAAATATCGCGAGCTCAAGCGCTGGATGGCGTATTATGCCGACCACCCGGAAGCCAACAAAATTTACCGCCTCGCCCGCAAGCGTCGGCCGAAAGGCGCATCCTCGCCGGCGCGGGCGATTCCGCGCAAATGGCGCAAGAGCGAAGACCCGGTGATCGACCCCGCGCTGGAGGCTGATTACGCCCGCACGAGCCGCCCGCGCCTGCGCCGCATTGAAGGCCGGGTGCGTTATCTTTCTAATCACAACCAAGCCTTGCGGGCGTTAAAAGAAATCAACAAGCATCTTGCCCGCCGGGTTATCACCGAGCGTCAATATGACCGCATGCGCTCATGGATTGCCGCCAGCCTTTATTATCAAGGCTATGTTGACCGCGCCCGCGACATTGCCGGGCAATCGGCGCGGCGCAATGGCGACAGCGCAGTTCTGTCTTACTGGATCGCCGGATTAATCGCATTCCGTGATGGCGAGCTTGAAACCGCGCAAGAATTTTTCTCAGCGATGGCGGCTGTTCCGTATCAGGACGATAACCTTCGCGCCGCCGCCGGCTTCTGGGCGGCGCGCACGTCTCTGGCGACCGGCGCGCTCGCCGATGTGGCGCCAAACCTGGCGATTGCAGCGGCCTATCCGTTCACATTTTATGGCCAGCTCGCTCAAGCGCAGCTCGGGCTCAATTATCACTATGAGTGGGATGCCCCTATAGTCACAGCAGACGGTCTGGCGAAGCTTCTGGAGGCGGCGCCGCGCGTCAAACGCGCCATCGCATTGAAGCAAGCCGGCCGCGACATCGACGCCAATACGGAGTTGCGCTGGGCCAATGGCGTCATCCCGCCGGAGCTTGATTATGACCTCCTTGCCGTCGCCACGGCGCTGGAGCTTCCCGCCGCGCAAATCGACATTGCGTTAACGGGCGAGGGAAAATATCTCGAAGCCGGACTGTTTCCGATCCCTGAATATACGCCGAAAAACGGGTTTAAAATTGACCGCGCATTGCTCTATGCGCTGATGCGCCAGGAATCGAAATTCAAGGTTGAAGCGACCAGCCGGGTTGGCGCGCGCGGGTTGATGCAATTGATGCCGCGCACGGCAAGTTACGTCGCCAAGGACCGTTCCTTGCGCTATCGCAAGGGCCGCAAGCGGCTTTATGACCCCGCCTATAATCTCGAGCTTGGCCAAAGCTATGTCGGCTATCTCATCGACGGCGCCGCTGACGGTGATCTCTTCCATCTCGCCGCCGCCTATAATGGCGGGCCGGGGAATTTGCGCCGCTGGAAGCGTAAGATGAAAATCGAAGACCCGTTGCTCTTTATCGAGAGCATACCCAACCGCGAGAGCCGCGACTTTGTCGAAAAAGTGCTCACCAATGTCTGGGTCTATCGCGCCAGACTGGGCCAGCCCGCGCCGTCGCGCGACAAAGTCGCCGCCGGCAAGTTGCCGCTCTATGAGGCGCTTGACCAAATCGCTGGCGAGTAGGCGCAGGAGCATTTCCGGATAAGTGTGGCGCGTTGAAAGCTATTCACTTTCAACTCCGATAGAAATGCGGCAAACAAAGAATCTAGAGTAAATCCGTGATTCAATTTAACGCGGATTTGCTCTAGCGCTTATCATCTATTGAGATTTTCTACCTTGCGTTGGCGCCCCCAGGCCCGGCATAAATGCGTATGGCCGCGCTCAATAACGACGCCAATGCTGAGGATAATAAACATGGATCTAGAATCTGAGTTGAGCCTGTTGGCGGATGCGGATGCGCGCGCCGCGAAATATTTAAAGTCCGTCGATGATCGCCCCGCCTTCCCCTCTCCGCAAAACATCGGCGAATTGGATGTGCTGGCTGGCGCCTTGCCGCAATCTTCATCCGATCCCAAACAAACGCTGGCGTTGCTCGATGACGTTGGCGGGCCGGCAACAACAACCTCTAACGGTCCCAACTATTTCGGGTTTGTTATCGGCGCCTCTCTGCCGGTGGCAGCAGCAGCGGAACGCCTGGCCGCCGCCTGGGACCAGTGCGCGTCGTCTCATGTTAATTCGCCGACGATGGCGGCGATTGAAAAGACCGCCGGGGCCTGGTTGCTGGACATCTTGGATTTACCAAAACAATCCGGCGTCGGTTTTGGAACCAGCGCCACAGCCTGCGGGTTGTCATGTTTGGCAATCGCCCGCACTGGCCTGCTCGAAGGGCTGGGCTGGGACGTGTCGGCAAAAGGCCTCGCCGGCGCGCCGGAAATATCCGTCGTGGTCCCGGCGAGCGTTCACATCACCGTCAAGAAAGCGCTGCGCCTATTGGGCTTTGGCATGGACCGGATTGTCTATGCGCCGGTCGATGAACATGGCCGGGTCATACCCGAACAATTGCCGCCGATGAATGAGCGCACCCTATTGTGCCTCCAGGCTGGCGAGGTGAACACTGGAGAGTTTGATCCGTTTACCGATATCATCCCCAAAGCCAAGGCGGCGGGCGCCTGGGTTCATGTTGACGGCGCCTTTGGTCTGTGGGCGCGCGCATCACGCAACTACAACCACCTGACTAACGGCATTGACCTTGCCGACAGCTGGACTACGGACGGCCATAAGTGGCTCAACACGCCCTATGACAGTGCGGTCGCGATTTGTCGCGACAAAACTTTGATGGCGAGAACGCTGAATGCCGACGCCGTCTACGCTCAAAGTGAAGAAGACGCGCAAAAGAATCTGACGCTGGAGTTTTCGCGACGGGCAAGAGGGTTGGGCTTTTGGGCGGCGCTTCACTCGCTGGGACGAGACGGTGTTGAGGCACTTGTCGACCGCTATTGCACCCTAGCCACACGCCTTGCCGCGGGCTGCGCCCAAATTGGCGTTCCAGTCTGCAACCGGGTCGTTCTCAATCAGGTGCTGTGCGCCTTTGACAATGAGGAAAAAACCAAAAGCTTCGTCAGCGCGGTGCAAGCCTCGGGAAAAGTCTGGTTTGGCGCAACGGTCTGGCAAGACAGGGCCGCCTTCCGGCTTAGCGTCTCGTCATGGAAGACAACCGAAGAGCATATAGACAGGTTGATCGAAGAACTCGCCCGGCACATGTAGCCAGATAGTACGGGCGGCTCTGCGAGGTAGAACTGTACGGTCTACCTCAGGCTCATAACCGTCATAATCGCCGGGCCGAGGATAACTGCAAACAACACCGGCAGGAAAAAGCCGATCATCGGTACAGTGAGTTTCGGCGGTAGGGCGGCGGCCTTTTTCTCAGCCTCCTGCATGCGCAACTCGCGGCTTTCCACCGCCATAACGCGCAAGGCCTGGCCCAGCGGTGTTCCGTATTTCTCCGACTGAATGAGCGCGGTCACCACGCCCTTCACAGAGTCAAGGCCGGTGCGCTCAACAAGGTTCACATAAGCTTGCTTGCGTTCTTGCAGGTAGGAGAGCTCAGCCGTCGTCAGGCCAAGCTCTTCGGAAAGTTCCGAACAGCTGGCGCCAACTTCTTCACCTACTTTTTGAAATGCAGCCTCAACCGACATCCCCGCCTCAACACAAATCAGCAACAGGTCAAGCGCATCAGGCCAGTGAAGCTGGATGACCTGTTGGCGTTTTTTTACCGCATTCGAAATATATATGCTTGGTAGATAAAAACCCATGCCGAACCCGCCCACCGTCGTCAACAGGCGACCGAAACTCTCTAACTCAAACCCGTCAAGGATATAAACATAAATGCCGACGACGAGAGCCATGACAAACGGCAAACTCAGCCGTGCGGCCATAAAGGTGAACACCGGGCCCTGACCGCGAAAGCCAGCCATCATCAATTTTTTACGCGCCGCGTTCTCGTCAAAAACCTCAAGCAATTTGAGACTTTCGACAACTTCCTTAATCATGCCTTGCGGTGATGCGTTGCGAAGCCGCGGGTTATTCTTCTTGGCCAGAGATTCGCGTTGGCGATCGCGCAACATGTCACGATGTACGCCAACCGATTTCATCCGCTCACGCAGTTTATCTTTATAAAGCAGCGGTTCTAAAATGGTGAAAATCGTCCCAATCGCCGCCAAGGACACCAGGAGGGCGATTTGAAAGTTACGATCGGTTACAGCTTCAACAATAGCGTTCATCGGGCGCTCTCTAGACCTTAATAGAAATCATTTTCTTCATCACCATGATACCCGTCAGCATCCACATACCGGCGCCTATCAAAATGAAATTACCCATGCGGGTTGAAAACAGCGGATCGAGATAGTCGGGTGAGGAGACCTTAACCGCACCCATAACCAGAAATGGCAACGAGCCGATAATGTAGGCCGACGCCTTTGCCTCGGAAGACAGCGCTTTAATCTTGCCTTCCATCAATTTACGCGCGCGCAAGACGTTGGAAAGGTTGCCCAGCGCTTCAGCCAGGTTACCGCCTGTAGTTTGCTGGATCAAAAGGACGATACCAAAGAAATTGACCTCTTGGACGGGCATGCGCTCATACATACGCCCCAGCGCCTGCTCCAGCGTCATGCCAATCCGCAACGCCTCGGTGAGCATATGAAATTCGTCATTGACCGGCCGCGGCGCTTCACGAGCAATGATCTTCAGGCATTCATTGACCGGCAAACCGGACTTCACGCCGCGGACGATAACATCAATGGCGCCAGAGAACTCTTTGATAAATTTCTTCTGCCGCCGGGCGCGCAAGAAATTCACTGTCCAGCGAGGAAATCCTAGCCCGCCAATACCAAACAAGAGGCCGGTAATCCACAATTGCTGGCCGGAAACTAGGCCAACGAATAAAAACACCAGCGCACAGATGGCCGATATCATATAAAAATTCTTCGGCGTCATATCGAGCCCGGCCTGCTCAAGCATCTGGCTTAATGTAACGCGTTGTTTCTTTTTCAGATTTTTAGTTTTGTCGTCAAGCGCCGCCAGCGACTCTGTGAGTTTCTTGCGCCGCTCTTTATTCTGGGCTTCCGAATTGCCTTGCGTTCCGGCGCGCAGGCTGTTTCTGCCGGTATTTAGCGCGGCGACACGTTTATTAGATTTGTCCTTTTGCGTCGGCGCCAAGAGCACAAAGGCAAGCGCTGCAAAGCAAACGACGCCGAGCCCGATGACGATGAGAACCTGCTGATCCATCAGCATTACTCCGCCGCCGCATCAAGAGCTGCGGCTAGTTCTGCTTCTCTGCCATAGTAGCGTGCGCGATCCCAAAATGCCGGACGCGCAATGCCGGTTGACCGGTGACGGCCGAGAATGGCGCCATTTTCGTCTTCGCCGGCGTCCATATCATAAACAAACAGATCTTGCGTAATGATAGTATCGCCCTCAGTCCCCAGAACTTCTGTAATATGCGTGATGCGACGCGAACCATCACGCAGGCGCGCCGCTTGAATGACGATGTCGATGGACCCGACAATCATTTCACGAATAGTTTTTGACGGCAGGTTGTAGCCGCCCATGGTGATCATCGATTCGATCCGCTGCAGCCCCTCGCGCGGAGAGTTGGCGTGGAGCGTCCCCATCGATCCGTCATGGCCGGTGTTCATCGCCTGCAACAAGTCAAAGGCTTCCGGCCCGCGGACCTCGCCGACGATGATCCGCTCAGGGCGCATCCGCAGACAGTTCTTGACCAGATCGCGCATCGTCACTTCGCCCTGGCCCTCAAGATTGGGCGGGCGTGTTTCAAGACGCACCACATGCGGTTGCTGCAATTGCAGCTCCGCGGCATCCTCCGCGGTGATGATGCGCTCATCATTTTCGATAAAGCCGGTCATGCAATTCAAAAGCGTGGTTTTACCGGAACCCGTACCGCCGGAGATCAACGTGTTGATCCGGCAGGCGCCGATAATTTCGAGCACTTTTGCGCCTTCCGGCGTAATTGATCCGAAATTTATGAGATCAGCCATCCGCAGCTTGTCTTTTTTAAACTTACGAATGGTCAGTGCGGCGCCATCGATCGACAACGGCGGCGCGATGACGTTGACGCGCGACCCATCGGGCAAGCGTGCGTCGCATATCGGGCTGGCTTCATCGACGCGGCGGCCAACCTGGCTAACGATCCGCTGACAGATGTTCATTAACTGTGCATTGTCACGGAAGCGCACATTGGTCAGCTGAATTTTGCCGCCGACCTCGATAAAAACGCGGTTCGCGCCATTGACCATGATGTCTGCGATATCATCACGCGCCAGCAACGGTTCGAGCGGGCCATATCCGAGGACATCATTGCAAATGTCTTGCAGCAGCGATTCCTGTTCGGCGATCGACATCTGAACATTTTTGATTGATATGATTTCATTGACGATGTCGCGGATTTCTTCGCCCGCCGTTTCGGTATCGAGCTGTGAAAGTTGCGACAGGTCAATCGTGTCGATCAGGGCGTTGAAGATTGTGGTTTTTGTCTGAAAATACTCATCCGAACGACCGCCAATTTCCACCGGCTGCGCCGCTGCGGCGCTGTCATTGGATGGCTTGACCACACGCGGCGGCGCTGGCGGCGGCGGCGCGTCTTTCTTCGCCGATCCAGCAGAAGCCTGCGCCGGTTTTTGCGCTGCGACGGGCTTGCGTTTCGCACCAGACTTTGCCGGCGCTGCTGGCGCGTTAACAGAAGCGTTTCTACGTCCGAACATACCCTAGACTACCGTTTCTTTTGAAAGAGACCTGACAGGCTGAATTTTGGTTTCGCAATGTTGGCCTCACTGCGGCCGATCAAATGCGCGGACAACTCACGAATGGCGCCGGCTGCTTTTGATTTTGGACTAACATCAATAATCGGCGCCGCATTGGTGGTCGCGGCGCCAAAAATCTGCGGTTCCCAGTTGAACACTGCGGCCGGTTTCAAACCGACATGCTCAACAAACTGATCCGGCTGGACCGCGGACATTTTCGGATCGAACTGATTAATCACCAAAGTCGGCGGCGCATCATTGGGGCGCGCAGCGCTTAAAATATCGACTAGCTGTTTGGTGTTGCGGAAAGAGGCGAGATCCGGCGTCGCGGTGATGACGATCTCATCGGCGGTCGTCAAAATCCGCTTCGACCAGCCGCACCAGACATGGGGGACATCAACCACCACCGTCGGGGCAGAGCCGCGCACCACATCAAGCACAGTTTCATAGGCCTGATCGTCAACATCGTAATCCCTGTCGAGCGCACTTGGCGCCGTAAACAGGCTCAAATGATCGGTATGTTTTTGCAGCAGACGGTCCAGCAAAACATCATCGAGCCGCTCCGGCGAACTCAGCGCCTCGTACAGACCGGCGGACGCCTCTTGATCAAAGTCGAGGCTCGCCGTGCCGAACGCCAGGTCAAGATCGAGGATGATTGTATCGCTTTGATATTCCTCTGCGGAGCACCAACCGACATTATGAGCGATGGTCGATGAACCCACACCTCCGCGTGCGCCGACAAACGCCAGCGTCCGTCCAATCGGCGGCGCTGATGGATCGACATAAAGATCGGCGATCGCTTTGATAATCTGAAGCGGCGAATGCGGGCGCACTATATATTCGCTGATACCTTGCGCAATAAGCTCACGGTAAAGAATAATATCATTGACCTGGCCGATAATAACGACTTTGGTAGACGGATCGCAGACCTCGGCTAGCTCGCCAAGCTGGGCGAAAATTTCAGCGCCGGACGCCAGCGTTTCCAAAATAACCAAATTGGGCGTTGCCGCAGTCTGGAACTGATCAACCGCTTTGGCAAGCCCGCCCATATGAATGGTGAGATGCGCCTTAGAGAGACGGCGGTCAATCGCGGCCTGTTCGAGTAGCGTGGTCATCGCCGGGGTTTCACAAAATGCATGAATAGAAATGCGCGGCACCGGACGGTGATCGACCTCAGCTTCGTCAAGCTCGGTAATGGCGCCGCCATAAGCGTCGGCGTCTATCATCGCGCCCTCTGCGGTAACAAGCGCGCCTGATGTATCGGCGCCGACAGTGTCGACATCTGCCTCAGCCGGAGCGGGCGCCTCGGCAACCGCTGGTTCTTCAGCTATGTCGGCAGGCTCGACGCCTGCTTCTGCTGTGTCCGCATGCCCCGTCGCGCTGTCATCGACATTACCTTCAAATTCCTCGCTGACATCAAAGGATGCAGCAATGTCTTCATCGTCAAAATCTTCGTCAGACAGATCAAGATCGGCGAGATCAGCGTCATCGAAATCCGCATCGTCAAAATCTTCTTCTCCAAGCGCTGCAAGTTCTTCGTCGGATAGCTCTTCGTCAAGCCAACTTTCGTCGGATAATCCTTCCAGTCCCTCATCATAAGGCGCAACGCCTGTGGCCGGCGCATCCGCATCGCCGCCAGCGCTCGGTCCGCCGTCAGCCCCAAGAGAGGCGGCGCTATCGGCAACGCCCTGCTCCTCATCCTCATGCTGATAGGCTGTTTCAGCTGCGTTTTTCATCGTCATCTCCCTGCATATCCCCTTGGCGCCATCATTCAGCTACTATTCGGAGACTTCAGTGCTAATTTCTGAATCGATATCGGAAACCTTAACCTCGCCTTCGCGGTAAGCCTGAAAACCTCGCACTGCGACCATTGCATCGCGCGGCGTGATACCAGCCGGCGCAACAAGATCATGCGGATCGGCCAGCAATACCGCCAGATTATTCATTGATGAGCAGCCAAAGTTTTTCGACCGTAAATTCCTGTATTTCCTATTCATTCCGCCAGTCCAATCACCGCATGCGCTAGGCGTTGCAACATAATGCGTATAGGAAGCAATGATTTGGTTACCATCTTCGTCGCCGCCCGTTCGATAAGTCGCACCAGTAAGCGCAGACCACGGCACGCCAGCCTCGTTCAACGCCTTGCGAATATCGGAAGCCATTTCCTGGCCGTCAAAATCCTGTCCCGTGCCAGACGGCGCGGTAATCGTCAGCGCCCCATGGCCACTACGCATATAGGCGTCAGCGAAGGCCTGAAGCCGCGCCTTATCAACGCTCGACAAGTCCGTTGTCGTCTCATCCGCGTCAATCGTCAGCGTAACAGTCTGGCTATCCACCGAGATCGGATGCTCCTCAGCAACGGTCATCGCATGCTGTTGCCCATTAAAGGCGCTTGCACATGCACTCGCCGACAGCACAATCATCGAGAGGAGCGTGTATTTACTTACTGAATTTACCATCGTCCGTTATCCTCTCAGTCTAAAATAAAGCCCATCGGCCCTTGCAGCGAAGCTTCCTTCACGCCGGCGCCGGCCAGCCCGTATGTCGACAGCAATTTCCCCATCAGAATTGACTCTGCGTCTGACGCGATAACCATGCCTTCCGCGGGATCGCGCAGATTGGACTCATGGGTCGCCTCAACAAGATAGGGGGTCACGATAATCACAAGTTCGGTTTCGTTGTTTTGATAATCACGGCTGCGGAAAAGTTGTCCCAGAACCGGCACGTCTTTCATGCCCGGCACGCCGTCAATTGTTGAACGCATATCCTCCTGAAGGAGGCCCGCCATGACCAGACTGCCGCCACTCGGCAACTCAACCGTCGTGTTCGCACGGCGCACTGTCAGGCCCGGTATCGATAGGCCAGCCGTGGTGATAAAGTTGCCGTTGTTATCGACTGTCGTCACGCCCGGAACAAAGAACGAGTTTTCTGTCGTCACTTCACTAACCTCAGTTGAAATATTGAGGTTGATCCGGCCTTTGCTAAGCACCAGCGGCGTAAAACCGAGGCCGACGCCGAACTCCTTAAACTCAATCGATATAACGCCGTCGTCTTGTCCGACCGGCACCGGAAACTCACCACCAGCAAGGAATTTCGCTGACTCGCCAGAAATCGATGTCAGCGTGGGCTCCGCCAGAATGCGCACCAGGCCTGTCGACTCAAATGCCTGCAAAGACGCGTCAATGCGTTGAAGATCACCAACATTAGTATTGGTGCTGTTCACCCCCAACCCGCCGGTGGCGCCAATCGTATTGATGTTCGAAAAGGCCAGCGCCGCGTCAGAAAGGACAACCGATCCGCTTGTCGAAACGCCAAGCTGCTTGAGCACCTGCCGCTGCATCTCAACGATGCGTACTTTAAGCATGACCTGCTCAGGGTCGCGGATTTTTATCATATTGACCACTTTTTCAGGGTCGTCGATAAACCGGCCAGCAAGCGAATGAGCGTTTGCCGCCTCCGCTGCCGTTTGCACCGTACCGCGCAGAATAACATTGTCATTAAGCGCATCAACTTCGATACGGCTGTTCGGCATGACCCTGCGTATCACCCCGGCGAGCGCATCCATGTCGCGCTCAACACGAATTTCCAGGTTAAGAATCTGCCGGCCGCGCGAATCAAAAAAGAAAGCATTTGTCTGGCCGATCGACAGCCCCAAGAGATAAACCCGGCGCGGCGAGCGAACTACCGCATCGACGACGGTTGGCTGGGTGACCAAGACATCTACAGCCGGCTGCGGTAAATCGACAATCGCCGCTTTGTTGAGCGGCAGAATAATGCTTTGTGAGACGTTGCTTACGCCGCCGCCATCAATGCGCACACTCTGCACGCCACGTTGCGCCAACGCTGGCGTCATCGTAACGGAAGTCGCGAACACGCCGGCCAAAGCCGCGATTATGATGCGCCCGGCATTTAGGTTTACTGCCCTGAAGGCGTTGGTTACGAATGTCATCTAAAACCTCTACTCACCAATTACCTTAAGAACTGCCATAACGAATTATATTTACGTTCGATGAGCGGCGATTTTTTACAACCGCATCACCTTCCGGCTTGAAGATACTGCGCAATACAACGCTCAGAGAACCGGTCGCCCGCGCGGACGTGAATGCTTCTGCATCATCGGGAGACAATTCCAATGTTACGTTCGAACCATCGATATACGGGGTTTCAGTATTCTCCGAATAAATCGTATTGACGGCGAGCACCCGAACCTCTTCGAACAACACTTGTGTTCTGTTGTCTTCTGTATTGAAAATATCGACGCGATCACCCGGCAAAATAAATCCGCCCGACGCCGTTTCCGGTGTAATACGCATTGTCACCGCTCGCTGGCCTGGCGCGATGATCGCCGCCATCAGCCCTGATTGTCCTGCCTTGGCGACCTTGGCGTTGACCAGCGGTTCGCCAGCCACGATCAATGATCGCGCGACAGCCTCAGTCAATTCTTCGCGTTGTTCAGCATTAGCGTCAGTGATGAAACTCGGCTGGATAGCTTTTTTCGGCCACGCCAGCCAATTGGTGTCTTCCAAAGACAGTCTTTCACCGCGCTGAATATCTCGGGTAGCAACCAACACACGAACGGTTTCTTCTTTCGTGCGCTCAATGATTTGAACAGTAGGACTTTCGGGAGAATTTCCCATCATCAAAAAAAACGCGGCCGCACCTGCAACGAGCGCTATGCCGAAAATAGCTATACGACTTACATTCATCTCAAACCAACCTGGTTGTTACGCTACTGAGAAGTAGAAATAGGCGATCTCATGGTGTGCGAAACTCCTCAATACTACGTTAACTGATCTTATTAACCGCCGAACATCAATTGAAAGAACGCTGTTTGTGAAAAGCTAAGAAATCCACCCGCTGCAATCGCCACCGCGTAGGGTAAATCTTTCTTGCGCCCATGAAGTTCGATTAACCACGGCGCATGAGCGTAAACCGGTAAAATTGGAAGTTTACGGAAAAGCATCATGAAAATCGCCAGAGCCAGTCCCGCTAACGCAGTATAGAAAAGAAAACTGTCAAGCGCGGTGGCTCCAATCCATGGCGCCACCGCTGCAAAAAGCTTTGCGTCGCCGCCGCCGATAATTTTTCCCGCAAACAATGCAAACCCGAGCGCCAGCGCGCCAGCGCCAATCAAAAAACCCTCTGCGATGACACGCGGTGAAGCGCCAACCGCAACGCCTGCCACAGGGAATGCACAGATAAGTATAATAGAAACCCAGTTGGGAATTTTAAATTCGTAAATATCGTTCGCGGCCGCAACCAATAACGCAGCAGGAAACACTGCTAATATAAGATAGGCTATCACCGGCGGCCTCCACGTTTCACCGCCGCCGAACCTAATCACGTCCTCTTAATGTTCCGTTAGATATAAAAGAAAAAAGGAGGCCATCAGGCCTCCTTTTTGAACATTTCTGTTTACACGACAACGTCGTGCAATCTATGCGACTACGGCGTCAATGCTGTATCGATGCTGCCGAATGTCGTACTCAACGACGTACCAACAGCCTGAACTGCACCGATAATAGCAACAGCAATAAGCGCAGCAATCAAACCATATTCGATTGCAGTCGCGCCGTCTTCATCGTCTTTAAAACGTTTAATCAGATCTTTCATTTGTCGACTCCTGCTAACTCTACACTTGCACCGCTGAAAGACTTTTTCCTCCAGCCGTTATATTTTATGCCTGATGTGTAAATGAATGGTGAATTTTTCTGAGATAATTTGCTCTGTATACTAATGTTATAGTAAACAGGGATTAACTCTAATTAGCCAATTCATTGAGGCGGCTCATGTCATCAATGATCAGACCGGGATAGTCCCGCCGGGCGATTCCCTCTTGTATTAACATTGCAACCGCAGCCGCGGACACGGCCTCTTCAACGCCCGCCTCCTCGGCCAGCGTGCGATGTTTAGGCATCAGCGGCACGCGCCATTGACCGGATATTGCGTCACGCTCGACATATTGGAGGAGGATGGTCAGAATCCGTTGTTCTGGCGCCGCTTCAGCCGCCATATTGCGAAAACGGCGTGCGGCCAGTTCAACGGCAAAATGCGCCGCGATGTTGCGCATTAACGTCGGGCGCTGGCTCGCAAGTAGGAAAAAAGGCTCAGCTTCAATAGCAACAACGACAAGATCGTCATCAGCGGTCACCGAGACTTGCTGGAACGCGTCGCTTGCGGTGCTCCCAAAGGCTAGCTCCATAGCGAAAATAGCGCCCTCGCCAATCTCTTCGATCAACATGGCGCCGGTTTCGGGCTCAATGATCGAGACCTTCATACGTCCGGACATGACGGCAAAAAACTCACTGCCATCGAACTGGCCTAATGCATAGACCGTTTGCCCCGCATCGTAGCGCCGAACATCAACATTTTCGCGAACGGCGCTTAAGATTTTGTCGGACAAATCATGAAACAAAGGAAGCATTGCGAGCGACTCCACAGGGTCGTCGCTCGGTGCAGATACGCTGATCGCCGTTGCTGACATCATTGCTACTGAACTCTCCAACACAACATTCCTAGCAAACCTGGTTTAAGGCGGGGTAAACCGGGACTGTTAAATATACGCTGAAGCGCTTAATCTGTGAGGAATTTTTAATTAATCATTGACGGATCAGACCTAATCTCCAGCATGGAAATCGAGAGGACAGGTCCATGCGTGCATTATTTTCTGTTTTGGCGACACTGTTTGCGCTGACCACTAGCGCTCAAGCTGAGCAGGTGTGGCTAACGATGGATCAGGTGCAGCCCTATAAGCTTGAAAGGCCTGCCTTAGATATTGCCGTGGGCAATCCGGCGGTTGCCGATGTCACTGTACAAGACAGTCAGAATATATTGCTTTTTGGAAAGTCGCCCGGGCTGACAAATATCTATGTATTCGATGATGCTGGCGAAATCATTGAAAATATAGTCATTCGTGTACGATCACAAAATTCAGACATGCTGACATTACATAAAGGCGTATTTCGCATCACATATAATTGCACGTCAAGTTGCGAGCCTGCAATTACAGTTGGCGACGCGCCAGATCTATTCGATGAAATTTCCGCACAGGTGAAAAAGAAAGTTCGCCAGGCTGAAACAGCGACAAAAAGCGAATAGTTTAAATCTTTAGCCGATTGCAGCGGCGTCAAGGGAAATACGCCCAGCGCGGTTTTTGCGTCAGACGATACGTCCATATAAAACTATAGACAAATACAACGGCTCATAGTGAGCGCACTTTGCTATAGGTGCGTTTTATCGCTGCTCAATCTCTGACTCAAAGTGAAATATGCGTGGGCGCTCCTGCTGGCGCAGTTCCGTCCGACACCAAACATCAATTTCGCGCGCGGTGCGCTCATCAGGCTCAACGCCTTTTTTGAGAACAATATGGGCGATCAGACGGTTGACACCATCGCCGCGCCGCCCGACGCTGATAGCGCAGTCCGCAATACGCGCGTGACCGCATAGCCGGGCTGCGACATCAGCCGGAATAACGTTGACCGCGCCGATCTGCACCGCACCGTCGCGCCTTCCAGCAAGGCCAAAGGACCGCTCGGTTTTCCATTCCAAAAAATCAGACGCCTCAACCTTACGCTTCTCGCCGCCTGGAGCGAGGCGTGTAAGGCGGTCATTGTCGTAACGCCAGTGGTCGAACAAAACAAATGGCTCGCCCGGCGCATCACGCCACGCGATCAGGCCGGTTTCAGTGGAGCCATATAATTCCCTTAAGACACCGAAACCGGCTTTGCGCATTTCCGCAGCTAGCTCCTGCGTCATCGGCTCGCCAAATGACACCGCCATTGTGTTATCTGGTGCGGCAAGCTCCTCGCGCATCATATATCGCCACAAGGTTGGCGTCGCGACGAGGACATCGCCATAAGCCATTGTCTGGGTAAGCTCCTCCGGCGTCTTGCCGCGCGCATCCAGGCTTTCGATATGTTGCAGGTTCGGTGTTAAAATCGTCAGTTCAAAACCCAGCAAACTATGCGGCGCAACAAACGATAACAACCGCCGCCGCCCATAAAGGATGTTGGCCGCCGCCGCCGCATCCTGAAAGACATCTTCCGCCTTGTGTGCGCGCGCGGCGCGCCGCTCATCGCGCGCTGCGGATTTAAATGTGAATCGGGCCAGCTTATGCGATATCGCAGACGAGATTGCCGCCGCCCAATCGGCAATTGTTGTCGCCGGATGGTCTTCAAGATAACGTCGATCTAATCCAAAAAGTTCCGCCGCGCGCCAACTGCAAGCCTTTATTTCATCAGCTGAAAGCGCAATGCCGCCGGCGCCTAACGGTGTTTCGGCGGTCCAGGAAGCAATGGTTAGGAAGTCGAAATGGCGGTTGAATCGGCGTGAGATTTCATCCGCCGCCGCGCCGCCGATCACCCGTGCGATTTGTTGTTCGGTGATGAGAAAGGATTTCACGGGGCGGGCGCGCTTTCGGTTAGGCTGCAATGCAGACGGTGTTGATACCATGTCTTTAATTGATTGAAAATTTCCACCTGCAGCGCTGTCGGCGCGGAGCCGCCGTCTTTCAGACGCGCCTGGCGAAGACCGATCAGGCTGTTGGTTAAAAACGGCGCGCCCTGCTGCAACAGCTCGAGATCAAGCGGCGTTTCAGAGATGTTAACGCCAGTTTCCGCGGCGCAGCCCAACAGCAAGCCGCGAATAATCCCGTTCAGCGCACCCTCAGCACAAGGCGGGGTCAAGACATCGCCGTTCTCTTTGATGACCAAAATATTGGCGCTTGATGCGCAAGCAACACGGCCGCGACCATTCAGCATGATCGCTTCATTGGCGCCCGCCGCTTCTGCTTCATTGCGAGCAAGGATATTGTCGAGATAATTCGTCGTTTTATGCCACGAGGCTATGCTCTTCTCGCAGCGAATATACCGGCTCAGCGCAAGGGTGGTTGAGTTGTCGGGTGCTTTAATAGGTATACGCATAAGCGTAACAAGCAGCGTCGGCGACGCGTGGTCCGAGGTCGGAAACAGCAATCCCCGATCACACCGCCCCCGTGTGATGGTGATACGGGCTGAGGCTTTTTCATTGCCAAGCCCATTTCTTTCGGCAAGCCCGGCAATAATATCGCCAATAGTGTCAAGGGGGTTCACGTTGATCGACAGCGCGACAAGACTGTTTTTCAATCGCTCAAGATGCGCATCCAAAAACGCCGGAACGCCCCCTTCAACCCATAGCGTCTCAAAAACACCGTCGCCGAGCAGAAAGCCACGATCCGCGATATCAATCGCTATAGGGCTTTCTTTATACTCTCCGTTAAGCCAGAAAATCATCGCCGGTGTCGTCCTAACAATAGCGTAAAAAGTTGGTGATCATGACGCGCCCCTGGGGCGTCAACAAGGATTCGGGGTGAAACTGCACGCCAAACCATGGGCGTTCACTATGCGCGACGGCCATAATCTCACCCTCCTCACTCCATGCGGTTTCGACCAGCGTCGATCCGGTCGGCAATAGCGACGTCAGGGAATGATATCGCCCCGCCGGCGTCGGCGAAGCGACGCCTTCAAAAATGCCGGCCCCGGCATGGCGGATCATGCTGGCCTCGCCATGCAGCGGATGTTTTGCGCGCACGGTCTTGCCGCCAAAGGCCTCCACCAGACATTGATGGCCGAGGCAAACGCCGAGAAACGCCATATCTGGCGGCATCGCCTTAATCAGCTCCAGCGACACCCCCGCCTCGTCCGGCGTCTTCGGGCCTGGCGACACCACAATCGCACGGCCCGCCAACGCCAGACATTCGCCGGCCGTCGCTGCATCATTACGGATGATTTTTGTTTGCGCGCCGCATTCACGGAAATAGCGCGCAAGATTGTGCACAAAGGAATCGTAATTATCGATGATTACGATCATGGTCGCACCCGCGGCGCCAACACATCCAATGCGCTCTTTGCTTTAATCAAGGTTTCTTCATATTCCGCCAGCGGATTAGAGCGCAAGATAACGCCGCCGCCGACGGGTGCAAATATAGCGGTCGCGGCCTCGTTTGTTATCAGTGTGCGAATTGCAACCGAGAAATCAGCCCCGCCGGCATCGTCGAAAAACCCAATCGCCCCGCAATAAGGCCCGCGCCCGACCCGCTCAACGCTGGCAATCGCCCCCATCGCCTCTATCTTCGGCGCGCCGGTTATAGAGCCCGACGGGAAAAGCGCGCGGAAGACATCGCTCATTGAAACTTCCGCGCGCAACACGCCGCTGATGCGCGAGACCAGGTGGCGCACTTTTGTCAGTGTCATCAGTGCGCAAATCGCCTCTTCATCAATCGAGCCGTCAGCGCAGATCTTGGACAGGTCATTGCGCATCAGATCGGCGATCATAATGTTCTCGGCGCGATCTTTTGAATCGTTCACCAAGGCTCTAGCGAGCGCGGCATCTTCAGCCCGGTCGGCGGACCGCTCCCGCGTGCCTTTAACCGGCTCGACAATAATACGCCTTTCACCATCGCGCGGCTCGACTTGAAAAAATCGTTCCGGCGAATTCGACAGCACCGCGCCATTTGGATATTGCAAAACCGCGCCAAACTCAGCATCGCTTTCGCGCGCAATCGCCCGATAAAGATCAAACGGTGAGAATCCGACATCCCCTGTCGCCTGCAACGTTTGTGCAATATTCGCCTGATAAAAATCACCGCATTTTATTTTCTCAATGATCGCCGCTACCGCCGCTTCATATTCCTGCCGTGAAAAATTCGACGTTGGCGCTGAAAATTCAGGCATGGCCGGCGCCGCAACAGGCTCTTCGCCAAGGGCGCTTGCCAATTGATCACATACCGCTTCGGCGCGCCCAACCACAAAGGCGCGTTGGTCTTCGCGCGAGAACACCGCCGCCGCATCATAAACGCCAAACACAGCATCGGGGAGAGCGTAGGGGCTCGCCGGCAGATCAAGGTTTGGCTCAATGCTCTTCAGCGCTTCATAGCCGACGAAACCAACAAGACCGCTATGAAACGGCGCATGCGTCGGCGCCGCGCGCGCATCCACCGCACGCGCATCAATGACCGCCTGAACGGCAGCCAGCCAGGCGCCGCCGTCATCGGGCTCGGCCGCAATGATTTGCGTCGGAAACGCAACCAGCACCGACCAGCCGCCGCGCGCAACGTCGCCAGCGCTGAGAAGGTGTGCATGCGCCTCGCCCGCCAGCGGCGCAAACGCAGCATAAGGACATCGCCAATCGATTTCCGAGCAGATCATGAGGCTAGTAGGTAATGCGCGCGCGCGGTGATGAAAAGTGAATTCCCGCACTTTCTTGACTGGCGGCGACGTGCGAACTCCCCTACCCACAGCCCCATACGACCGGGAGAAAGAAATGGCCGACACCGTTGAAAATGCAGGCATTGCGCGCATATTTTATAGCCTCGCCATCGCCATCCTGATCGGCTTTATCGCTTATATTGGGCGTGGCATTTTAATCCCACTGGTGGTCGCTGGGTTTTTATGTTTCCTGATTTACACGCTTAAGGAAAATGTCCGCCGCGCGCCCTTTATTGGAAAATATATTCCCAACTGGTGCGGGTTTCTGATCGCCTTCATATTAATCGGCGCTGGCGCGATGTTGTTTGTTGAAATTATAAAATCCAATGTCGAGACATTGCTGGCAGAGTGGCAAAATTACGAAGTGCGGCTGATCGCGATTTTCAACAACGCCCTTGCCTATGTCCGCTCTACAGACTTTCTTCCGCGCGAGGTGATCGGCGGCGTTGAACAATTGCAGCAATCGGCGGTTAGCCTCATCCGTCCGCTCCTGGCGCAGGTTGCCGGCAGTCTCAGCGGCCTGACGTCTAATTTCGTGACCTTCATCACGATATTTCTCTACCTCGTCTTTATGCTGATAGAGCGCGGGCGCATCTTCAAGAAAATTAACCTCCTCGGCGCTGACGCGCGCCAACGCCGCGTTATCAATGAAACGCTCGCCGATATCGCCGCCATGGTCCGGCAATATATTACCGTTAAGACCATGAGCAATTTAATCACCGCCGGTCTTAGCTACGTGATCATGCTGTTTATCGGCATTCAGTTTGCCGGGTTTTGGGCGCTGTTGATTTTTGTGTTGAATTATATCCCGATCTTTGGCGCCGCCTCAGCCATGACCCTGCCGGTGATGCTGGCGCTGGTGCAACCCGATGGCGGCGGTCTGCGCCTGGCGGTGATTACATTGGCCAGTCTCATTAGTGTTGATCAACTGATGAGCAACGGGATTGAACCGCGCCTTGTCGGGCGGACGCTCAACTTGAGCCCGCTGGTCATTTTGTTTTCCTTCAGCGTATGGG
Organism: Hyphococcus sp.; assembly: GCA_021776395.1. Taxonomy (GTDB): domain Bacteria; phylum Pseudomonadota; class Alphaproteobacteria; order Caulobacterales; family Parvularculaceae; genus Hyphococcus. The sequence goes on along the minus strand of JAJFFZ010000180.1, from coordinate 5,892 downwards.
GCACGCTTTGGGGTTTTGCCGGCCTGCTTCTCAGCGTACCGATTACGGTCACCGTAATGATTGTTTTAACGCAGTTTAAATCGACGCGGCCGATTGCGATTATGTTGTCCGATGACGGCAAGATATCCGACATCAAACACCCGGTATAACGGCCCGGTCATACACCTCACGCAGCATTAAAAATTTCTTTGATGACTTCGACAATCGCGCGCGCCTCGTCGCCGCGCCCGGACCCTTTGCGCCAGGCGAGGCCGATTTTTCGCGACGGCGCCGGTTTGGCGAATGGGATGGCGACAAGACCCGCAGCCTCAGCCAGCCCTTGCTTGACCGCCATATCCGGCAATAGCGTGGCGCCAAGACCCGAGCGGGTCATCTGCGCCAGGGTGAACAGGCTGGTGCCGTCAAAGCTCGCATTGCCGCCGCGCTCGGACAGATCGCACGCATCAAGCGCATGTTCACGCAGGCAATGCCCGTCCTCCAGCAATAACAGCGCGCAGTCTTTGAGGTCTTCCGTGGCAAGTTTGCGGCGTTTTGCAAAGCGATGCTCCCCATTGCAGGCAAACCAGAACGGGTCGTCGCCGATCTCAATAATCTCCGTACCCGGCAAATCATAGGGCAGCGCCAGCAGCGCCGCATCAATCAGCCCCGCCGCAAGCCTTTCTGCAAGCGCGGCCGTCAGGTCTTCGCGCAAGAACAGCTGTAGCTTCGGGTATGCTTCGTGAAGGCGCGTGGCGACGCGCGGCAAAACAAACGGCGCCACCGTCGGAATGACGCCGAGGTGAAACGCCCCCTCAAGCGGACGGCGCGCACTGGCCGCGCGCGCCAGATCTTCCGTACCGGCCAGGATGCCCGGCGCGCGCGCAGCAACCTCCTCGCCCACCGGCGTCAGCGCGAAAGCGCGGGTCGAGCGGTCCACCAGTTGCTGGCCGAGCAACGCCTCCATTTCCTTGATCGCCGACGACAGGGTCGACTGCGAAACCAGACATTCCTCAGCCGCCTTGGAAAACGACTGACGGCGAACCAACGCCATAAAAAACTGGAGCTGCCTCAATGTCGGCAAGGGTGTCATAGGGCGGCCTTTCGCTCGCGAGCAAAGTTAAAATCGACATAACCGATTTCATATAGCACTGAAATCTATTTAGTCAATTTTAAACATGCCCAGCGCCGCCGCGTCGCCCAGGCACTGTAGCCTTCAACAAGACTGGCGCATGGCTCCGTTGGCGCCTATGGTGGCGGTGATTTTTGAATGAGGCCCTGTTGGTATGTCTTCCAGCCCTGACAATTTGAAATTAGCGCTCAGTATGCTGGCTTGCGCCGCAGCGCTTTCCGTTTCCACTAACGTGCTGGCGCAAGCTGACCCAATTGAGCATTGCCGCGAGACTGCCGACAACAAAAAAGAGCGCATTGCCTGCCTTGAGGCGGTCATCACCGGGCTGATAAGCCCTGGGCAGCCAGTTGCAGCTGTTGTTGTCGAGGCGGAAGAACAACCTCGCCTTGCCGAAACCGAACCGGCAGCGGAAGACATGCCGGCGGGTCTTGGCTCAGAGCAGGCGCGCGCCAATCAGGAAAGTAAATCCAAGGAAGGCCGCAGGGCGCATAAAAAGAGGGTCAAGGCGGAAGCAGTTAATGCAACGCTTGTAGATTTCGCCCGCACCAAAACCGGCCGCTTGATTCTTGTTTTAGACAATGGCCAAGTCTGGTCACAGCGCTCTAGCGACCGACAGAAAGTCCGGCTCAGAGACGGCGATACGCCAGAGGTTACCGTCCGCCGCGGCACATTTTCCGGCTATCGGATGGAACTTTCCAAACCAAATGTTACCATCGTTGTTGAGCGACTCAAATAAGTCGCTGGCGCGTTTTCTTGAAAAATAAAATAGGCTAGGGCGGGTGGTTCAGCGGACTTTAATTCATGATGCGGTCGATTTGTTACGACAGCACGAAAGACGACAGGCCGTCGCACTTATTCGTCGCTACATGAGCGAGAATACGGAACCGGGAGATAGCTGGCGGAACGTCGCCAAGCTATGCGACAAGATCGGTGAAATTGACCTTTCCGTTGAGGCGATGCGTCGCTACGCGCAGACACCGCCCCTGACACTAGATCGCCTTTTGGCTTATTGTAGTGAATTAGCCAAGCGCGGGCGTGCTGATGAGGCCGTTACGGCAATCAACGGATTGCCCAAAGACGTACAAGATGGAAATACCGCGATATTACATTTGCGCGGCACGCTGGCGACACAGTTCGGCAATTTCGATGAAGCCGAACCGCTGATCCGCCAGACCATAGACAGGGCCGAGCTGACGGGGCAAAATTGGCTTTCTCTGGCAATGATAAAAAAATTCAGCGCGGATGATCCTGACCTGAAACGGATGGAAAACCTGCGCCAAAAATACGCCGCCGCACCGCCAATTTCTCAGGCGACTTTCTATTATGCGCTAGGCAAAGCCTATCATGACACGCAAGATTATGCTCGCGCGTTTCAGGCTTATAGTGAAGGCGCTAATATCCGGCGGAAAGAGAAAGCCTTCAATGCCGAGGCGGTCTCTAAATCTACCGACAACCTGATTGAACATTACACCCTTGAGAATATCGCCAAGCTCACGCCATCATTTTGCAATAGCGAGCGCCCTATCTTTGTCACCGGCAAACCACGTTCCGGCACGACGCTTGTCGAGCAAATTCTGACCAGCCATTCACAGGTCGCCAACGGAGCAGAGCTCAATCTATTCAAGGCGGCCCTACACCCGGCGGGCGATTATTCCTTCCAGGGCGCGCGCGCCTATCAACAACGTAGTTCCGACACCGATCCGTGGGGAGAGGTGGCGCGAGACTATCTAACAATGCTTGACCAACGATTTGGCGCCTATGGGCGTGTTGTTGACAAAACCCTGTCTCATGCGCGGTTTATGGGGCTGTTACTGCACTGCCTGCCTCGCACGAGGGTTGTCTGGCTGAGAAGAAACCCTGAAGACAATGCAATTTCGGTGTTTCGAAACTATTTCTCGGCAGACGTTGTCTGGTCCTGGTCGCTCGACGATATTGGTCGCTATTTTCGCCTTGATGACGCACTATACGCACACTGGACGAGTATTTTCCCTGACCGCATCCTAACCGTTCCCTATGAGGAGCTTGTTAGCGAACCCAGACGATGGATATCTAGAATACTCTCTCACGTAGGGTTGCGTGAAGAAGACGCCGTTTTCGAGCCCCACAAACAACAATCCAGGCCTGTGTTGACCGCAAGCGTCGAGCAAGTGCGCCAGCCGATTTCAACAGCACAAGTCGGCGGCGCGAAGGCCTATGATTCGTATCTGGATGAATTCCGGCAAGCTTATCAGGGCTAAGGCGCACGTCTCAGGGTAGGGATCCAGCAATAATCACTTGGTAGCCGCTAACCGACGGATAGGGAATTTCTCTTTTTAGGCAAAAAAGAAAAGGCGGCCCGAAGGCCGCCTTTTCCAATAGTGTCAGTTCGTTGGACTTTAGAAATTAATGTCCAGACCAAACCGAACCGAGCGAGGCGCTTGGTATGTCAACGGCGTACCGAAAGCTGGGCGCGGCGTACCACTACCCGTTTCGCCAAACTCATCAACGATGTTCACGCCATCGAAGTTGAAGATGTTGAACACATCTGCACGAAGCGTCATCACTGTGCCTGTCGGCAGCTCGACATCGTAACGCGCCGACATATCAACATTGGCAATCCAGTCGCTTTCTGGCCCGGTGCCGCGTGGGACGGCAACACTTCCGCCCGGCGTGCCCGTGAGGTTACAGAAGTGCGACGCAGCGCCGTAAAGGTTCAGACCAACGCCTGGACCGTTTGGCGAACGAAGAGCCGGATCAAACGGGCTTAAGCCAATTGCATCGGGGTGTAGGCCGAAACAACCAAACTTACGCGGAGACCGCACCGAGATGTTTGTACCAAAGCTCAACTCCTCGGTGACCTGATAGCCGCCCCAAACTTTGAACTCATGCGCCCGGTGGTTCGGCAATTTACCGAATGAACCATCCTGGAACCCAGTTTTGTCATAGTCCTGGGTAAGACCAGCATCGGTCTGACCGAAGTCAGACTGAACAAAGCCTTCCGTGTTGCCACGGCTGTTTGACCATGTGTAAGACCCGCGAACACTCCACACCCCGTCAAAGGCGCGGTTGAACGAGAACTGGATCGAATCATATTTACGTTCAGCTTTGTCCAGGCCAATCTGCGCCGCCGTGAAGTTCACGGTGCGAAGAGACGTTTCACCTGGCAACAATTCACTGAAAGTGATCGTTGAATCGTTACCCGGATTGATGATTGTGTACTGGTGGAAGCCAGACCAGATCGACGAACAATCCGTAACACTTTCATCAACACCGTTGGCTGGATCATCGCAAAAGTTGTTGATGTAATCGTCAACCGCGATGTCTTCAGCCGTCGTATTCAGACGGCGGTTAAGATAGGTGACGCCAACAGTCCACAGATCGTTGAGCTGTTGCTCGTAACCGACAAGGAATTCAGTTTCCTTGGTGGCTTCAAGATTGCCGGAAATTGACGCTGTTGGGTCCTGAACGGAACCATCGCCAGAAACCAAACAACCTGTACCAGCGCTAGCTCCGGTCAAATTGAACGGGCACGCCACTTGAGTTGGAAACCCTTGAATCTGGGTGTCAAGCACTGGGATGCCGTTGGCGCCAATACTACTGAACGTCCAGAATTCACGGAAGAAGAACTCTTGCGCACCCTGACGGAAGGCCGTGTTCGAGGCGACGGGAAGATAATAGACCCCGTAATTGCCGAAGAACTTGCCGCGGCCGTCGCCAAAGACATCATAAGAGAACCCAAGACGTGGGCCAAATTCCTTGTTGAAGTCAATGAACTGAGAGCCATCAGCAGTGAAGTTACTAAACTGATCGAGGCGAAGACCAAGGTTCAACGTCAACCGGTCCGTCACATCCCATTCGTCCTGAACATAGAAGGCCGTGTTTTCGGATGTAAATGAGCCGCCCGAGTTGAAGTAGTTCAGCTCAACATAATCATCACCAGCCGACAATATAGACGTGCCGCCAAGCTGTGGAGACGCCGCGGTAGCCTGCTCAAAAGAAAGGAACAAGCTGCCGGTTGGCATCACTGGGTATAGACCGCCAAATTGACCATTCGCCGGTCCGTTGCGGACCGTTGTACGGTTGAACAGGAGGTTTTCTTTGTCGAACCCAAATCGCAAGTGGTGATCGCCAAAAGCTTCGAACAGAACATCGATATCAGCACGGATAAACTCACGATCCGTTGTCCGCGGCCGAGTGACGCTGGTCGTGGTGTTCGGGCTGAGCTCAAGTGTCGTACCTGTGCGCCGGTCCCGGACGCGGGAAAGTGCAGACCCAGGGATCTGCTCGCCCTTATCGTCGTTTTGACCATAGGCGACTGACAAAGTCAGCCAGTCTGTAAGGGAGCCGGTATATTTACCGACAAAGCTTGCGCCGCCATTTTCAAACAATGTGGTTGCGGTCGCCGTGCCGAAGGAGTCATCGACAACGTTTCCGTTAACGTTGTCAAAAAACACGTTCTCACGGGTCGTCTTGCGGCTGGTGTCGAAGTAAGTGAACTCAAGGTGATGTTCATCTGTAAGGAAGCCGTCAACCTTGAAACCCCAGAACGGATCACTCGACTTGTCTACAGTCGCGAAAGGCGATGCGTTGCGTGCATTAATCGCCTTGTTGTCGTTGAGCTGCATAAGGCCGTAAACAAACAGACGGTCTTTGATCAGCGGACCGCCAACTTCAAGGATTGTGCTGAATAATTCGCGTTCATCAGCGCGGTTCGCTTGAAGGATCGTGTCTGGCGAGTCTGAACGAAGGGCATCCGGAGACCAGTTGACATGGACCGATGCTGTCCAGTCATTCGTGCCTGATTT
>JAJFFZ010000179.1 GCA_021776395.1 Hyphococcus sp. | reverse complement strand
GATTTATTCGCCATCACCTCCAGAAACGGAGCGAGGTCGATGCCTTTGGCGAGCGGGTCGATAATCGCTTCGACGCCCTCGGCCGCCGCCTGGATCAGGCAGAGGATGGGCCAATAGGTTTTCTCGCGCATGAACTCGGTGTCGACGGCGAAAAACGGCTTTGTTGCGAGCGCTGTGGAGAATTCTTCGAGCTCGGCTGTGGTGGTGATAATCTGCATGGGCGCGGCTTCTATCAGCGTCTGCATGAGGCGTCACCCATTATAAGCGTTTCGGCCCGGCGCTGGCGAAAAAGACTGGCGCGCGCGGTGCGCACTCTTGACAATACGCCGCGCCGAGGCCACTCCGGCGGCTTATCTTTTCCGGTCATTTTGAGCCCCAACGAGAAGTCTTATGCATTCTTATCGCAGCCACCATTGCGGCGCCTTGCGCCAGTCCGAAGTCGGCGAGGCGGTCCGCCTGTCGGGCTGGGTGCATCGCAAGCGTGACCATGGCGGGTTGTTGTTTATCGACCTGCGCGATCATCACGGGCTGACCCAGCTGGTGGTCGAGCCGGAGATGGGGTTTTTCGCCGATGTCGAGGCGGTGCGCCAGGAAAGCGTGATCCGGGTCGAGGGCAAGGTGGTGGCGCGCGACGCCGATGTCATCAACCCGAACCTGCCGACCGGCGCGGTTGAAATCCGGATTTCGTCGTTTGAGGTGTTGTCGGCGGCTGAGGAATTGCCGCTGCCGGTGTTTGGCGAGCCGGACTACCCCGAAGACATCCGCATGACCTACCGCTATCTCGACCTGCGGCGCGAGACGTTGCACGCCAACATCATGTTGCGCGCGGCGGTGACGAGCGAAATCCGTCGCGGCATGGAGCGCCAGGGCTTTACCGATTTTCAAACCCCGATCCTGACGGCGTCGTCGCCGGAGGGCGCGCGCGACTTTCTGGTGCCGTCGCGGCTGCATCCGGGGAAATTCTACGCGCTGCCCCAGGCGCCGCAAATCTTCAAGCAGCTGATCATGGTCTCCGGCTTTGACCGCTACTACCAGATCGCCCCGTGCTTCCGTGATGAAGACGCCAGAGCTGACCGCTCGGCGGGGGAGTTTTATCAGCTCGACATGGAAATGAGTTTCGTCGAGCGCCAGGACGTGTTCGATGCGGTGGGGACGATGACCCGCGATGTGTTCGCGAAATTCGCCGGCGAGCGCAGCGTTTCCTCGTATCCGTTCGTGCAGATCCCGTTTGATGAAGCGATGCAGAAATACGGCACGGATAAACCGGATTTGCGGTGCCCGATAGAGATGCAGACCGTCTCCGATCACTTCCGCGGCGCCGGCTTTAAGGTGTTTACGTCTATTCTTGACGCGGACCCGGCCCATGAAATCCGCGCCATCCCCGCGCCCGGCGGCGGCAGCCGCGCGTTTTGCGACCGGATGAATGTCTGGGCGCAAAAACAGGGCCTGCCGGGGATGGGGTATATGATTTTTGGCGAAGGCGAAGCGAAGGGTCCTTTGGCGAAAAATATCGGGCCCGAGCGCTCTGAAGCGGTGCGCGAACAGCTCGGTTTGAGCGCCGGCGACGCGGCGTTCTTCCTTGCCGGCAAGCCGGAGGACTTCCTCGCCGTCGCCGCCAAAGCACGCGTTCTGATTGGCGAGGAATTGAAACTCACCGACACGGACAGCTTCGCGCTCGCCTGGATCGTCGATTTCCCCATGTATGAGTGGGACGAGGAAAACAAGAAAGTCGAGTTTGGGCACAACCCGTTCTCGATGCCCCAAGGCGGGCTCGATGCGCTCAACGCCGCTGAGACGGACGCCGAATATCTCAGCCTTAAGGCGTTCCAATACGACCTTGTCTGCAACGGTTACGAGCTGGGCTCCGGCGCCATTCGTAACCATCGCCCGGACATTATGTATAAGGCCTTCGAGATTGCCGGCTATGGCGCGGAAGTCGTCGAAGAAAAGTTCGGCGGCATGTTGAATGCGTTCAAATATGGCGCGCCGCCCCATGGCGGTTGCGCGCTCGGGCTTGAGCGCATCGTCATGTTGCTGGCCGAGCAGGAAAACATCCGTGAAGTGACGATGTTCCCAATGAACCAGCAGGCCGAAGATCTTCTTCTGGGCGCGCCGGCCGAACCCAGCGCAGCGCAGCTGAAAGAAACCCATATCCGCGTCGCGCCACAGATTACGGAGAAAAAAGAGTAGGCGCGCGACTACGTTTGTTGGCCGGCAGTCTCGTCTGCGGCTAAGAAACGCCATCCGGCGCCTGGGGAGAGAGCGTCTTGTCATCATGTGTCAGTAACCCCAGGTAGAAATGCGTAATGATTAAGATTTCCAGTGACTTCGACCACGGCAATATCGATTGCCTGGACGCCTCGGACGCGTCCGATATTCGCCTCAAGGTCCAGCCAGACGGCAAAGCCGATTTTTTTCAATGGTTTAATTTCCGGGTTGAAGGCGCAGCCGGAGCGGCGTTGACCATGCGCATCTTGAATGCGGGCGCGGCGACTTATGTCGCCGGCTGGCGCGATTATCGCGCGGTGGCTTCTTATGATGGCGAGACCTGGTTTCGCGTTGATACATCGTTTGACGGCCAGACGCTGACGATTGAACACACGCCCGACGCCGACGCCATTCAGTATGCGTATTTCGGTGCCTATCCGACGACGCGCTACCGGGAGCTTGTCGCGCGCGTGAAGCAATCGCCGTTGGCGCAGGCCAAGGTTTTGGGCGAGACGCTGGACGGCCAGGCGATTGATTACTTCCGGTTCGGCGAGGGCGCCTATCAGCTGTGGGTGATCGCCCGCCAGCATCCCGGCGAACCCATGGGCTCGTGGTGGGTGGAAGGTTTTCTCGATCGCCTGACGGATGAAAATGATGAAACTGCGAAATCGTTGCGGAACAACGCTACGCTGCATGTGGTTCCTTGCATGAACCTTGACGGCGTGCGGCGCGGTCATTTGCGCACCAACGCCGCCGGCGTTGACCTCAACCGCGCCTGGCAAAACACCAGCATGGACAAAAGCCCGGAAGTGTTTCTCGTGCGCGAGGAAATGCGTAAAGCCGGGGTGGATTTGTTCCTCGACGCCCATGGTGATGAGGCAATCGCCAATAATTTTCTCGACGGCGCCATCGGCATTCCGTCCTGGGATGAGCGCCATCGGTCGATATTTGAGCGCTACAGCACGCTGTTGTTGCAGGCGAGCAAGGACTTTCAAACCGAGGACGGCTACCCCGCACCGCCGCCGCGCGGCGCCAATCTCGCGATCGCCACCAACTATGTCGCCGAGACATGGAACTGCCTGGCGATGACGCTTGAGATGCCGTTCAAGGACGCCACCGTAAACCCGGACCCGGTGCATGGCTGGTCGCCGCAACGCTGCCGCAACTTTGCGCGAGAGCATATCGATGTGATGGCGCAGATCGTTGATGTCGGACGGTAGGCGTGAATTTTGGGCCATTAGAGTTTTTTCCATATTCGCAGAATACGACCGCCCAAACGCATGAGGATAACTTTTCACCAAATATAGGTTTTATGCTCAACTACCCTCTCTGGGTTGTAAAATCGAAGAGTCGATTCGTGTGGGGGTTGTGCGGATTTGCGTGGTTTTTTAAGAACCCCCTTCGACCGCTTCGCGGCCACTTCCCCCGCCCGCGCGCGAATGCGCGCAGATTATGATTCGACCGCCTTCGCGGTCGGGCGGGGGAAGAAAGAGGGCGCCGCAAACACTACATAATTCCTCCCCCGTTTACGGGGGAGGTGTCCCGAAGGGACGGAGGGGGTTAGCAGCAGTGATGCGCGCGCAACGTCCTCAAACCACCAACCGCCGCTGATCTTCCCGGCCCATGGCAAGCAAGAACGGATCGGCCTTCTGGCGCGCTGAAAAATCAGCTTTCGTGGCGAGCCCGAGCCAGCGGTGGTGGATGAGTTCCTGCGCTATCGCCGCGCCAAGCGTTGCGCCGGGGCCAGCGAGGATTAACACGTCCGGGGCAAACTCCTTGATCGCGACTTCGACAGATTTGGAGAAGTCGTAGGTCTCGGTGATCTGCTGGCCGAGCGTGTAGCGATGGAGTTCATCCGTATCGGTTGCATTGCGTGTCCAGATTGCGCCGCGCCCGTCGATTATCGGCATTGTTGGCGCGGCGAAGAGTTCGGGCCCTAGCTGTTCCAGGGCTGTGTCCGAGACCGGCGCCAGGAGCGGTGTGTGAAACGCCGCATGGCGCGCGAGGCGAAACGGATAACGCCCTTGCGTCTTGGGCAGAGACTTTTCCATCGCCGCCATGCCGGCCTGGTCGCCGGCCAGCACCGCCATACCGCCCAGCCGGATGGAGAGGAAGGCGTTGCCCGCGGTGCGGCCCGCATGCAACGCCTCGCCAATGGCTTTTTCGTTTTGGCGGCTGGCGCGCCAGTCTTCGTCAACAAATGGATAGATGATTTGCCCGCCGACGCCGCTCTCCTCCATCAGCGCGCCCATCGTATCGACCAGACGAATGGCGTTGGCCGGATTGAGCGCGCCGGAGGCGGCGAGGGTTAAATACCAGCCAAGGGAATTGCCGCATATGGCGGAAATTTCAAACCGGTCGCGATCGATGTCGGCAAAGTCGGCCAGCGCGCAAGCATAGATGATGGCCGAGGCGTTGATGCTGGAGGCGTGTTTTGCCGGTGAATAAGTTTTGGCGTTATCGAGCGATGAGATGGTCTCGCGCCCGGCGCTCTCGCGCCATTGGTCGATGCCGTGGATGAATTCCGTCTTGTCGCTGTGATGGCGGGCAAGATAGCCAAGCTCGTCCTTGCCATAGGTTCCGCGGCCCGGAAATATGACGACGGCGGATTGCTTGGGCGCGGGGCTCATTGCGCCGCCTGCTGGTTTTGCGTGGCCGTCAGCGCTAGCGCTGCGGCGACAATGTCGCCTTCGCCTATCAGCACGGTGTTGGCCGCCGGGCCGAGCGGGATGAAACTATCGGCGCCGGTGATGCGGGCTATATTATAATCAAGACCGCGATCAACAAATCCGGTGATGATTTCCTCTGCCGGCCCGCCGGTCTTGCGGCACTCATCGACCACCAGAACGTGGCGCCGCTTGCCAATGGCGTCGATAGCCGCATCGATCGGCAATGGCGCCAGCCAGCGCAGATCGATAATCCGCGCGGCGACGCCTTTGGCTTTCAACACTCGCGCGGCGCGCTGGGAAAGGTAGGTTCCGTTGCCATAGGTGAGGATGGCGATATCCTCGCCATCGCCGATAATGTTCACGTCGCCAAACGCCGCCTCGCCGTCAATCTCGTCAAACATTGCCGCCATCTTTCCGTCGCCATCATAGAGGTCGCGGGTTCCGTAAAGCGCAATCGGCTCCAGAAAAACCACTACGCGACCATCTTCGCGGGCAAGACGAAACGCTTCGCGCATGATTTTCACCGCCTCCGCGCCGCTCGACGGGCAGGCAAGGATCAGCCCTGGAATATCGCGAAACACCGCCACCGAATTGTCGTTGTGGAAGTGCCCGCCAAAGCCTTTTTGATAGGCGAGCCCGGCGATGCGCACGACCATAGGATTTGTATACTGACCATTGGAAAAGAATGACAGGGAAGCCGCTTCACCGCGTAGCTGGTCTTCGGCATTGTGGACGTAAGCGAGAAACTGGATTTCCGGCACGGGTAAAAACCCGTTATGGGCAAGGCCAATGGCGGTTCCGAGGATTGATTGCTCGTCGAGCAACGTATCAAACACCCGCGCCGGTCCGAACCTTTGTTGCAGCCGGGTGGTGGCGCCGTAAACCCCGCCCTTGTGACCGACATCCTCGCCGAACACCGTCACATTGCGGTCGCGCGCCATCTGTTCGCTGAGCGCCAGCGAAATCAGCCGCGACATGTGTTGCGGCTCGCTGCGGGCGCGGCTGTCGTCGGGCGCGCTGGCGAGGGGCTTTGCCGCGCGTCTTGCGCGCGTTGTCGGCGGCGGCGCCAGCGCGGAGGTAACGTCTTGCGCGGTGGTGAGCTTCGGGCGCGTGCAAGCCGCTTCCATAGCGCGGCGCACCTGCGCGCCGATGCTCTCGTATAAAGCTTCGATATCGTCTTTCGCCATCACGCCGGCCTCAATAATCCGTCGGGCGGTGTGGAGCAGCGGGTCATGGTCAGCCTCCGCTTCAATCTCAGCGCGGGGGCGATAGCTGGTCTCAAGGTCGGAGCCCGCATGGCCCATCAGTCGCACGGTGCGCAGGTGTAAAAACACCGGCTTGCGTTGCATCCGCGCGCAATGTTCGGCCATGCGTGCGGCGCGCATGGCATCGGCGATATCGCGGCCATCGCCATAGATGTAAGTGAGGCCTGGCCGGGCGCTGTAATTGGCCGCAACCCAACCCGTCGGCGTCTTCACCGATATGCCGATGCCGTTATCCTCGCACACAAAAACCAACGGCAAGGGCAGACCGCGATAGGCGGTGAGCGCTGCGGTTTTAATGGCGCCTTGTGCGGTGGACTGGTTCGCCGACGCATCGCCGAAGCTACACAACACCACCGCATCATGGGGCATCACTGCATCATGTTTTTTCTGCGTGCGCGCCAGCGAGATGGAAAACGCCGCACCCATCGCCTTTGGCAGGTGTGATGCAATGGTGCTGGTCTGCGGGGGGATGAATAAACTCTTTGAACCGATGACTTTATGGCGCCCGCCGGAGATCGGGTCGTCTGACGAGGCGACAAATGAGAGCGCCATGTTCCATAGGGGCGTCTCGCCAGGAATTTTTCTTGCCCGTTCAATATAAAACGCGCCGCTGCGGTAATGCAAAAACGCCATATCGTCGGTGCGGAAGGCGCGAGCGACAGCGGCGTTGCCCTCATGACCGGCGCTGCCAATCGAATAAAAGCCGCGCTTTTCCGCGCCGAGCCGGCGGGCCTCAAGGTCAAGCCGACGACTTTTTAGCTGGGTCTCAAACAGGGCGGCGAGGGCGTGGGCAGACAGCCCGGCCTCGTCCAGCGTCGTCGCTGTCAGCGCCTCTGGCAGGCGCCCGGCCTGAAGCCGCTCCAAAAAGCCATCCGCCGATGCCGCAATTGCGCCCGCCATCTATTTGATTCCCAAGTGAAAAACATGCTTCAGCAATCGCGGCTTGTGAAATGCGCCGTGATCCGTCTATCTCCATAACATTCGCCGAATGTTTGCAAGTGGAGAGCGGTGGTTTTGCAGAAATATTTAACGCCGCCAGGCCCCGGGCCGCAGCTCGGCGACCCCTTGCCACCCAGCCGGGCGAGCGCCCAGACCCTGGAGCTCATGCGCCTGCGCCGGTCGACCCCAGCGGATTGCCTCACCGAGCCCGGCCCGGATGCGCCGACGCTGGCCTCCATTTTAACCATCGCCGCGCGCGCGCCGGACCATCGCCGGGTGACGCCGTTTCGCTTTATCATCTTCGAGGGCGATGCGCGCGCGCGCTTTGGCGATGTCTTGCGCGAGGCTTTTATCGCGCGTGAGCCGGATGCGGATGAAAAGAAAATTGCATTCGAACAGCGCCGTTTTTTGCGCGCGCCGGTTGTTGTGGCGGTGATTTCAAAAGTCGACCGCGACCATCGCACACCGGAATGGGAGCAAATCCTCACCGCAGGCGCCGTCTGCCAGAACATGTTGATCGCTGCTAGCGCGGAGGGGTTCGCCGCGCAGTGGATTACCGAATGGTATGCTTATGACACGCGCGTCCTCGCCGCGCTCGGTTTAGATAAGAGCGAACGAATTGCCGGCTATATTTATATGGGCTCTGCTAAAGCGGACCCGAAAGAGCGGGCGCGGCCAGTGATGGAGCAGATTGTGACGCGGTTTTAACGCCGATCACGTCGGCGTGAGAACGCTCGAGGGCACGCAGGAAAGCTGATAGGATGAGCGTCTGGGTTAGAATTTTGTTTGCTGCAACAGGAATGGAATGAATATGAAAAAGCACGGGTTTATTTTTGCGGGCGTCGTCAGCCTCGCGCTGGGCGTCGCCGCATCGGGGGCTGGCGCTGAAGAGGCGGTGTCGGGAACCTATCAGGCCGACCCTAGCCACCGTTACATTACTTTCAGCTATCTGCATCTTGGCTATTCGCACCCGATGCTGCGCTGGCGCGATTGGGACGCGACACTTGAATGGGATGCGGACGATCCAACCGCGTCCAGCATCTCGGTTGTGATTGACGCAACATCAATCGACTCTGGCGTTGATGTGTTTGACGGCCATCTTAACAGCGACAGGTTTTTCGACACCGCCAAATACCCTGAAATTACTTTTGTCAGCACCAAGCTGACCAAAACCAGTGAGAATACCGGCGTGATGACCGGTGATTTGACCATCAAAGGCATTACCAAGCCGGTCGATCTCGATGTCATATTGAACCGCACGGCGCTGGATGACTTTGTCCAGGCCTATAAAGTCGGCTTTACGGCAACCGGCACAGTCAATCGCACCGACTTTGGCGTGGATACTTATGTTCCAGCTGTTGGTGATGAGGTGGCGATTACTATCCAGGCGGAATTTTTAAAGCCGCTTGAATAGGGCGCGTTATGCTGTTGGGACAAAAACGATATTCAAGCGTTGCGGTCGCCCTGCATTGGGCGATTGCGGTTTTAATCCTGACACAGATCGCCAGCGGGCTGTATATGGCTGACTTGCCGAATTCATCATCGGTGAAGTTTGACCTCTATCAGCTCCACAAGTCCTTTGGCCTGTCTATCCTTGGGTTGACCCTCATCCGGCTCGGCTGGCGCCTGGCGCACAAGCCGCCGGCATTGCCGAGCTTCATGCCCGGCTGGCAAAAGCTGATTGCGCGCCTTACCCATTGGGCGTTTTACGCGCTAATGCTGATAACGCCGCTGGCGGGGCTGGCGATTGTCTCGGTCTCGCCGCTGAATGTGACGACGCTCTGGTTTGGCCTGTTCGAAGTCCCGGATTTTCCGTTTTTCAATGGGGTTGCTGATCGCGCTGCTGCTGCGGAAACATTTGTGGAGGTGCATGAGTATTTAGCGTTTTCAATTTTATTTTTGTTTGTGCTTCATGTTGGCGCCGCGTTGAAGCACGGCTTTGTCAATCGCGACGGCGTGTTGCGCAGCATGGCGCCGCGCGTTGTTGCGCTGATCGGCGTCGCCCTCATTTTCGGCGCGCTGGGGTTGGCGGCTTTTTCCTACCTTCAAAAGAGTGGTGTCGTAGAACGCGATAGCGCTGTTCCGATTGATGTTGCGTTACCTGATACAACGCCAGCGGATGCTGCGGCCGTTAAACCAGCGGCGCCGCCAGTGACGGCGTCCGCGCCGCTGAATAACGACAGCGTTGCACCTGAAGTCGTCGTAACAGCCGAGCCCTTACCTCAAGCAGCGTTAGAACCGGAGCCGTCGCCCACACAAACGATGGTTTCCGTCGCGCCGCCGCCCGTATGGACGGTGGATTATCCCGCCAGCACGCTGCGGTTTATTGGCGAGGAAGGCGGCGCGCAGTTTGAGGGGCAGTTTTCCGAATTTACCGCGCAGATTGTTTTCGATCCGGGCAATCTTGGCGCCTCGTCAATCCGTGTTGGCGTCAACCCAGCCTCTGCCGGCTCCGGTAATCCGTTTCGAGATGACACGATGAAGGACCGCGCGTGGTTCGATGTCAAAAAATACGAAGGCGCGCAGTTCACGTCCAACACTATCCGCAAAACTGGCGCCAACGCCTATGAGGTTGACGGAACGCTAACCATCAAGGACTTCTCTCACGACATCACGCTGGCCTTTACATTGGATATTGACGGCGACCGCGCACACGCCGCCGGCGGCGTTGATCTCGTCCGCACCGATTATGGCCTCGGCATGGGCGCATCCTGGCTGGAGAGCGAGAAGGTCGCTCTGGCGGTGCGCGTTGAGTTTGAAATTAATGCGGTGCGCGCTGACTAGAGCAAATCCGAGTTAAATTGAATCATAGATT
>JAJFFZ010000178.1 GCA_021776395.1 Hyphococcus sp. | reverse complement strand
GACCCCGCCGCCACCGCTTTGATTACCCGATTGCGAAGCGCTGCGTCATATCCTCGTGCCATCAATGCCTCCTGTGCCACAGAAAACACCGAATCACAGTTCGATAGAGTTGTGAATCAAATACGCGTCAGGATGCTCTAGATCATCGGGCGATTAATCTGAGCCGCACGCCAACATTCCGCTCATCCCCGCGAAAGCGGGGATCCAGAGCCATATCCGGTGCGTGTTGTTCTGGGTCCCCGCTTTCGCGGGGATGAGTGGAGGTGGGTTTGGGCCTAAATCTGAATAATCGCCCGATGATCCAGCCTGTTCTTGTGCGCCGCTGGAGACCCCTGCTACCGTGGCTTCAAATTGGAGGGAGAATCATCATGGTACGGAGCATAAAAATCCTGTTAGTCTTAAGCGTCGCTCTGTGGGGACTGCTCGGCGCTTTTGGCAATGTTGTTGACTGGAGCGGGACGACCAGCGCCGTGGCGGCTGTCACGTCGATGGCGACATTTGAAAGCGGCGCCGATAGCTGGAAGGCGACGACGAACCCGGCGGTAATTATCGCTGGCGCATTATTCATCATGCTGTCTAAAACGATTGCGGGGCTTTTGTGCCTTGCCGGCGCATGGCGGATGTGGGCGGCGCGCGCAGGCGATGCAGACGCTTTTACAAAAGCCAAAACATTGGCGCTGACTGGCTGCGCAGTCGCGGTCTTTATGTTGTTTAGCGGTTTTATCGTCATTGCCGAGGGTTGGTTTGAGCTATGGCGATCCGACGTGATGCGCGGACCCGTGCTCAGTTCCGCCTTTCGTTATGGCGGGATGATTGCGTTGATCGCGCTCTTTGTTGGGGTCCGCGACGATTAACTTGGCCGCATGGGATGCAACGGCGCCTGCTCATGACAATGACGGCTAATCCGCCCCGTCCTTCAGCCGCCGTCTGATTTCCGCAACAATCTCTGCCGTCGCATCGATGGGCGCAGCGTTGAAGGCCTCTACCTCGCCAACGAGCGGACGCACAGCGCCCAGGCCTTCGAGCTGATCGACAAACCAGCCAAGCTTTCTGGCCAGCCCCGGCGGACGCCAGGCATAGACCGCAGCGCCCGTCGCTGCCGCCTCGCTCATCATATTGTGGGAATCGGCGGTGACTATAAGCGCGCTGGCATTCGCCAAAATGTCAATATACGGATTATCGCCTGAGCCGTCCCAGACAAAACCATCCGGCCCGGCCACGGCCCCGCCAACTGTGCGCAACAACTCCGCCGGCGTGCGCCGTGAGGCGACCACCGCCAGCGCGGCGAAGTTGTTCTTTGCGGCGAGGATTTTTTGCACGAGATCGTCTGTCGCACGGGCGCCAAATTGCGCGCCGCCGCTGGGCCCGCCGAGGACCACCCCGAGCATCGGCCTTTGCAATTTCGCGATCTTCGGCGCCGGATTTGCCCGCGCCTCGGTGAGCTTTGCGCCGAGACCGTGCGGCGAGGTTAGTGTCGAGACCACATTCGCGCCGCTTAGGCGGTCATGCAGGGGCGCCCAAATCAGGTCCGCATGGCGCGGTGCAATGCGCGGGTCTTTCATGATGACGACAAATGTCTTGCCATTACTGGCGCGTTTGACCGCGCGGGCATAAGGGATGGCGCGCCGGCCCGATGCGATCAACACATCAGGGAAGGGCGGGGCGATGGGGCTGTCCGGCCTTTGCGGCGCGTCGCGCGGGTCAATCGGGCCCCATGGCGCCAGCCACTGCCAGGGCCAGCGCGGCGCAATCACGCGCTTTTCAAAATCCGCCGACAACGCCCCCGCCACCGCCAGACATTGAACATCGTCGCCGATCTTGCCATCGGTCAGCACCCAGAGGCTCAAAGCCTGCCCCGAAAAAGGGGCGTCAGAGGATGCAGCGCCAGCGTTCAATGTCGTCTCCGTGTTTCTTACCCGGTAAAGCCGGCCGCAATCTGGAACAAGCTAGCCGCATCAGCCAGCCTCTATCGCGCAATTATATTGCGGGAAGTTAGAATATTCAGTCAAAGCACACGCATTTTTGTTGCAGTGCAATAATTTGCTTGCCTCGCAGGCCAAATTTTGCGCATCCTTAATTCCGGTCGCTACGCTGCCGGGGCATATATGAGCGCCGAAGGCGGGATGATCGCACGATTGAACCCTTGAAGGAGCATGCCCCCGATGAGCGCAGACGCAGTTTTAAAAAAAATCAAAGACGAAAACATCAAATTCGTCGATCTTCGATTTACCGACCCCAGGGGCAAATGGCACCATGTCACCTTCGACCAGTCGATGGTCGATGAGGACTTCTTTTCCGAAGGCTCGATGTTTGACGGCTCGTCGATCAATGGCTGGAAGGCAATCAACGAATCCGACATGGTGCTGGCGCCGGATGCGGCGACCGCAGTGCTTGACCCTTTCTTTGCGCAGTCGACGCTGGCGATTTTCTGCGATGTGCTGGAGCCATCCACCGGCCAGCCCTATGGCCGCGATCCCCGCACCACCGCCAAGGCGGCCGAAGCCTATCTCGCCTCTTCCGGGATTGGCGATGCGGCGTTCTTTGGCCC
>JAJFFZ010000177.1 GCA_021776395.1 Hyphococcus sp. | reverse complement strand
GACTTGTAGCTCGACAGTGAAGGTGCGCGTTGCCGGGTCGGCGGCGGCGGCGACAAATCGAACAACGCCTTCAATGATTTCTCCGGTCGCCAGGCGTGCAACGCCGCGATCATTTTTTGAAACCTTGGCAACATCCTTTTCGGAGACGGCGCCGATCACCAGGAATGGCGAGCGCTGGATAACGGTGCCGCAGGGGTCCCCGACGCTTAAAAAATCACCAATCTCGACATTGCGGCGGTCAAACACGCCGTCAAACGGTGCGGAGATTTTGGTTTTTGACAGGATTATGCCGGTGCGCTCTGTGCTGGCGACCGCCAGGTCGAGCGCGGCTTTCGCTGCCGCAACAGCGGTCACGGACCGGAACCCGCCTTCATGGAGTTTGACCGCTGCGTTGTAATCAAGCCGCGCTTTGTCAAGCGCTGCGCTCGCTTCGGCCAGTTCCGCCTGGCGCGCATTCACCTCAATCTGGCACAGCACATCGCCCTTGCGAACAGACGCGCCTTCCGGCGTCGGCGTCGCCGCTATCGCGCCGGCGATTTCTGCGCGGACGATAACTTTGCGTTCGGCGGCAGTGCGGCCGCGCACGATAATTTCAGCCTGCCAGGACTGTGGCGACACGCTCTGCGTGACCACAGTGAAGCGGCTCGGCGCTGCGGCGTCGATGGCGTCGCCCCCGTCTCCAAACAGCCCGCGGGCGAGGAAATAGAGCGTGGTGAGCACAACAATGAGCGCTGCGAACTTAACTGACTGTGAAACCTGCATATTGGCCTAATGTAAAACAGCGGTTCTGTTACGATAAAACGCTGACAATTCGGTGAACATAGGCTTCACCATTCATTATACTGGGCAGTTTACCGGCTGGATCAAGCAGCCTGGCCAGTCAAACCCTGAAATATTGCGCATTTTGGGGAACGAATTGCTGCGGGAGCAGCGTTTGCAGCCAGTTTTGGGGCGCTGTCGTGTTTCTTTAGAAAGGTTTGGTTAATAATACGGGTTGGCCATCAACGCACGCGGCGATTTGTTGAGGACCGTACCGATCACATTGGTCTTGGCGAGGATGCGTTTGGCTTCCTTCAATTCTGATACCCGGGTCTGGCCGCTGGCTGCCACAAGCAGCACGCAATCGACTTTGGGTAAAAAGGCGAGCGTGTCGTCGCAGCCTAGCAGCGGCGACATATCGAAGATCACGGTGCGTGCATGATAGTCGGTAGTCGCTGTATGGATGAGTTGATCGGTACGTTCGGAGGTTAAAAACTCCGCGCCCCTGCGGGTCACGCGTTCGTTGGGCATCACCAGCAAATCGTTAAGGTCCGGGCGCACCGTGACCTCGTCAAGGCTGCGTTTGTCTTCAAAATAGTCCAGCAGAGAGGGGGGGTCGCGAAAGCCGAGATAGCGCGCCACGCTGGGCCGATAAAAATCGAGATCGGCGAGCACCGGATGCGCGCCGGTCTTTGCGCCGATGGCGATAGCCAGATTGATTGCGGTAACGGTTTTGCCCGCGCCGGCGCCGGGAGAGACAACGGCGATGGTCTTCCATCCGGCGGCGTCCATCTTCTGTAAAACGCGGGTGCGAAGAACGCGATAAGCGTTGAGCACCGGGTCTTGTTCATTTGAAATGATGCGATGGGCCCCGAACTTGTCAAAATTGCATGCGGCTGGCGCAAACCGGTCGTCTGACAACGGATGGTCGTCGCTCATGTCGTTGGTTGCAAGGCGCGGCGCTTGCGGGCGTTTCGTAGCCGTTAGAGCGGCTTGCTTTGCGCCGCTGCGCGCGCGCGTTACTGCTTGTCGAATACGGTCCATGACATCAACCTAGAACATTTCCATCTTTTCTTGAAACACGGTAGTGCTCTAGTCCTTTGTTCTGTGCGCTTGTTTATCCGAAAACGGGTTCTTACTTTTTGGGAAGCGCGCTAATCGAAAATGGTTAAGCCGTTTCCGGCAGGTTATCGACGCCAATTTTGCGTTGCGCAAACAGCGAAAGAAACGCCGGTTTTTTGTTTTTGTGGCCAGGTATATATGGAATGACGGCGATGGGGTGTTCGTCCACCAGGTTGGACACATGGTTGCGGCCGCGGATGGTGGCAGATAAAAGCTCGGCCAGAAGTCCAATGCCGCCGCCAGCGGTAAAAGCGAGAAAAATTACAAGGATGCTGAGCTTCATGCGATCTGGGCTGGTCGGTCGATCGGGTCGCAGCGCAGGCTCAAGAATGGAAAACTTTTCCGCCTGTCTGTTTTCCTCAAGGTTTTCGGCCAGCTGGGCGTCCTGTTGCTTACCGCGAACCTCCTGATATTCCTGGAATGTGTTTTCATAATCGCGCGTCAGGCCGGCAAGGTCTCGCTCGACCGTGGGGGTTTTGCCAATGCGCGTTTCATAATCTTTTATTCGAGCGCGCAGACCGTCTGATGACCGGTCCAGCATGCGGATACGGTTTTCAATAATCGCGAGGCGGCCTTCCATTTGCACGCCGGAAATGTCTGTTGCCCCGTTACGGGTCTCGCGCGAAATTCTTTCGCTGAGCGCATCGCGAGCGGCCTCGACAACGGCCTCGGAGGCAGCGATTTCTTCGGCGCTCGCCGCGTCTGTTCGCTCAATAGAAAACAGTGCAGCCTCGGCATCGCGCAGTGCTGTGCGCAGCCGCTGAATATCAGCGCTTGGCGCCATCTGGCGTTTTATGGCGGCTATTTCGTCGCGCTTGGCTTTAATTTCCGGATAGGTGTCGAGATAGGTTCCGCGCAACCGCGCCAGTTCGCTCTCAAGACGCAGCAGTTCTTGCGATAATCCATTTTCGGGGCCGACATTGGAAACCAGTTGGGTTTCCAGGAAGCGCTTTTCTTCTTCCAAGGATTCGATGGACCGCTGCGTGCTGTTCAATTCACGTGTTGCGCGCTCAAGCATATCAAGATGCATGTTGAGGTGTTCGGGTAATGCGTCTGAGTTTTCGACTTTGAAGTTCGAGATACGGCTTTCGATGGCGCCAACTTCAGCGCGTAACTTGGATGCTTCCAGCTCAAAAAATTCAGTAGTGTTCGATGCGCCGGCCGTTCGTGAGCGGACGTCTTCACTGAGAAAAAGCGTCATGAATTCATTAGCGACCAGATAGGCTTTGGCGGGGTCGCGCGCGGTGTAGGAAACGGTGAAGGCAATCGTGCCGTCTTTGGTCGAGCGCTGGCCCCGGTCGATGGTGATCAGGGCGACTTTGAGGTCAGACCGCATCAAATCGACGCGCTCACTTTCAGATAGGCGGGTGTTTCGTGGAAAGACGGTGTATTTATCGGCGACCTGAAGCAGCCGATTACGCGTCATCACCCGCTGGCGGATGGTTTGGATGCGCTCCTGAGCGTAAGCGTTGACTGTAGAGCGGACGAATTCGGTAGGGATTTGCTGCGATTCAACAAGGATTGTCCCCTTTGCCGTGTATTTTGGGGGCAGCAACATCACCGTCAAAATGCCAAGCGGCACAATCACCAGAACCGGGATAAGGAAAAACCAAAACCGGCGCTGTAGGATGATTAGCACATCTTCTAGTGAAAATTCGTCGCCCATTCTAGCACTGTCCAATTCAATTTAGGGCCTGGTATCATGCCAATATGGCCGTTATTCGTCCTACCGGCTTCCGTTGCAAGCCCCAGATTACGCCTTTTCTGCAAGCTTTAGGCCGGTTCGTAATTTACGGCGCTAAAACGGCCGGCCAATAGCTAAGCTATTCGTTTGGCTGCGGTATTTGGTGCAATATACGCTTTAGAGCCAGTCGCCGGCAACTGCTCACAGTCCGGAGCAACGTGGCAATGGGCTGACATATAACGTCAATTCTATGACCGAATGGCA
The DNA here is from genome assembly GCA_021776395.1 of Hyphococcus sp. Lineage (GTDB taxonomy): Bacteria > Pseudomonadota > Alphaproteobacteria > Caulobacterales > Parvularculaceae > Hyphococcus. Next base: position 20,927 of record JAJFFZ010000177.1, on the reverse strand, counting down.
ATTTTAGGGCGCTGAAGCGCCGTCAGGCCTTTGTCGCTAGCCTGGCTTTAGGTTAATTGAATGACCTAAATGCGGGTATAGTGCGTTAAACTTGCTGCGGCGGGTATCGCCGCGGGACTTTTTCCCAAGCCCTGTCGGCGCCGCCAGACCCAAGCGGTTAGACGAAAAGCTGGCCCGGGCCTTGCTCAAGTATGGCCAGACGAGTGATCTAAAAGGCGTTAACACCGGTGCAGGGTTCAGTTTGGAACGCTGTTTTTGTTAACCAGAATATGAAAGGCGCGCATTTATGGCGGGATTACGGGCAAAATCTTCATCGGTGCGGGACGGCGCTGTGGAAAGAGACCCGGCCACGCAATCCGCGCTTCAGCCGGAACCGGCCGCGATTGCCGGACGGACAAGACAGCTTACGCCGCGCGATGATTTTGATCGTGACATATGGTGCTTGTTGGGCCTGCCCGTAGATGTCGCTACGGTTGACCGGGCGGTAGCGGAGATCGATGCGGCGGTGCGGACCGGACGCAAGCTTTCGTTTGTCACGCCAAATGTGAACTGGTTGGTGCGCGTGTTGCGGGATCGTGCGGCGCGGCGGGAAATTTTGGACGCCGATCTTAGTTTCATTGATGGAGCGCCGCTGGTGGCGATGGCGAAAATGTTGGGCGTTCCGGCGCCGTCGCGAGTTGCCGGCGCGGATATATTTGAAGCTTTGCGCCGGCGCCCAGGTTTTGGCGAGCGCAGAACAAAAGTGTTTTTCTTTGGTGGGCGTGACGGCGCGGGTGCGGCGGCGGTCCAGGCTTTGAACCAAGAGCAAGGCGGCGTGGAGGCGGTTGGCAGCCTCAATCCGGGATTCGGCGACGTTGAGACTATGAGCGCGCCGGAAATTATTGCTGAGATTAATGCCGCATGTCCGGACTTTGTTGTTGTCGCGCTGGGCGCTGCGAAAGGCCAGGCCTGGATAGACAGAAACAAGGACCGGTTGGACGCGCCGGTGATCGCGCATCTTGGTGCGGTGGTGGATTTTACCGCTGGGCAGATCGTCCGGGCGCCAGAGATGGTTAAGAAATTGGGTCTCGAATGGGCTTGGCGGATTAGAGAAGAGCCGGCTTTGTGGCGGCGTTATTTTGGCGACGCCGTTGCACTGGTCGCGATCATAGCACGCCGTCTTGCGCCTCAGTGGCTGGCGTTGCGTCATCGGTCGACGGGCGCGGGCGTTATGGCGGCGGCTGATATCCGTCGCAGCCCATCACGGACCACAATTGTACTTTCCGGGGCGTTCACGGCCGCAAACCTTGCCGCAGCCCGTAAGACGTTCCGGATTGTTGCAGCGCATGGGACTGATGTCGTGCTTGATTTTACGGCGGTAAGCCAGTTTGACCGGTCTTTTCTTGGGCAGGTCTTAATGCTGGAAAAACATGTCGCCAGAAGCGGCCGGACGCTTTACGTAGACAGTGCAACAGCGCGTCAACGAGCGGTCCTGCGGGCGAACGCTATGAACTATCGCGCGGCGGCGAATGAAGAACGGATTTTGGACGCCGGGCGCGCAGCTACGGCATAATACACGGCGTCGTATGTTTGTGAGATTGACAAATTTTGGACCTGTTTAGGGGGAAGTAAATGACTAATGATATGAATCGACCGTTCGTTATTCAGCAACGCAGCTTTACACCGCGTGGAAAATTTACACGCTGGATCCAGATTGCAACCATTGCTGGGCTCAGCATGTTTTCAGTAGCCTGTTCGTCGCCGGAAGCGAAGGTTGAGAAATATTACGCCAGCGGGCAGGAGTTTCTTGAAAACGGTGATTACGGAAAAGCCAATATTCAATTTCGAAATGTGTTGAAGATTGATGAGACATATGTGCCAGCTTTACTAAGCCTGGCTGAAATTGCTGAAAGCAAGCAAAACCTCAAAGCGATGTTCGGATTGTATCAGCGTGTTATTCGGCTTGAGCCCGACAATGTCTTTGCGCATATCCAACTTGGCAAACTCTATTTGATCGGTAGCGACGAGACTGCCGCGCTCGAATCTGCCGATACCGCACTCAAGATAGACCCGACTTCCGTCGATGCCATTGCGTTGAAGTCTGGTGTCTTGTTGCGCCTTGGCGATACTGAGGGCGCCGTTAAACTGGCGCGCCAGGCAATTTCCATCCAACCAGCGCAGACCGAAGCGACCACCGTGCTCGCGACCGAACGTGGTATGAACGGTGATTTAGACGGCGCTATCGCCGAGCTTGATCGCGCGCTTAATATTGACCCTAAAGTTGCTGTGCTTCAGCTCTTGCGCATTCAGATATTGTCTCAGCTGGATCGCTCCGAAGATGTACTTGCGGGCTTTGCCCAGCTCGTAGAGCTCTTTCCTGAGGAGCCAGCCTATCGGCGCGTATATGCGATGGAATTCATTAAGCGGAAGAATTTTGCCGCCGCCCAGGAGCAAATGGAAGTTCTTGTTGGTCTGGACCCCGATAATAATGACGCCAAGCTTGATGTTGTGCGGATTGTGAGTGCGAAAGACGGTGACGAGGCCGCTGAAAACCGGCTTCGTGAGTTTGTTGATACGGAACCAGAAAATCATGATCTGCGTTTTGCACTGGTCGATTTGTTGGTTGGCAGAGACGCCATAGACCAATCGGTCGCCGTGCTGGAACCGTTGATGAAGTCCGATGACGAGGTTGTTCTGTTGCGCGCAAAAAACAAGCGAGCGCTTTTGTATTTACGCAACAACGAGCGCGCAAAAGCAGAAGCGCTCGTCGATGAAATTCTTGATGATGACGACAATAATACAGACGCACTCATACGCCGGGCTAGTTTTATGCTTGATGATGGTGAGTTTGACGCCGGTGTCGCGGCCTTGCGCACTGCGCTCAGTAATAACCCCGATCTGGTTGAGGCGATGGTTTTGATGGCCAATGCGTTTGAGCGTCAGGGTAATATCGATTTTGCTCGCGCTGAACTTGCTAAGGCGTTTGAATCAAGCGGAAAGAGGGCGGGTGTTGCGAATATTTATGCGAACTTTTTAGTCCGGCACGGCGATTCCAGGCGTGCTGAAGCCATTTTGGTGCAGTCGCTTGCGGCCTTCCCCGGTGATTTGAATAATTTGAAACTTCTCGCTGCTGTGCGCCTGGATATTCAGGATTGGCAGGGGGCGGATGAAGTTGCATCTATTATCGCCTCGCTTGACTTGGCGGCTGAAAATGATCTTACAAACCAGATACGCACTGTTGCGCTGAACGGTCTCGGCGATTACGACCAGATCATTGATATGCTGACGGCGCAAAATACAAATGCGCCGCTCGAAAGTCGCCCCCTGGCGATGCTTGTCTCAGCTTATTTGAAGTCTGACCGCATTGATGAAGCAGAACAACTTTTAAAAAATGTCATTGCGTCGGGTGCAAATAACTATGACGCCCGCGTGCTTCTTGCCCGAACCTATGGCGCTCGCGGCGCTGCCGCTGATGGCGAGGCGGTTCTGCTTGAGGCGATTGATATCGAACCGTCTCGCGGCGAGGCGTTCGAGCTTCTCTACCGGTACAATATTTCCCGCGGCGAGCGCGAAAAAGCGATCGCGCTTATCGAAGACGGCCTTTCACGTGCGCCGGATAATGCGGTGTTGCGGTTCTTTAAAGCCGACTATCTGGTGGCTTCCGGCAATATGAAAGAAGCGCTTGAGATCTATAGCGACCTGATTGAAACGCGTCCGGACGACCGTATTATCGCCAATAATTTTGTCAGCCTGTCGAGCGATTTGCGCAAAGATGAAAAGAGTATCGCGCGTGCACTCGAAGTCTCTCGCGTGCTTGAAAACGATGGAAGCGCACTGGTGCAGGATACGGTGGGTTGGGCGCATTACCGCGCCGGGCAATATGACCGCGCGCTGGAATTTCTCACCAAGGCAGCGGCTACGGCGAATAGTGGGGAAATTCTCTATCATCTGGGTGCGACACAAATCGCCGCGGGAGAGAGAGAGGCAGGCCTGGCTAGTTTGAACAAGGCGCTGGAAGCTGGTGGAGAGAATTTTCGATATGAAACCGAAGTGCGCGCCCTTCTCAATCAGCAATAGACTGGGGCGCAAATCCATTTATATTGAGGCCGTCCCAGCTGCGCTGATTTGGGGCGCGCCGATTTGGCAAGCTTGACATGTACGAACAATTTTTTGGTCTGACGGAAAAACCGTTTTCGATCCAGCCCGACCCCGCTTTTTTATATTGGGGCCGGACCCATAGGCTTGCCTATGCCATGCTCGAATATGGCGTCCTCAACCATGCTGGCATATCGGTGATTTCCGGTGAGGTCGGGTGCGGCAAGACTACGCTCGTCCATCGGTTGCTCGACCAATTGTCCGACACCCATACCGTCGCGCTACTGTCGAATATCCAGCAAGGGCGCGGTGACCTCTTAAGCTGGGTGCTGATGGGTTTTGGCGAACCGTTTGCGAACAAGACCCATGTCGAGTTGTTCTCACAGCTGCAATCATTCTTCATCAGCGAGTACTCCAAAGGCCGGCGTGTTGTTTTGATCATTGATGAAGCGCAAAACCTTTCCACCGACATGTTAGAAGAATTACGCATGCTGTCTAATATCAACGCCGGTAAAGATCAGCTGCTACAGCTCATTTTAGTCGGGCAACCGGAATTGAAGGAGCTTCTCAATAAGCCGGAGCTGTTGCAGTTGGCGCAACGTGTCGGTTCGGATTTTCACCTTACGCCGCTCAATGTAGAAGAGGTTCACGCCTATATAGACACCCGCCTGGCGATTGCCGGTTGCCGTCGAAGAGTATTTACAGATCGCGCTATTGATTCGATTGCGGAACATTCGCGCGGGGTTCCCCGGGTGATTAATATCATCACCGACACCGCGCTTGTCTATGCTTTCTCTGCCGAGGAGCTTGTCGTCGGTGTAGAGACTATTCGCAATGTCATTCGCGACAAGTCAGAATTTGGCGTGTTTGGACTGGCGTCCGACGATGCCGCCGCGCCGCCGCTAAGGTCAGCCAGTGAGACTGGCATCGACGCGTTCGCCGATAGTTCAAAAAAAAACCGACATAAAGACAATGACGAAGCCATTTCTGCGGCGCGCGATGACCACCGCCCGCAATCGCCCTCGCCGCAGAGCGAGCCTCTCGAGAGCCAACAGCACGACCATGACGTCATCGTCGATGCTACGCCGCGCGCTGGCGGACAATTGCGCGAGGCGAGCCCTCGTTTTTCCGGCGTAAAAGAAGAATCCTCCATTACCGGCGTTGTTGTCGTTGCGTCTGACAACAAGGTCTCGCCTGAGGCGGCCATTCGATCGGCGGGGGATGGGCGCGCCATCGTTTTTGTGGCGGTCGGCGCCGCACCGGACGCAACGGCAACCGCCAAAGGCGCGGGCGCTGTTATTGCCGAAGGGCCGGATCGCTCGTTCACGCCTGCGGGGCGCGCGCGCAATGCTGGTTATCGGCAGTTGAAGAAGATCGCGCCGCATTTGCAATATGTGCAGTTTGTCGATGCGGGAACCGCCCTTGACCCAGACTGGATTACAACGGCGGAAAAATTTATGGCGCGCCGCCCGGAGGTCTCGATTGTGACCGGGGCGGTAAGGTCTCCGCGCGGATCAAAAATTTCCGCAGCCCCGGCGGGCGGACGCGATCATGGCGATGATGAAGGTGAGATTCAGTGTGTGTTCGGCGGATCGGCCTTGATGCGTGTGGAAAGCTTTGAGGCGGCGGGCGGTTTTCGCGGCGATCTGTTGACGGCGGAAACGGTGGATTTGTGTATCCGCTTACGACGGCGCGGGGCCCGGATTTGGCGCCTGGGCGAGGGAATGGCGCTGTGCGAACCGGCGCCAAAATCCGGCGGCTGGTGGGCGCAAAGTTGCCAGCGCGGGTTTGACAATGCCTATTGCGCCTCGCTGCATGGCGGACCGCCGGAACGGCTCGGTATGATGGATACGGTTCTGGCGGCTTTTTGGGGATTTTTATTTCCCTCAGCGATCGTCATTGCGGCGTTGTTGGGGGCGCTTGTTGCGATAAAATTTTCGCCGGCGACGCCACCGATATTTGTCGCCGGCGTTATTTTGGCCTTCGGCATTGGTGTGTTTGTCTTGAGGATTATTGCCTCGATACTCGTTCGCGGCGCGCTTAAAGCATCATCCTGGAGAGCTGCATTTCCGGCCGTCATGGGACGGTTTCCTGAGTTTTTGGGCGCCTGCAAATTATGGTTCGGGGCAAAGCGATAAGCGGTGATTGAGCGCGGCGCATCATGAAGCTGGCTTATTTCATAAACCAGTATCCCGGCATTTCCCATAGTTTCATTCGCCGTGAAATCCAGGCGCTGGAGCGTGGCGGCGCTGAGATTTTTCGCTACGCCATCCGTCCGCCCAAGGATGAGGTGATCGCGCAGGAAGACTTCGATGAGAACGCCAAAACGCGTCACATCATAACCGCTGGCGCCGGCCCAATAATAAGATCGATTGCCAGTGAAATCGTGGCCAACCCGCTGGGCGCCGCGCGAGCGCTGGGTGCGGCGGCTTCCATGGGCTGGCGGTCAGAGGCTGGGCTGGTGCGGCATTTGTTCTACTTCGGCGAAGCGCTGGTCCTTGCAAATTGGCTAAAACGTGATGGGTTGCGCCATGTCCATGCGCATTTTGGCACCAATGCGGCGACAATTGCGATGCTTGCAGCGCCGCTGGCGCATGCGCGCTTTAGCTTCACAGTCCATGGGCCGGAGGAATTTGAAAAACCGGCGCTTATTTCACTTGGACGCAAGCTGGAGAATGCCGCATTTAGCGTTGCCATTTCGCAGTTTGGCGCCAGCCAGCTGAAGAAGCTTTCCGACCCGTCGGTCTGGCCGAGTATTAAAATCGTTCGGTGCGGTATTGAGAGCGCCTTCTACCAGGGCGCCGGAAATGATGTCGTCTTTGCGCCGCATTTTGTCTGCACAGGTCGTCTGTGTACGGAAAAAGGTCAACTTGATTTGGTTGAAGCGATAGCACGGGTCGCAAAAGATGTTCCCGACATCAAAGTCACGCTGATCGGCGACGGGCCGATGCGCGGTGAAATCGAGGCGGCGATAAAAAACCACGATATTAGCCGCAATATTGTGCTTGCGGGATGGAAGACGCCGAGCCAGGTGCGCGATGGCCTGCTTGGCGCGCGCGGGTTTATTTTGCCGAGCTATGCGGAAGGGTTGCCGGTTTCAATCATGGAGGCGCTGGCGCTGCGTCGGCCGGTGATCACAACCTACATTGCCGGCATTCCCGAATTGGTGACGGACGGGGTTTGCGGCTGGTTGACGCCGGCCGGTGATATTGACGCAATCGCTGCGGCGTTGCGCGCAGCGATAAGCGCTGATGACGACAAGATTGCGCAGATGGGGAACGAAGGCCGCCGCAGGGTAGAGGCGATGCACGATATCGATGCCGAGGCCGGGCGCCTTGCTGAGCATTTTTCAACCGTTCTGGATGCGCGCCCATGAGCACGGTTTTTATAATCCTGCTTTGGGGCGTCGTGCTGGCGGTATCGGCGCCGGCGGTCCTGTTCGCCATCGAAACCCTGGCGGCGTTTTTACCGCTGCCCCGACAGACCGCCAGCGCGACGCCTTCATCTGTGGCCGTAGTCGTGCCCGCGCACAATGAGGGCAGTCATATTGTTACAACTTTGCACGACCTTCGCGCGCAATTGCGCCAGCAAGACCGGCTAATCGTTATCGCCGATAATTGCACTGATGATACGGCCGCGATTGCGCGAGAATGTGGTGCGGAAGTTTTTGTTCGCGTTGCACCCGATCATCGCGGCAAGGGCTATGCGCTGCAATATGCGATTGATTGTCTGCGCGATGCGCCGCCGCAGTGCGTTGCCTTCTTTGACGCCGACTGCCGGGTGGGGGAGGGGGCGCTACACTATTTGGCTGGTGTCGCAACAGCAACGGGACGCCCGGCGCAAGCGCTGAATATCATGAATGCGCCAGATGGCGCCGGACCTGAAACCAGGGTGTCGGCGTTTGCGTGGATTATGATCAACCGTGTCCGCATGATAGGCCTTTCCAATCTCATTAATGTCACGCGTTTCACCGGGGTGGGGCTTGCAGCGCCATGGGCTCTGATCTCCCGGTTGGACTTTGCTGTCGGCGACATAACGGAAGACCTGATGATGACGTTGAAAATGGCGGCGGCCGGCACACCGCCTGTATTGGCGCCGGATGCGCAAGTGACCAGTTTTTTCCCAACCGCGAAGGACGCAGGCGTGACCCAGCGCGCACGCTGGGAGCATGGGTCGCTGGAGGTTATGGCGCGCCGTGCGGCGCCGGCAATGCTGCGCGGAATTTTGCGCTCCGATATAGGGCTGATGCTGCTGGCCGCCGATGCAATGATACCGCCGCTGGTGGTGCTTGGCGCTGCGTTAAGCGTTTCGGCAATGCTGTCGGCTTTCGCGCTCGGATTTGCCGGGGTCGGACCTTTCGCCACTATACTGACCGCAATTACGTTGTTTGCGCTAGCGCTGGTCGCCGGGTGGCTGCGTTTTGGGCGCGTGGTTTTGCCGCCATCCCAATTAGGGGCGTTGGCGCCATTTCTGCTTCAGAAACTGAAAGTCTACGGGCGACGCGGGCGGGCCTCTTCTAAGACCTGGACCCGCACGAAACGCGGTGGTGATGACGGCGCGGCGAATTAAGGACCGAATTCGTCGCGTTGTGAAGAGATCGAAATTGGCGGATACATAATATCGACAAGGCTTGCGCAGCGATAGTAGATATTGAATCGCTTACAAGGGTGGCGAAGGCGGGCTTTGCCGTTAGAAAAGAGGCTGGCGTTTATGAGCTATCTTGAAATCGCGGATACGCAATTCGGATTCTTCGATGTCATGGACATGAAGGAAAAAGGCGCCGATCTCCACGATAAATATGTTTCCGCCGAACCGTTCCCGCACATCGCCATTGATGACTTTTGCTCGCCGGACATCCTCGATGCATGTCTCGACGGGTTTCCGCAGACGCCGGACCCAGACAGCCGCACCTTTGACCGCGATCAAGAACGCTATAAGACCAGCTTCAATCCGGATTTTCTGACGCCACAATTGCGCTCATTTTTTTACTCACTGAATTCACGGCCGGTTATTGAATTTCTGGAAAACATGACCGGCGTTACAGGACTTATTCCGGACCCTTACTTCACCGGCGGCGGATTTCATCAGACCAAACAGGGCGGCCATCTTGATGTGCATGCCGACTTTAATCTCCATCGCAAACTTGGCCTTGAGCGACGCCTGAATCTTTTAATTTATCTCAACAAGAATTGGGAGGAAGGTTTCGGCGGCGAGCTTGAGCTTTGGGATCGCGATATGAAAAACCGTCTCCATAAAATAGTTCCGGCGTTTAATCGCTGTGTGGTGTTTTCCACCAGCGGCTATAGCTATCACGGCCATCCTGCGCCGGTCGCCCACCCCAGTGGTGATGCACGCCGCTCGATTGCTCTTTATTACTATACGGCAACCTGGGACAAAGCCGCTAGTGGACAGACAACGCAGTTCAAGCCGCGGCCTAATTCAGGTGATAAAATGGATTGGGGCGTAAAACGACGCGAGATCATTAACGATTTGTTACCCCCCATCGTTGTGCGGGGCTTAAGAAAACTTAGCCGATAAGCGCTGCTGCGCCAGCCTGCCAATTTTCGGCGGGCTTAGATTGATAAAATTTTAGATTCATTTTCTCAGAGCTTATAGTAGTTTAATTGCTCAGATCGAGGATTCGCGCGGATGCACCCGAAACTTGTGAAAATTTAATCCGTAATCGGTTTATTTTCATCAAATTAATTTCAGGAGCTTCAGACAAAAGAAATCTAAGGTTCCTAATTTCTTACCTGTTGCACAATCGCATCGTGCAAGGAGATTTTGTACGAAGTGTGGCGAGAAAGATACTGTTTACTGTTCGATTGCAGACAAATGTGTGAGTGAGCCTGATTATGAGCAAAGATTTTCGCTTCGGCGATGGTGTTCTTACCGGTAGTTCAATTGATATAAGCAGTTTGTTAGTGGCTGGCCGCCTTGGCTCCCTAAAGGCGCCGCAGCTGAGCGGGCGTCGCGCGAGAAAACGTGCAACTCGCAAAAAGATGATGAATGCCAGCCTGTTAGCGCCGCTACTGGCGGCGGAAGGCTGTCTGAATGTTGGCAAAGAAGATATCGATCTTAGCGCCGCAGGGCCCGCACCGGATAACGGAACTAATGCTGGCAGTGTTGATGCGGTACTCAACGCGGTCGATGACCATGTTCATGCTGATGTCGATCAGCCGCTGCTTATTCCCGTTTCGCAACTACAAGCCAATGACGCTAGCGCAAGTTCCGGCGGGCTGGAGATTGTCCGCGTCTTTGATGCGGTCAATGGAACGGTATCTTTGGACAGTTCTGGCGTAAGATTTGTGCCGAATGCGGGCTTTGAGGGGACGGCGACATTTTCCTATGAAGTCCGTGACGCGAACGGCGCTGTCAGCGCGGCGTCGGTTGAAGTCATCGTTGGCGGCGTGCCGCATGAAAACACTGGAAATCAGAGCACCTCAGGCGGGCACGAACATTTCGGAGATGCGAAAGCGGAAGAGCACGCAGCCCTCCTGGACCTCGTTCCGGCAGCTGAGGCAACGCATGTCGCCGTTAACAATGGGTCCTGGTTCGATCCCAACACCTGGGCGAATGGCGAGGTGCCGCCTGACGGCGCAAAGGTTTTGATCTCCCAGGGTGTAACGGTTGCTTATGATGGCGAGAGCGCAGTCTCCCTGTTCACCGTTCGTGTCGATGGCGTGCTAGATTTCGCTACCGATCAAAATACCTTTATGGAAGTTGATACGCTAGTGGTTTCGCCGACCGGTACGTTGACAATCGGAACTGCGGATAATCCGGTAGCGCCTGGTGTTGAGGCGATAATTCAAATCGCCGATAATGGTCCGATTGATGTTTCTTGGGATACGCAACTTTTGTCTCGCGGCGTTATCAGTCAGGGGACGATTGAAATTTATGGCGATCAAAAAGATACTTTCCTGAAAGTATCCATCGACGCGATGGCGGGCGACACATCGCTCACGCTTGAAGCGCCGCCGGATGGTTGGTCTGTTGGGGATAGGCTGGTTTTAACCGGCACGAAATTGCCAGTTGTTGATTGGGCGCCGACCGGTACAAAACGCGACATCCCGACAGAAGATGAAGAGCTCATCATCACAGCAATCAACGGCAATGTCATTCAATTAGATCGAGCGCTGCAGTTTGATCACGATACGCCGCGGGATGATCTTAAAGCTTATGTCGCGAACTATACGCGTAATGTGCGATTTATCACTGAAAATGCTGACGATCTGCCGGTGTATCAGCGCGGTCATGTGATGTTTATGCATTCTGACGATATTGATGTCCGGTATGCAGAGTTTACAGATCTGGGACGCACGGATAAATCCGAACGCGCCTTTGATGTGGCCAAGTTGGATTCCGTTGAATTCGACACTAACGTTAAAGCGCGTTACCCCTTACACATTCATCGCGCCGGGGTTAATGATCAAGACAATCCAGCCGAACTTGTCGGCAACGCTGTTTGGGGCTCTCCTGGTTGGGGCGTGGTTCATCACGATTCAAATGCGATCATAGCGGATAATGCCGCTTATGATGTTTTCGGCGCGGCGTTTGTTGCCGAGACCGGCAATGAAACCGGGCGGTGGGTCAGCAATATTGCGATCAAGTCGATTGGCTTGGCCGGGGTCAGCAATGAAAACAACCCAAAAAATTTACCTGATGTTGAAGCGTTTGATCTTGGACGCACAGGCGCTGGTTTCTGGTTTCAGAGCAGGATGGTTGATGCGGTAGATAATGTCGCTGCTGGCATTCCCAGTGGGCAGGGGTTTGTCTATTTTTCACGTGGGCCGCTTGATGAGGTCATTGGCATCAATCCCGACAACGCACCACATCCGGAAAGTCTGAATTATGCCGATGCAGGCGCGGTTCAGATCTACAGACCTGCGATATCTCAATTTGTCGGAAATGAGGCCTTTGCTGTGGGGTCGGGGTTTTATGTCGTGAAACCAGGCCCTAATCAGCGTCACGATGTGCGCTCAGTCATCGAAGACTTTACCGCATGGGAAACTCGTTTTGGCATTCACCTGGAATATACCGGCCACTACACGCTGAAGGGCATTGACCTCATTGGCGCCGGCAATGGTGAAAGCGGTATATCTCTTGGCACTAATACTTTCGACCTGGTTGTGAACGACGCTGATATCGTAGGCTTTGGGATTGGTCTGGATCTGAGAAAAATCACCACTTTCACTGATTTTGACGGCGACTTCCGCTATAAGTTCATTGACGTTGATGTTAGCGGCGCCGTCACTGATTTCACGAATCTTGATGCGAATGATCAATTCCTGACGGCTGCGGATCTCGTTGCGGGCCGTCTGGAATTTGTGTCCGGCCTCGAAGATTTTCCACTTTTCAATCCGATCCCCGAGTTATTTGCTGGGATGAATTTCCCGGGCGTCAAAACCGACAGTATCGGCGCTATCGAAGTTGGCCAGTTGGACCCTCAGATATATCCCGGTGAAGCGGTTCGCAATGCGATTGGAAGGGAGGGCTACTGGACATTGCCCGATGGGCGGGCCGTGACGGCTTTTGAACGCTATTTTGCTGATCGCGCCACGGGCGAGTTACTTAAACAGACAACATTTGTTGAAATTCCTGGCGGCGCGGCGTGGGCGCAGCAGCAAACGGAGTTTGGGACGCCGGTTTACCATGGCGTTCTTGACGTTAATAGCGCGGCGCCGGTGGCGACGGACGATTCTGCGACCGTCAGTTCAGGCAGCTCGGTCATCATTGATGCGCTTGCAAATGATTTCGACCCCGACGGCGATGCAATTGCCGTGGACGGATTTGTTCACCCGACCAATGGCCGTGTGGATTTAAATGATGATGGAACGATAACCTATACGCCGGATCCTAATTTTACCGGGATGGACCAGTTCTGGTATTGGGTTGAAGACGATAATGGAAACTTCACCAAAGGTGAGGTTTATGTCACTGTGGATGTGTAGCGCTTAATATGCCCATTCGGCGAGCGCGTCTGCATCTTTTTCCTGTCCTATATAACGGCGCCGCAAAGCGGCGATATCTTCAGCATCCAGCAATTGTCGCAATGCCCAAATCGCGGCGCCGCGGACCAGCGCATTGTCGTCGTCGAGCAGCGCTTGCGCTGACAGCGCCAATGCTTGGTTTTGTGAATTGCCGATGGCGATCAAGACATTCCGAACAAACCGGTCGCGGCCCGTACGTTTGATTGGCGAGCCGGAAAACATCTCCCTGAATGCACCAGCATCTAATGCGGCAAGCTCGCCAAGGCCTGGCGCGCGCAATTCCTCGCGCGCGTGAAATGCGGTCTCGCGTGATAGCGATGCAAACTTGTTCCACGGACAGACCGCCAGGCAATCGTCACAGCCGTAAATCCGGTTGCCCATGGCTTTGCGGAACTGAGCCGGGATCGGGCCGTTATGTTCGATGGTGAGATAAGACAGGCACCGCCTGGCGTCGAGTTGATAGGGCGCCGGAAAGGCGTCGGTCGGGCAGATGTCGAGGCAGTTTTGGCACGAGCCGCAATGGTCCGCCTCCGGCGCATCGGCGCTAATGTCGAGCGTTGTAAAGATTGAGCCGAGAAACAACCACGCGCCAAAGTCGCGCGAGACAAGATTGGTGTGCTTGCCCTGCCAGCCGATACCGGCGTTTGTCGCCAACGGCTTTTCCATCACCGGCGCGGTATCGACAAAAACTTTGACATCGCCGCCATGGTTTTCAATCAGCCAGCGGGCGAGGCGCTTGAGGCGTTTTTTGATGAGCTGATGGTAGTCTTTGTTTTGTGCGTAAACGGAAATAGCCGCCGATGATTTTTGGCTGAGCGCCGCAAGCGGGTCTTCGTCCGGCCCGTAATTGACGCCGAGCATAATCACGCTGCGCGCCTCGAGCCAAAGCGCTTGCGGCGCGCTGCGCTGTTCTGCGCGCGTCTCCATCCACGTCATCTCGCCGTGACGGCCGAGCGCCAGAAATTGCGTTAAGTTTTCTCCAGCCTTTAACGGCAGCGATGCTGGCGCAAACCCAACCGCGTCAAAGCCAAGCGTGTGCGCCTGGGCGCGGATTTCATCTTTGCTGAGGCTGGCGGACACGCTCAAAAGTCCGGATCATCATAATGGCGCGGCGGCGGCAACCCGGCGATGCGGTCGCGCAGGACCGGGCGCATGGCGGGGCGTGATTTCACCCGCGCATACCACTCTTTCACCAGCGGAAAGGCGCCCCAGGGCATTGCATCGACATAATCGACGCAAGAGATAAAGGCGGCGGCTGCAATATCGGCGGCGGTGTATTTTTCTCCCGCAAACCAGGTGCGCTGGTCGAGCAGCCAGCTGAAATAATCCATATGCCAGGCCAGCGCCTCGCCGCCCTGCTTTAACAACTCATAATCGGGCTGCCCAAGGCGCATCAACCGTTTATCAATCCGTTCACGAACGATGGGTGTGATAACGTCAGCTTCAAACTTGCCGGTGAACCATGCGCAGAGCCGGCGCATTTCGGCGCGGGCGGCGGACGTTGATGGAAATAACGGCGCGGCGGCGTAGGCGTCTTCGAGGTATTCGATGATGACCGTCGCGGGCGCTACATTAATCACGCCGCGGGTCGGCGGCTCGTCGATCAGCACCGGTACCGCACCTGCAGGATTTGCCGCGACCAGCGTTCCGTCATCGTCCCATGGCCGCTTTTCGACCAGCTGCGCCGGCAGTCCCTTTTCGGCAAGCGCTATGCGCACCATCCGCGAGGCGGGGTCGAGGGGCATATGAAAAAGCGTGCGCATTAACCCTAACCATAGCAGCGCGCTGCGCCGCGCAAAGCCGCAAATGGCTGATATCGAAAGATTTTAGCATCGGACAAAGCGCTACGGCAAAGCAATTGCAGTTTTGCCGTTAAGGATTTTCAAAGCGCGCCGCTTTGAGACAAGATACAAGGCTGAATGCGAGTAAAATGAGCGCCAGTAGCGACAATTGGGACCGTGATGAAGACTTCGCCTGGCGCCGGCCCGCGCCGATTGCGCGCGGTGCGGCGATGGTGATTTATTCCTGGAAAGAGCCCGGCTGGTCGTTCCTTTGGTCGGTGCTGGCGGCGGCGCCGTTCATCATGGCGGCGGTTCTGGCGCCGGCGCTGTTAAGCCTGTCGCCGACGGTCGATATGATTGCGCCGATTGCCGAGGCGCGCGCGATTAGCGCCGGCGCTGAGGCGCTGCGCGACAACCCATCGCCGTTCTATATGATGCTGCTTCTTGCGGCGGATATTTTCGCCGAAGCGCCCGGGCGCATTCACCTTATCGCCAAAGCCTTGAGCGCGCTATTTGTTGTCTATCCGATGGCGTATTTCGCCTCATCACGGCTGCCGATTATTCCCGCTGCGTTAACCACAGGCGCCTTGGGCGCCTATGTCGCCTCGCCATTCGCGGGGCCGAGCGAATTTGCGCTGGCGATATTTCTGGTGACCAGCTTTTGTTTCATCGCCGCCTCGGCGGACAATACGCCGGCGCGTGCGCGCTTTGAGGGCCTGATCGCCGGCGTCGGTCTATTCGCCCTGTGGCAGCTTAATCCGGTGTTTTCGCTGGCTGGTTTCATCGCGCTTTCGGCGTGCCCGTTCCTGTCTGGCCGCTGCGGTCTGTCGCGTTATGCAGCAACGCTGGCAGCGTTTGCAGCCCTTGCCGGCCTTGCGGAATGGCTGGCGCCAGGCGTCAACATCGCGCGGGCCTCAGCGGCGAGCGGTGTGTTGCAGGTCAGCGCGTCTTTTTCCGGCGGCGAAGGCGCCATGGGGCTCAGCGGCGTTGCGGTGAGCACGGTTTTAATTCTGCTTTCCGCTTCAGTGTTTGGCGGCCGTGAACATTTGCGGTCATGGTTGACGGCGTTGGTGCTCGGCGTAACCGCCTTCATCGCCGCGCGCTTAACGGGCGCCAATGCGCTGCCGGTGTTCGTTCTGGTGGCGGCGATTGCGGTCTTTTCGGTATCCTCGCCGTTCTATGACGGCCTGTTTCGCAGTCATGACCGCGCCAGCGTTTCGGTCGCTTTGACCGGCGGCGCGCTGACATTGTTCTGGACGGTTGCGATTGTGGTTCACGCGGCCGGGCAGTTTGCGCTTCAATACCAGGTAGCAGCAGCGGCGCCGGAAAATATCCGCACCGAATTGGCGCTGGTGCAGCCCGGCGGGCCGACCATTGCGCAATGGATTGAAGAGGGGCGTTTCTCAACCGTTGAAGCGCGCGAGTTCTTTGCGTTGGCGCCGGTTGACCAGTCGATGATGCTGCTTGAAGCGGCGGGCAGAGCCAAATCGATGGCGGCGGAAGGCTGGGGCGTTGCGATTTTAACCGGCGCCGATACGGCTTGCGTCCTGGCGGAAAGGCGACAATGCGAGGCTACGGGCGATGCGGCGGCGAGCCTGGCGAATGTGGTGTTCGTGCCGCGCCTCGACCTCGACCCGGCGACGACGGCGGCGATTGGGCGCGCCGAGGCGCTGCTCTACACGGAATTTAAACTGGTGGAACAAACCCCGGTTTGGGAAATTTGGGTGCGGCGCGGCGCGACGGTTCCCGCAAGCCTGTTGAGTACATCAGGCGCAGTTCTCTACCGTTAAGAAGTTGCGCCCCAGGCGATAAAATACGGATTGTCATATCCGCGCTGCTTTTTTCCGTATGCTAAGGGTTCGCCCTCAGGGTGGACGATCACTTTGCCGCCGGCAGCTTCGAGCACCGCCTGGCCGGCGCCGGTGTCCCATTCCATGGTGCGCCCAAGCCGCGGATAAATATCCGCCTTGCCTTCGGCGATCAGACAAAACTTCAGCGAAGACCCGGCGGCGGCGAATTCAGAGACATTCATAGTGCTCAGATATTCATCGGTCTCAGGTGAGCGATGCGACCGGCTGGCGACAGCGACAAGGCCGGCGTCCGGCGCCTTGCGGGTGCGTATCTCGGTCCGCTTGCTCGCCGCGCCAGTCCGGTCAATTTCGTGCAACCACGCGCCGTCATTTAAAATGCCGCTATAAAGTTTGCCGAGCGCTGGCGCGTAAACTACGCCGATCACCGGGCGGCCGTCTTTCACCAAGGCAATGTTGACGGTAAATTCGCCGGTTTTGTTGACAAATTCCCGCGTGCCGTCGAGCGGGTCGACGAGGAAAAACACATCCCCCAGTTCGGGGATATCACCGTCCGAGGCGCGCTCTTCCGCCAGCACGGGAATGTCCGGCGTCAGGCCCGCAAGCCCGGCGAGAATGATTTCCTCGCCGAGGCGGTCCGCGGCGGTGACCGGGGAGGCGTCGCCTTTGTGTTCGGTGACAAAATCAGTAGCGTAAATCTCAAGCGCCTTGGCGCCAGCCGCAAGCGCCAGGGCGCAAAGGTCATCGGCGAGCTGGGTGTCGTTTTTTGTATAGTTTGTCATCATAGGGGGATGGGGCAGGCGATGGCGGGATGCAAGTCCGACTTATGGCTAGCGGAATGCGACCACCGTAAACGCCGCCGTCTGCTGCGGCGTCAGCCCGGAGGCGGGAATGATTTCCTGAATAATCCAGCCCTCATCAGCCAGTTGATTGAGCCGCTCCTGCAAAGCCTCAGCGGCGGCGCGGCCATAATCGCGCTCATTGGAGAAAAGCCCAATCGGACGGCGCTTGACGTCTCGCCAGGCGACATGAAAGGCGGCAAATTGTTTCGACATGGCACAGCTAACCTTTTTGACGCATAATAGCCCGATATCCGGTAACACACAGGCAAATGGCGGGCCGAATCGGGGGTGCGTTATAATTTGGGGTCGCAGGAGGAGAGCGCCTGGAAATTGCACACTTTGGCGATGATTACGGATTATTTGCCAAAATAGTACACAGTTAACGCGAACTGGTAGTGATAAGTCCCATGGCTGAAACGAGCGTGAGTAATGTGAAGAATTTTTCCGGCGAAAGCGGCCGTCGCCGGTCGTCGGCGTCGCGGGCGCTGGTCGGCGATATTGTGCAATTTGTTGATTTCATCTGCGTGATCGCAACCTCGGTCGTGGTCGCCGCCATCTACCATATTTTTGCTCTGCAATCGGAGTTCGACTACCAGTCCTATACAGCCGCCGGGATTATTGGCGCGACCGGTCTGACAGCGCTTTTACGGCGCGACGGGTATTATGAATTCGATCAACTCTTGTCGACGAGCGGCAATATCAGGGCGGTTGTCTCGACTTGGGGGCTGGTCATATTGGGCCTGCTTGCATTCGGGTTTGCCTTGAAGATCTCTGACGCGTTCTCGCGCGTCTGGCTGGTTGCGTGGTCGGCAACGACCGTGGTGATTATTGCGCTGGTGAGAATTATTGCCACAAGACTATTGCGGTCGATGATCAGTGATGGCGGTGTTTTCTCCCGGCGGGTTGCGATTGTCGGTGCGACGAAACTGGGCGCCAGATTCGCCGAACATGTCGGGGCTGCAGAAAACGGCATCTCAATTGTCGGCCTGTTCGAGGCTGGCCTGCCTGACAATGGCGACGACCACGATGAGACCGTCGCCGGTGATCTCAGCGCATTGGAGCTTGCCGCACGCAATGGCGAGATTGATGATATCGTCATCGCTGTGCCGCGCGCGCCACGCGCTGAAATGGACCGGCTTGCGCGACGTCTTTCTTCACTACCGGTATCGATTTCGATTTGTCCGAACACGCATTGGCTGGATCATACTGGCGGCGCTGTCACTAACGTTGGGGGGGCGAGCGTGTTGTCGCTCTACCGCCGTCCGCTTGAAGGTTGGGGTAGTATCCTTAAAACCCTTGAGGACTTTGTCCTCGGCGCTCTTCTTCTGGTCGCGTTGAGCCCGGTATTGTTGTTGGTGGCGATAGCGGTGAAATTTCAAGGCAAGGGGCCGATCCTGTTTGCACAACAGCGGCACGGATTTAACAATGCGGTGTTTCGAATTTATAAATTCCGTACAATGACGGTCGCAGAAGACGGCGAGGCCATCCAGCAGGCGCAAAAAGACGACGCGCGCATTACCTCGTTGGGAAAATTTCTGCGCCGCTACAGCCTTGATGAGTTGCCGCAGCTGTTCAACGTCATTCGCGGCGAGATGTCGCTGGTCGGTCCGCGCCCCCACGCGCTGGCGCATAACCATCAATACGCTCAGCTGATCGAAAATTATTCCGGCCGCCACAAAGTCAAGCCCGGCATCACCGGCTGGGCGCAGGTCAATGGCTATCGCGGTGAGACGTCGGAAAACGAGCTTATGGAGCAACGGGTCAATTACGATCTTAGCTATATTGACGCCTGGTCGCTGTGGTTCGACTTTAAAATTTTACTGATGACCATTATGGCAGTGGTTTTTCCCAAAAACGCTGTTTAAAAAGACTCTAGAAGTCTCCCAGGCTGCAGTTTTTCTGCTGGCCCAAATGACAAGGAAGCGCCATGCGCGTCACCATCATCGGCGCCGGATATGTTGGATTGGTGTCCGGCGCGTGTTTTGCCGATTTTGGCCATGACGTTGTCTGCGTCGATAAAGACGCTTCAAAAATCAATAGTCTTGAAGCTGGCAAAATGCCAATTTTTGAACCGGGGCTGGCCGCGCTGGTTGCCGAAAACGTAAAGGCCCGGCGCTTGTCTTTTAGCGGCGACTTCACCGCATCAACGCCGAACGCTGATGCTGTCTTTATTGCGGTCGGCACGCCGTCGCGGCGCGGCGATGGATTTGCTGACCTGTCATACGTCTATAGCGCTGCGGAAGAAATCGCATCGGTTATCGACGGCTATACGGTGATCGTCAATAAATCGACCGTGCCGGTAGGGACCGGCGGCGAGGTTGAGCAAATCATCCGCAAAGTCCGTCCGGATGCTGATTTTTCGGTAGTGTCCAATCCGGAATTTTTGCGCGAGGGCGCAGCGATCGCCGATTTTAAGCATCCCGACCGCATCATTGTCGGGGTTGAAGATGATCGCGCGATAGAGGTTATGCGCGAGCTTTACCGGCCGCTCTATCTTAATGAGACGCCGATGGTGTTCACCAATCGCGCGACGTCGGAATTGATAAAATACGCCGCCAATGCGTTTCTGGCGACCAAAATTACCTTCATCAACGAGGTTGCTGATCTGTGCGAGAAGGTTGGCGCCAATGTCCAGGAAGTCGCTGGCGGCATGGGGCTTGACGGGCGCATTGGCGCCAAGTTCCTGCATGCGGGGCCGGGCTATGGCGGCTCGTGTTTCCCCAAAGACACGATAGCGCTGGTGCGCACCGCGCAAAGCAATGACGCGCCAATGCGCATTGTCGAAGCGGTCGTCGCAATCAATGATGCGCGCAAGAAGAATATGGCCGCCCGCGTTATCGCCGCCTGCGGCGGATCGCTGGTGGATAAGACCATCGCGGTTTTGGGGCTGACCTTTAAGCCGAATACGGATGATATGCGCGATTCGCCATCGCTCGATATTGTGCCCGCACTACAGGCGGCTGGCGCTATGGTGCGCGCCTATGATCCGATCGGCATGAAGGAAGCGGCGTTACTGCTGGACAATGTTGATTATGCCGAGGGGCCGTATCAGGCGCTGGAGGGCGCGGACGGCGTTGTCCTCATCACCGAATGGGACGAGTTTCGCGCACTCGATATTGATCGCGTCAAACAGCTGATGAAGACGCCGGTGATGATTGATTTGAGAAACATCTATCGCCCGCGCGAAATGGCTGAGCGCGGCATAGACTACCACTCGATTGGCCGCCCAAAAGAAATTTTTGAATAGGCTTAAGCGGCGCGCAATTTTTGCAGCACTGACGATTTTTTTGCGTTACTGCGATTGGGCGCATCGATTTCAAGTTGTGCGCGCCGCAAAATATCGGCGGTGACCATCGGCGCTTCGCTGCGGAACTGGGCTTTGCCGGCCGGGTCCACATAGATCAGAAAAAACCCGCTTTCCGCATCCAGCGC
>JAJFFZ010000176.1 GCA_021776395.1 Hyphococcus sp. | reverse complement strand
ATCGATTCAATTTCAAGGCGCAAGGCCTTTGTCTGGTCTTCACTCATCGCCGCGGCGCTAATCGCTTCCGCCGACACTTCACCGCGATCAGCGGCGGCGCGTGCGGCAAAGCCCGCGATCATGGCGGGCAGTGCAAACAGGCGTCGGTTGGTGGCGACAAGCTTTAGAAAATTTGTTGTCAACGCGCCAAAGCCGGCTTTTTGGGCCAGCGCCGTCAGCGCTTTGATCTGGTCGGCGCGGTCATAGACCGGGCTTTTGAGGAAATCGCGCAAGTCTTGCGACGCGTCAATCGATGCGCCAAGCGTCTTCATCTCGGCCTCGACAGCGGCGACCGCGCCAGTCTCTTTTGCGAGGTCGAACAGCGCGCCTGCATAGCGTCCGGCAACGCCGGTTGTCGGTGCGAATTCGCCTGCCACCTCGATCACGCTCCTGTTGCCAAAGACGCCGCAACGAGGCGGCGCCTAACTCACTGAAATTACTAACTATTAGAACGCCGGACAGACCTGTTCGCCGACGCCCCTTTGAAGATCGCGCGAGGGGGTACCATGGGCCTTAGCGCAACGCAACAATAGCCGCTGCGGCGGAATGACAAAAGGGCTGGAAGTGAAAATCTGGCTGGGGAAAACTTGGGTAATTAGAAACTATAGCCGAGGCGCATGCCGGTATGGTCTAGGCCTTCATTGTCTTGGCAGAGGCCGGCGTTTGAAATATGCGCCCAATAGAACATCGCGCTGACCCGATCGTTGATCTGGTAGCCGACATTGCCGTTGATGCGGAACAGCGCCCGGCAGCCGAGAAACAAGGTCGTGGACACACGTGCGGCATCGGCGACGGGATCGAAATTATCGGTCTCGCCATCATGGATGGCGACGCCGCCGCCGCCGGATACAAAAAACCGCGGGCTTAATTTAAAGCGCCATTCCAGGCCGGTGTAATACTGGCTGGTGGCGCCGGTATTGGTGGCGACACTGGCGCCAACCAACGGGCGCGGCGATCCGAGGGCGGACAAAAACTTCGGCGAGGCAAACACAATCTCGGCGTTGATAGCGACGCCGCTTTCTTTATTGGTTCCCTGACCGCAACAGCCTTGCGCCAGGATGCCGCCGCGCAGCTCCTCTATAGTGATTTCCGCGCTGGCCGAAACCGGCGCCGCCGTAATCAGGATAGCTGCGGCAAACGCTGCCCGGTGAACCAACATCTATATGCCCCCTTGAGATAGCCCCGACTCAAATATCCCACCGCTATAGCGGTAACCGCGTGATTAGGCCAAGGGTTGAGGAGCTTTTAGGGCCGGCGCCTTAAAGAAAGGAATACGGATCGATATCCACTACGCGCCGGATCGCGGCTTTCATCTTCACGCGACCAATCCAGGCTTTGATAAACCGTTGAATATCCATATTGCGCTGCGCCTTGACCAGAAACCGGATGCGCGCCTCGCCGCGCAGCCGGTAAATTGGCGCCGGCGCCGGGCCCCAAACCTCGATGCCGTCAGCGGCGGGGATGGCGGCGCGGTGCGCCTGGGCGCAGGCCTGGAGGGCGCGCTCGTCCTGGCCGCGCAGAATGATCGCCGCCAGACGTCCATAAGGCGGGAAGCCGAGCCCGCGCCGGCTCACCGCCTCAGCCGCGAGAAACTCATCGCGCGCACCGCTGACCAGCGCCGTCAGCACCGGCGCCTTGGTCTGATAAGTTTGCAGCAAAGCCCGTCCGGGCTTGGCCTCGCGGCCGGCGCGGCCCGTCACCTGGCTGAGCAATTGGTAAGTCCGCTCCGCCGCCCGCAGATCGCCGCCGGAAAGCCCGAGATCAGCATCGACCACACCGACAAAAGTAAGGTTCGGAAAATGATGGCCTTTGGCGACGACTTGCGTGGCGATCAAAATATCGATGGCGCCGTCATACATGGCGTCGAGAATCTCGCGCATCGCCCGCGCGCCGGCGGTGTCCGACGACAAGATCGCAATTGTCGCCTGCGGCCAGCGTGCGCGCGCTTCTTCGGCGACCCGCTCCACCCCCGGCCCGCATGGCGCCAATCCATCCACCGCATTGCAAGCCGGGCAAGCCTTCGGCTTGGGCATGGAAAAGCCCGTGTGATGACACACCAGCCGATTTTCAAACCGATGCTCGACCAGCATGGTGTCGGAATTTGGCGCCGTCATTTTATGTCCGCAGCGCCGGCACAGGGTGAGCGGCGCATAGCCGCGACGATTGAGAAACAAAAGCGATTGTTCGTCTACGGACAATCGCACGTTAACTGCTTCCACCAGCGGCGGCGACAGCCAGCGCCCCGGCCCCGCCGGCGTGCTACGCATATCCACCAGTGCGATGTCCGGCATCGCCGCGCCGGCATGGCGCGCCGCCAGGCCGACCGCTTCGTAACGCCCCTCATCGACATTAACGACGGTCTCCAGCGACGGCGTCGCCGAGGCCAGCACCACCGGGAAATGCGCCCTTGCGCCGCGCGCCACCGCCAGATCGCGGGCATGATAAATCACCCCGTCGCCCTGCTTATAGGCGCCGTCATGTTCCTCATCGACAATGATGAGTTTGAGCTTTTGGAACGGCAGGAACAGCGCCGAGCGCGCGCCGACCACCAGCCGCGCCGAGCCATCGGCCACACGGCGCCATGTGCGCCGGCGCGCCGCGCTGGTGAGTTCCGAATGCCACGGCGCGGGCTCGCCGCCAAAGCGCTTGGCGACGCGTTTTAAAAACGGCAGCGTCAGCGCAATTTCCGGTATTAAAATCACCACTTGCGCCAATGCATCGCGCGCCAATGCGGCGGCGACCGCCTCAAGATAGACTTCCGTCTTGCCCGACCCGGTGACGCCATCGATCAACGTGGTTGCGTGCTGGCCGTTTTCGATATGCCGGCGCAACTGCTCGGCGGCAAACTGTTGGTCCTCGGAGAGGTCATGTCCCGGCCGCGTCAGGTCCGGCTCAGCAAAGGGCGGGTCCGGATCAATTTCAACCCGCGCCAGGGCGCCCAGCTTAGCCAGCCCACGAACCACCGCATCGCTGACGCCGGCCTCCGCCGCCAGCGCCGAGGCGGATTTCGGTTCCGCGCCAGCCGCATCCAGCACCGCCTGGCGCTGCGGCGTCATGCGAATCGGCGCCCCCTCAGGCGGCGCGCCCAGCACATAGCCGGTCTGACGGGCGGGCGCGGCCAGCCCGTCGCCCGAGCGCATCACCATCCGCAACACCGAGCCGGCGGGAAACATCGTGTAGTGGGCGGTCCAGTCGATAAAATCGATCAAATCCGCGCTCAGCGGCGGCGCGGACAGGACCTCGGCGATGGTTTTCAGCTTGGCCGCCGGGACAGCTTCGTCAGGCAGGCCATGCCAGACGACGCCAAACACCTCGCGCGGGCCAAACGGCGCCTTGACGAAAGCCCCTACCCGGGCGGTCGCGCCAGGCGGCAGAAGATAGTCATAGGCTTTGAAAAGCGGCAGCGGAAACAACACCTTGACCCGTTCGCCCGCGCCAGCGGGGGCGTCGCCCAGCGGCAGTCGGGAAAAATCTTCGGGGGTTTTAGATACCGTCATGCTTGCTCGCGCTTGATCCCGGCGTCGGTTTCGGCTGAATTACCGCTTCTTTTTTGGTAAATTGTAGGCAAAGCGCAATGCGTCTCTTCCTGTTTTTCGTATTCCTCACCTGCATCAGCGC
>JAJFFZ010000175.1 GCA_021776395.1 Hyphococcus sp. | reverse complement strand
GCAAAGATCTCATAATCACCCGCACCGACCCCTACTCCTGGCGCATCAATGACCATGACGGCGCAGTCACCGTTACCTATACGCTCTATGGCGACCACGGGGACGGTACCTATAGCCAGATCGACCGGACCCACGCGCATCTGAATATGCCCGCAACATTCATGTGGGCGCGCGGATTTGAAAACCGGCCAATTACGCTCTCTTTTGAACCGCTGCAAAAGAACTGGAAAGCAGCAACGCAGTTGCCGCCGGCAAGGCGCGCGATGAGCTTTCGCGCACCGGATTTACAGTATTTTATGGACAGCCCAACCGAGCTTAGCAATTTCGGCCTGCGCGAATGGCGGATCGGCGAAGATAAGGCCCGCCAGACGATACGCCTCGCCGTTCATCATGATGGTGACGAAAAGGACCTCGACATATTCGCCGAAAAAGTAAAAAGGGTCGTTGCAGAACACATAAAAATATTCGGTGAAGCGCCGAAGCTTGACTATGGCGCCTATACTTTCATTGCCGATTATCTGCCTCAAGCCTCCCGGGACGGTATGGAGCATCGAAACTCAACCATTCTGACACGCAGCACTTCACTCTATGAAGACGACTATTCACAACTCGGCGCAGTCTCTCACGAATTTTTTCACGCCTGGAATGTCGAGCGATTACGCCCCGCCGAACTTGAGCCCTTTGATTTTTCGAGAACAAACCCAACGCCAAGCCTGTGGTTTGCGGAAGGGTTTACGAGTTACTATGGCCCCTTGGCGGTCAGGCGCGCTAACGAGAGCTCCCTTGATGACTACACCGACAAATTGGGCGAGATGCTCAGCGGCATTATCAACGCGCCGGGGCGCCGGTTTGGCTCGCCGCAAGGCATGAGCCTGCGTGCGGCCTTCGTGGACGCGGCGCGCGCTGTTGACCCGACAAATAATGAAAACACTTTTGTTTCCTACTATCCTTATGGCGCGATGGTCGCCTTGGCCCTAGATCTGACGATCCGTCAGCGTTTTGAAAATCTCTCCCTCGACGATTATATGCGCCAGCTCTGGCGCACCCATGGCAAAACCGAAATTCCCTACACCCATCAAGATTTGAAGCGCGGACTTGCCGAAGTCACGCGAGACGCTGATTTCGCCGAAGAGTTTTTTGCGCTCTATATAGAAAACAGCGACCTGCCGGACTACGCGCCGTTGCTTGCCCAGGCGGGATTGAAACTGCGGCTCAAAAATGACGGCGATGCATGGCTCGGCGCCGTCGAATTTGAAGAGATTGGAAGGACGCTAAAAATTACGTCAAACACTATCGCGGGCCGCCCCCTCTATGAAGCAGGGCTTAGCCGCAGCGATAGAATTCTCCGCCTTGGGCGCTTTAAAATACGCAACAAAAGTGATTGGAAGCGGGCGCTAAAGCGCCATGAGCCCGGCGACACGGTCAAGATCATTTATCGCCAGCGCGGCGAAGAGCGCGAACACGACATCACTTTCACGCAAGACCCGGCGCTGGAGATTGTTGTTTTTGAAGATGCGGATCTAGATCTCACAAAGGCGCAAATTGCATTCCGAAAATCATGGCTGAATTTCGAAAGTAATGTTCCCGAACCTGAGTGATGCGAGCGTTGAGACGGTCGCAAGAACCGGGCGGCGCACGCACCCATTTTGTGCTAACCAAACGGCCTCACAGGGAGCTGCCAATGCCGACCGCCGCTGAAAAAACCGCGACCTTCCGCACCTTGCACCAGCCCGGCAACCCCTTCGTCATTCCCAATCCATGGGACATCGGCTCGGCGCGGATTTTGGAAGGGCTCGGCTTTAAGGCGCTGGCGACAACCAGTTCAGGTTTTGCCATGACCCTCGGCCGACGCGATTATGGCGTCACCCGCAAGGATGCAATCACCCATGGCGACGCCATCGCAAGCGCTGTGGATATTCCCGTAACCGCCGATCTCGAAAACGGCTTCGGGCCCGCGCCGGAAGACGCCGCACAAACAATAAGCGAGGCGTTAGAGACCGGCCTGTGCGGCGGGTCTATCGAGGATTCCACCGGCGACAGCGCCAATCCGATATTTGATCAAACCCATGCGGTTGAACGCATCGCCGCCGCCGTTGAAGCCGCCCGGTCAGGCGAGCGAGACTTTGTCCTCACCGCACGGGCCGAAGCATTTCTTTATGATCGCGGCGATCTTGATGACATTATCACGCGACTCAATGCATTTGCCGATGCAGGCGCCGATATTTTGTATGCGCCGGGCCTGCCGGATATGGATGCGGTGCGTACGGTCTGCCGCGGTGTTTCAAAACCGGTCAATATCCTGATCCTCGGCAAGCTGGCGCAACACAGCGTCGCCGAGTTTGCAGACGCCGGCGCCGCACGACTTTCCATTGGCGGCGGACTTTCCTGGTCCGCCTACGGAACACTGGCAAGCGCCGCGGAGATGCTAAAAGATGGCAGCTTCGGCGCGCTCACCGCCAATAGCAATGGCGCAAAAATTATCGCACCGTTCCTAAAAAAATAACCGGCCGGATCGTTTCCCCTCGTGCTTGAATACGCTAAGCTCGCCTCACGCTCGCAGACCGGGCCTTGAGGAATATCCATGACGACACCGTCTAGTCCCACGCCCGCAAATGGCGTGGCCGCCGGCTCTCAAAAAGGCCGGGCGGCCTGGAAGCGCGAGTTCATCGCGCTGATGGCTATCGGTTTGCCCATGGCCCTGACCCAACTCGTCCAGTTTTCCATCAACACGGTCGATGTCTTGATGATCGGGCGCCTCGGCGCCGAACCGCTTGCCGGCGCAGCGCTGGGACAGGTGATCTATTACGCGCTTTTTCTGGCGGGGCTCGGCCCGGCGATTGCAATTTCACCGATGGTTTCACAGGCGCTTGGCGCCAATCCGAACGATACCGCTGAACCCCGCCGTTCCGTGCGCATGGGGCTTTGGGTGATCGCCGCCGGCATGCCCGTGCTTTCCCTGGTTTTTCTGTTTACGGAGGAGATGGCTCTGGCGCTTGGCCAGCCGCCGTCTTTGGCGCAGCTCGCAGGCCCTTATGTTCTGGCTCTGGCGCCGGGACTGCCTTTCGCCCTGGGCGTTATCATCCTGCGCAATTTTCTCGCCGCGATTGAGCGGGCGCGGGCGCCGCTGTTAATTATAAGCGCGACGACGCTCCTCAATGCATTGCTGAACTACTTCCTGATATATGGCAATTGGGGCTTTCCAAGGCTTGAGCTGGTTGGCGCCGGGATCGCATCCTCGATCTCGCATGCGGCGGGATTTTTTGCGCTCGTTGTGTATATCAACTTTGAGAAGGCGAGCCGGCGTTTTGACCTGTTTAAAAATATCTTCAAAGCGGATTGGCCGCGCCTCAAAGAAGTCGCATCGCTTGGCTGGCCTATCGGTCTCACATTGTTCTTCGAAGTGATGTTGTTTAACGGCGCCGTCCTGTTGATGGGCCGGATCGGCGTTGATGAAGTCGCCGCATACCAAGTGGCGCTCAATGTCGCGGCGCTGGCTTTTATGATGCCCCTGGGGCTTTCCATGGCTGGCGGCGTGCGCGTCGGACTGAAAGCCGGGGCGGGCGACAAGCCAGGCGTACGGCGCGCTTCGATTATCTCTATCCTCACCTGCATCGGCGCGATCATGATCTTCGCCGTGCCGGTGATGCTGGCGCCGCGGGGCGTCGCCGGGCTTTATCTGGAGGCGAGCGATCCTGAAAACGCCGTGGTCATCGGGCTGGTTGCGTCATTCCTGCCCATCGCTGCAGCATTTGCGCTATTCGACGCTATCCAAATCGCCGCCGGTCAGGCCCTGCGCGGCCTTAAAGACGTTCGCATACCAATGATCATGACTTTTTTCAGCTATTGGGTGATCGGCTTTCCGGTCTCAGCATGGCTCGGACTGTTTACGCCCCTCGGCGCTGTCGGCGTCTGGTGGGGCCTTCTCGCCGGACTGGGC
>JAJFFZ010000174.1 GCA_021776395.1 Hyphococcus sp. | reverse complement strand
TGGTCTCATCAACTTCCAGCACCATGACATCGACTTGCTGAGAGGTCGAAACGATTTTGCCGGGATGAACATTTTTCTTCACCCAGCTCATTTCCGAGACATGGACGAGGCCTTCAATGCCGTCTTCCAGCTCAACAAACGCGCCATAATCGGTGATGTTGGTCACCTTGCCGGAGAATTTCGCGCTCAGCGGATATTTCGCTGCAACGCCTTCCCATGGGTCCGGGGAGAGTTGCTTGATGCCAAGGGAAATCCGGTGGGTTTCCGGATTGATCTTGATAATCCGAACCCGGATCGTGTCGTTGACGTTGAGCACTTCGGTCGGGTGGTTCACCCGGCTCCAGGACATGTCGGTGACGTGGAGAAGGCCATCAACGCCCGGCGCCAGTTCAACGAATGCGCCGTAATCGGTAATGTTTTTAACAATGCCTTCGCGCTCATCGCCTTCGGACAGTTGCTTGACGACTTCCTGGCGATGTTCGGCGCGGTCTTCTTCCAGAATGGAGCGGCGCGAGACAACAATATTGCCGCGGCGTTTGTCCATTTTCAAAATCCGGAAAGGCTGTGGGATATTCATCAACGGGCCCGCATCGCGCACGGGGCGAATATCAACCTGGCTGCCTGGCAAGAACGCCACCGCGCCGCCAAGGTCTACCGTAAAGCCGCCTTTGACGCGGTTGAAGATTTCGCCTTCGACGCGCTCGCCGTCAGCAAAGACTTTCTCAAGCCGATCCCAGGCCTCTTCACGCCGGGCTTTTTCACGGCTGATAACAGCCTCGCCCAGCGCGTTTTCAACGCGCTCAACATAAACCTCGACTTCATCGCCGACTTTGAGGTCAGCGGGTTTGCCGGGCAGCGAGAATTCTTTAAGGGGAACGCGGCCTTCGGTTTTGAGGCCTACGTCGATCACCGCGACATCTTTTTCGATGGCGGTGACGATGCCTTTGACGACCGTTTCTTCAAAATCTTGACGGCCAACTAAGGATGCTTCGAGCATTTCCGCGAAATCGTCGCGGGACGGGTTAAGGGTTTCAGTTGCAGACACTAGGTCACAGTCTCCAGTTCAGTTCAGCTTTCCTGCCTACCGGTTGCTCCGGCGGTCTTTCCGATGGGTCGAGGCCTGTCGGACAAATGAGCCGAGTTTCAAAAATAGCGACGCAAAGTCCGGATAGACGGGCACAAAAACACGTTTTCTAAAACTAAAGGCTTTTAAAACCAATGGCCGCCGCCGGGTTGAAATTCAACCGCAGCGCCGGAAAACGCCGTCAATCACGCGGCGCGCCGCCGCGAAGGCCGCGTCTATAGACAAATGAGTGGTGTCTAGCAACTCCGCATCGTCAGCGGCGGTCATGGGGGCGTTATCACGGGCGGCGTCTCGCTCGTCGCGTTCCAGCAAATCCCTGTAAACATCAGCCTCTGTGAGGTCCGGCCGGCCCGCTGCCAGCTCCAGCCAGCGCCTGTGGGCGCGCACTTTGGCGCTTGCGGTGACGAAAAACTTCACCGTCGCATCCGGGCACACCACGGTGCCGATATCGCGCCCGTCCAACACCGCCCCGCCAACCCGTTGGGGCGGATGGCTGGCGAAGCGACGCTGAAACTCCAGCAGCGCGGCGCGAACCTCGCCATTGGCCGCCACCACACTGGCCGCTGCGCCAACTTCCCCGGTTCGGATATCGGCGCCGGCGATTTTCTCAATCGCATAACCGCGCGCCGCCGCCGCCGCCGCGTCATTGTCAGCCGGATCGCCGCCAGCGTCCAACACCAGCCAGGCGACGCCGCGATAAAGCGTGCCGGTATCGAGATGCGCAAACGTATATTGGTCGGAAATCAGACGCGCGAGCGTGCCCTTTCCCGATGCGGCAGGCCCATCAAGCGCGACAACCAAAGGTGTCGGCATAGGCGCAGAATTTTCCGACTGTTCCATCGGGGATTGAGTTATCCGCAGGCGCGCCGAAATAGCAAGATGCCGTTTGCAAAGTACGGTTACTGACGCGCAATAATTTCACCGCCAAGCCGGCTGATAAGCTGAAAAAATTCCGGGAAACTTGTCGCGATCATCGATGCGTCATCAATTTCCACCGGTTCGGCGCTCGCCAGCCCCATGGTTAAAAAGCTCATGGCGATACGGTGATCGTGGTTGGTTTTCACCCGCGCGCCGCCCTTTGGCGCTTGGCCTTGTCCGCGCACGCGCAACCAATCCTCGCCGCTCGCCACATCAACGCCGCAAGCGGCAAGACCGGTTTCAACCGAAGCAATCCGGTCGCTTTCCTTGACCCGCAACTCTTCCAGACCGCGCATCATCGTCTCGCCATGGGCGTAAGCGGCGATAATGGCGAGAATAGGATATTCATCAATCATCGACGGCGCGCGCGCAGCTGGCGTTTCAATCCCGTGCAGCACGCTATGGCGCACACGAATATCCGCCACCGGCTCGCCGCTTTCAGTGCGCTCATTTTCAAAAGCGACATCACCGCCCATCTCGCGCACGGTTTGGTAAAAGCCGGCGCGCAACGGATTGACCAGGACATTGGTGATGGTGATTTCCGAGCCGGGCGTGATTAACGCCGCCGCCGCCAGGAACGCGGCTGAAGACGGATCGCCCGGAACACTGACATTGGTCGGCGTTAATGCCTGACCGCCGGCAAGCGACAAAAAGCGCCCGGCCTCGCCATCGTCTTTAATGCCGAGCTTGACGCCAAAAGCTGCCAACATGCGCTCGGTGTGATCGCGGCACAGCACCGGCTCATGGATTTGCGTGACGCCGTTTGCGCCGAGGGCGGCAAGCAGGATCGCCGATTTCACCTGCGCCGAAGGCTTGGCGAGCACGCATTGAACGGCCGACAGATCCTCGCCCGCCAATATCTCAACTGGCAACCGCCCGCCATGGGATTTGGCGACAACCCCCATCATCCCCAGGGGTTCAAGCACCCGGCCCATGGGGCGGCCGCACAATGATGCATCGCCGGCAAAGGCCGCGCCAATGCCGGCGCCAGCGACCGCGCCCATCACCAGCCGCGCGCCGGTGCCGGAATTGGCGAAATAAAGCGCCTGGTCCGGCGTCCGCCAGTGCGCGCCATCCACCTGCCATACGCCGCCGGCGCGCTCCACCTCTGCCCCGAGCGCACGCATAGCCGCGGCGGTGCGCAACACATCGTCGCCCTCCAGCAGCCCGGTGATGCGGCTGGCCCCGCACGCCAGCGCGCCAAAGATCAAGGCGCGATGGGAAATCGACTTATCGCCTGGCGCCGGCGCCGCGCCGCTCAGCGCGCCAGCCTTGCGCGATAGTGCTCCACCGCCTTGCGCCGCCATCAGATCTCCACTTTCTTGAACTTTTATAGCATTTCAGACCGCATTCCTTTTGACAGCGGCCTCGCCCCGTGGCAACACGAGCCGCCTTTTTTCAAGTCACAAACAGAACCGGCGACACCCATGAGCAAACCAGAACTTGGCGTTAAGCGCGATTGCCCGGAATGCGGCGCGCGATTTTACGACCTCGGCAAAGAACCCGCGCATTGCCCGAAATGCGACCACGAATTCGTTCCCGAATCCCTCCTGAAACCGCGTAAAACCCGCGCTGAGGAAACTGGCGAGGCCAAACCAAAAGAAGAAGCGGCAAAACCAGCGCAGGAAACCACGCTTGAAAACGCCGATGATGAAAAGAAAGGCGCAAAGTCAAACCGGCGCCCTGGGCTTGATGGCGATGGCGATAGTGACGACGATGATGACGACGATGACGAGTTGAGCGAAATCGAAGGCATCACAGTCGATGTTGAAGATGACGACGAGGCCGATGAAAAGGGTCTTCTCGTTGCCGACGATGATGATGATGATGTCGCCGCCGCCATCGTCAAACCCACCGGTGACACAGACTAAGAAGGTATCGACCAAGAAGACGCTTGTGCGGCCAGAACCGGATCGCTAGCTTCCAGGCGCCGTCTGCGTCAGTTTTGTTTACCGCCGGCGTCCCTTTCCGGCGCGTTAAAATATCGGGGCTATAGCTCAGTTGGGAGAGCGCTTGCATGGCATGCAAGAGGTCGGCGGTTCGATTCCGCCTAGCTCCACCACTTTACATATCTCGCGGCGCGAAGAGGCGCCTCCGATGGGGCGCCCTGGCCGGGCGGCGGGCCGTCGCCCTTGCGAACCCTTCGGGTTCGATGTTGTTCGGTTAGCTCCACCATTGTTTATGGAATATATTTTACAGTAACATAGCAGGTTGATGGGCTGGAGTGGTTGTATTTTTTTCGAAAACTTCTGGCTACATGTCAAAAGCTGTCACTTGCCGAAATTTCCGACTGACAAAAAGTCGCCAATCGCGTTACCATAGTTAAACTTGAATTTCGGTTTTGAAGCTGTCACTTCTTAACACTGGTTTCCTATGCCGGTTAGGGTCCAGATTTTATTGGCTGCATTTTGTGGAATGCTCACGGATTCATGCGCCGACCTATCTAAGACGCTTCCTGCTTTCCACAACGTATCCTAGAGCATTCTGACGATCATATGGCTCGGTATCCTGAGTTTCTGATATAGTTTGCGCATTCGTTTGGCGGGAAGTGTTCGAGGAGGTTTCCGATTTCATCCCAGAGTGCCTCAACGCTTCGCTTTGCGGCCTTTCGCAGC
>JAJFFZ010000173.1 GCA_021776395.1 Hyphococcus sp. | reverse complement strand
GCTGCGAAAGGCCGCAAAGCGAAGCGTTGAGGCACTCTGGGATGAAATCGGAAACCTCCTCGAACACTTCCCGCCAAACGAATGCGCAAACTATATCAGAAACTCAGGATACCGAGCCATATGATCGTCAGAATGCTCTAGTATTGCCGCCAGAAAGCCAACATGGAGTGTTTCTTGACCGGAGCAGAAAAAACAGGACGATCCGCTTATCATTACTTCCTACCCATCCAAACCCGCTGGGCCGACAATGACATCTACGGCCATGTCAACAATGTCGCCTATTACGGTTTCTTCGATACGATTGTGAATGAGTATCTGATCAACGCTGGCGCGCTTGACATTCATAACGGCGCCATCATCGGCCTCGTAGTCGAAACCCATTGCAACTATTTCGCGCCCGCCGCCTTCCCCGATGCGCTCGAAGGCGCGTTGCGTGTTGCCCATATCGGCAACTCTTCGGTGCGCTATGAATTAGGTATTTTCAAAAAAGGTGAAGACGCAGCGATCGCCGAAGGTCATTTCGTCCATGTCTATGTCGACCGCGCAAGCAGAAAGCCGGCGCCATTGCCGGATGCGTTGCGCACGACGCTCGAAAAAATCGCTATAGTATTCGTGCGTCGAGGTTGACCTTGGCGACGACATAGCCACGCCGGAGGTCTTCTATATGTTTCATCATCCATGCTCGCGCCTGGGCCTCATCGCGTTTTTTTAGCGCCGCGATGATTTCAGTTTGCGCGCCTAAAATGCGCTCATGGGCGTTTGGCGTCTGGTCGATCACCAGCCGCAGGCTGGCGCCAATCATCAAGTTCAGCGACTGCAACATCGCCAGCATCACCCGGTTGTCGAGCCCGTTGGCGAGCTGTTGAAAAAACTCAACCGCATAGCCGACAATTTCGTCAGCCGCGTCCGGCGCTGCATCGCGCAGACCGTCGCGCACGTCGCAAAGCGCGCCAAGCGCCTCATCGCTGAGCCGGCCCGCAGCAATCCGCGCCGCTTCCGGGTATAGCATCGCCAAAGTTTCAAACACCTCGCCAAAAGTCGCCCCGCCAAGCGCCATGCTGCGGCTTGCCACCTCCGCAATCTCCGAGGCGTTCGGACTTTTCACCACCAGGCGTTTGGCCGCCCCGCGCTCTACCAGTCCCGATTGCTGCAACAGGCGGATGCCCTCACGCACGCTGGAACGCGTCACCCCGAACTGCGCACAAAGCTCAGCCTCGGTCGGCAGCAGCGCGCCCTCTTTCAACACGCCGGAAAGAATATCTTCTTCAATCGCATTGCAGACTTTGACATAGACCGGCGCGCGGTCGAGGGTTTTAAATTTGTGTGTCATACTCATGCGCTCTTTTCAAATATTTCGCGACCAATCAGCATACGGCGGATTTCACTGGTGCCGGCGCCGATCTCATAAAGCTTCGCGTCGCGCAGCAGGCGCCCCGCCGGAAACTCGTTGATATAACCATTGCCGCCCAAGAGCTGGATGGCGTCGAGCGCCATTTGCGTGGCGCGCTCCGATGCGAATAAAATGCAACCGGCCGCATCCTGGCGCGTCGTCTCTTTGCGATCACACGCCGCCGCCACCGCATAGACATAGGCTTTGCTGGCGTTCATCGCTGTATACATATCGGCAATTTTGCCTTGCACGAGCTGGAATGAGCCGATGGATTTTCCAAATTGCTTGCGGTCATGAATATAGGGGAGCACTACATCCATCGCCGCCTGCATAATCCCGAGCGAGCCTGCCGATAAAACCGTGCGCTCATAATCAAGCCCGCTCATCAAAATGCGTACGCCGTCGCCCTCTTCGCCGATGCGGTTTTCTTCCGGCACTTCGCAATCTTCAAACACCAACTCGCCAGTGTCCGAGCCGCGCATGCCGAGCTTGTCGAGCTTTTGCGCGGTCGAATATCCTTTGAAGTCTTTCTCAACGATGAATGCGGAAATCCCGCGCGAGCCTTTTTCCGGCGCGGTCTTGGCGTAGACCACAACAACATCCGCCGTCGGACCATTAGTAATCCACATTTTATTGCCGTTCAAAATATAGCGGTCGCCTTTTTTTTCGGCTTTGAGTTTCATCGACACAATATCAGAGCCGGCGCCGGGTTCAGACATCGCCAATGCGCCGAGATGTTCGCCGGCGACCAGCGCGGGCAGATAGCGCGCTTTTTGGTCTTTGCTGGCGTTGAGGCTGATCTGGTTGACGCACAGATTGGAATGGGCGCCGTAAGACAGCCCGACCGCACCGGAGCCGCGCGAGATTTCCTCCATCGCGATGCAATGGGCGAGATAGCCAAGCCCCGTGCCGCCAAATTCCGGATCGGCGGTAATCCCCAACAGACCCAGCTCACCCAGCGCCGGCCACAGATCGCGCGGGAATTCATTGCTGGCGTCAATTTCTGCGGCGCGCGGCGCAAGTTTATCGTCGACCCAGCGGGAAATCATGTCACGCATTTCCTCCAACTCCGGATCGAGGCCGAAATTAAACGTCAGGCTGTTAGATCGCGCCATTGGATGCACCGTCCTTTCGGGGCCGAACCATTTCTGGTTCAGGATAATTCAACGAATATCGTCCTATTATCACATATTAGGATTGTCGGACAATACATTTGTGGTACTAATTTGAGGCACTTGGCGGGGTTCTACTGCCGCCTTTGTGATAAACCGAGGAAATTAACGGACAAAAGCGCGGGCTCATGACGGTTATTCAATCCTGCATCGATACGAAATCGGCCGGTTTTGCGGCCAATGAGACCGCGATGCGGGCGCAGATTGAGACGCTCCACGCCAATTCCAATCGCGTAGCAGAGGGCGGCGGCGCCCGATATGCCGAGCGCCACAAAAAGCGCGGTAAGCTGCTCGCCCGCGAGCGCATCACGCGGCTGCTCGATCCCGGCGCGCCATTTTTGGAAATCGGCCAGTTCGCCGCCTGGGAAATGTATTCCGGCGATGTGATGTCCGCCGGCGTCATTACAGGCATCGGCCGCATCGCCGGCGTTGAATGCATGATTGTCGCCAACGACCCGACTGTTAAAGGTGGCACCTATCATCCGCTCACGGTCAAAAAACATTTGCGCGCGCAAGAGATCGCGCTCGAAAACCGTCTGCCTTGCATATACCTCGTTGAAAGCGGCGGCGCGTTCTTGCCGATGCAGGATGAAGTCTTTCCCGATAAGGATGATTTCGGCAGAATTTTCTTTAACCAGGCGACCTTGTCTTCAAAGGGCATCCCGCAAATCGCCGTCGTCCATGGCAGCTGCACAGCCGGCGGAGCATATGTGCCGGCTATGTCGGACGAAGCGATCATCGTTAAGAAGCAGGGAACGATATTTCTCGGCGGCCCGCCCCTCGTCAAAGCGGCTACCGGCGAGATTGTCTCAGCCGAAGACCTCGGCGGCGGCGATACGCATACGCGCATTTCCGGCGTCGCTGACCATCTCGCCGAAGACGATGACCACGCATTGGGGCTCGCCCGAAAAATTGTCTCGCGGCTGAATTGGGTAAAGCTCGGCGAGGTGACGATGGTTGCGCCCGAAGCGCCGCTCTATGCGCCTGAAGAGCTATATGGCGTGGTCGAGGCCGATGCGCGCAAGCCCTATGATGCGCGCGAAATCATCGCGCGGATTGTCGACGGATCGAAGTTCGACGAGTTCAAACCGCTCTACGGCTCAACTCTGGTCGCCGGCTTTGCGCGGCTGCATGGGTTCCCGGTGGGCATCCTCGCCAATAATGGCATTTTGTTTTCCGAAAGCGCCCAAAAAGGCGCGCATTTCATCGAACTATGTTGCCAGCGTAAAATCCCATTGGTCTTCCTACAGAACATCACCGGCTTTATGGTCGGGCGTGCCGCCGAAGAAGGCGGGATCGCCAAGGACGGGGCCAAGCTGGTGACCGCAGTCGCCACCGCGGCCGTGCCAAAATTCACCGTGGTTGTCGGCGGCTCCTACGGGGCCGGCAATTACGGCATGTGCGGGCGCGCTTATGGGCCGCGATTTATGTTTGTGTGGCCGAATGCGCGGATTTCGGTGATGGGCGGCGAGCAGGCGGCGAGCGTTCTCGCCACCGTCCGGCGCGACGCTATGACCGCCAAGGGCGAAGACTGGCCGCAAGCCGAAGAAGAGGAATTCAAAGACAAAATCCGCGCCGATTATGATATTCAGGGCTCGCCCTATTACTCTTCCGCACGGCTCTGGGATGATGGTATCATCGACCCGGCGCAAACCCGCGATGTGTTGGGCCTGTGCCTGTCGGCGTCGATGAACGCAGCCGTCGAAGAAACTAAGTTCGGTATTTTCAGGATGTAGGGAGGCTATTATGCGTGTTCTAATTGCTATTTTGGTGTTTATTGGCGCTGGCGTCTATTGGTTCATTCTTGACGGGTCGACGCCGAAGAATGCGGACTATGAATTTCCGCTGGCGCAGATGCGCGGATTAATTGACGCTGGCGACGGGCCGTTGCCGACTGCACTCAATGTTGAAATCATCAGCACCGACGAGGCGCCGTTGCTGGCTGCGCATGCGGGTCTGCATTTTGAACCGTTCCATCTGGCCACCACCAGCTTCCAGGTGAAGGGGGATAATGGTGATATCATTATCGGCGGCGCACTGGATGTAGGTCTGTTTGACATTAACAAGCAGAACAAGGCGGCGGCGTTTTCAAACGATGCCTTTAACCGCATGATTGCCGGAATGACGGCCTCTCATAAGACCCTCGTCACCCATGAGCATATCGACCATATCGGCGGCATCGTTCGCGCGCCCGATCCGGCGGCGTTGGCGCCGCATCTGATGTTGAGCGCGTCACAAATTGGCGCCATGGCGAGTTTGGCGGTGAACGGCGAACTGGCGGCGGCGTATAAGACATTGCAACCTGCCGACCTGTCGTCGCCGCGTCTGGTCGCCCCGGGTGTCGCCGTAGCGCCAACGCCGGGCCACACCCCCGGCTCCCAAGTCCTTCTTGTTCGCCTTAACAGCGGACAGGAATATCTCCTCATCGGCGATCTCGTATGGGCGATGAAGAATGTAGAAAAAGCATGGGGTCGCCCGCGCCTGTTGCAATATATCTTCTTTGATGACCGAGAAGACCGGGCAGAGGTTCAGCGCCAGGTGCGTGCGCTACATGACCTTAGCGTGGCGGAACCGTCGCTCATCCTCCTGCCGAGCCATGACAAAGACTGGATTGACGGGCTTGTCGCTGCTGACAAGCTCGGCGAAAATTTTCAATAACCGAAAGAACCGCCCATTATGTCCGAACAAGTCCTAATCACCACGGTTGACGATAACGGCGTCGCCCGGCTGACGATGAACCGGCCGGAATTGCGCAATGCTTTCAATCAAGACATCGTCAACCAGATTTGCGATACGATGGGCCGGCTGAGCTGCGACCCCAATGTGCGCATCATCGTCCTGACCGGCGCCGGCAAGGCGTTTTCTGCTGGCGCGGACATCAACATGATGAAACGCGCGGCGGATTATTCTTCTGCACAGAATAAAGACGATGCGCGCCGCCTCGCGCATATGCTGGTGTCGATTTATGATTCGCCAAAGCCAACTATTGCGCTGGTGAACGGCCCGGCGATGGGCGGCGGGCTCGGTCTGATTGCCGCCTGCGACATTGCGATTGGCGCCGATGAAGCGTTCTTTGCCCTGACGGAAGTCCGCATCGGACTCATCCCGGCGGTGATTTCCCCATTTGTCCTGCAAGCGATCAGCCCGCGACAAGCGCGCCGGCTGTTCCTCACCGGCGAGCGCTTTGATGCTGAGACCGCAAAGACCATCGGCCTCCTCCACGAAACAGCGCCGCTGGCCGAGCTTGACGCTGCGTTGAGCGACATGACTGACAAACTGCTTTGCTGCGGGCCTGTCGCCATGCGCGAGGCGAAAGACCTGATCCGCTCTGTCTCTGGCCGTCCGATTGACGAGGGCGTGCTGAAAGACACCGCCGGGCGCATCGCACAAATACGCGCAAGCGCGGAAGGCAAAGAAGGCATGATGGCCTTTTTGGAAAAACGCAAACCCGGCTGGGTTACGGATTGATGGCGGCGCAAGCCCACAGCATTCGGAATGTTCATGATGCGGACCATGATGGCGTGCAAGCCGTCGTGGCGGCGGCGTTTGGTCAAGATGATGAGGCGGCGTTGGTCGGGCGGTTATGGGCTGCCGACGCCATCACTATCGAAAGACTGGCGGATATCGATGGCGAGATTGTCGGCTATTGCGCATTTAGCCCCGTCATTTGCGCGCCGGCTCTGGACGGTGTGTTGCTTGGCCTGGCGCCAGTAGCCGTAGCGCCCGACCATCAACGCACTGGCCTCGGCGCGGCGATGATTAAGGACGGGCTGAAGGCATGCCGCGAAGCCGGCGTCAGACTACTCGCCGTGCTTGGCGATCCTAAATATTACACCCGATTCGGTTTTGAACCGGGCGCGGCAAAAAATATCCGTTGGGCGGTGCAGGATGCAGGCGATGCGTTTCGCGTCATCACCGATGATGACATGATAACCGCAGAGCCGCGTCTTGTTCATTACCACCCGGCGTTTGACGCTGTATCTTAAAGGTAGCCATGTTCAACAAAATCCTCATCGCCAATCGCGGGGAAATCGCTGTGCGGGTTGCACGAACCGCGCGCAGGCTTGGCGTTCGGACCGTGGCGGTTTATTCCGACGCCGACGCTGGCGCGCCCCATGTTCGCGCCTGCGACGAAGCGGTGCATATCGGCCCGGCCGCGGCGGCGCAAAGTTATCTGTCTACGGATAACATTCTCGACGCGGTTAAGCACACCGGCGCACAGGCCGTTCATCCGGGCTATGGCTTCCTGTCGGAAAACGCCGCCTTCGCCGCTGCGCTGGAGAAGGCGGGCGTTGCGTTCATCGGCCCAAGGGCGGGGACAATCCGTGCGATGGGCTCAAAATCGGCTGCGAAGGATTTGATGGAAGCCGCAAAAGTGCCGACAACACCCGGCTATCAGGGCGCGGACCAATCCGTCGCGACATTTAAACGCGAAGCCAAGCGCATCGGCTATCCGGTGCTCCTCAAAGCCACGGCCGGCGGCGGCGGCAAAGGCATGCGGATGGTCGAAAAGGCCAGCGATCTCGAAGACGCGTTTCAATCCGCGCAACGCGAAGCTAAATCCGCGTTTGGCGATGACCGGTTTCTGATCGAGAAATATGTCGCCCGCGCGCGCCATGTTGAGGTGCAAATTTTTGGCGACGGCCAAGGTAATGTCGTGCACATGTTTGAACGCGATTGCTCGGTGCAGCGCCGCCACCAAAAAATTATCGAGGAAGCCCCGGCGCCAAACCTCGCCGCCGCCATCCGCGAGAAACTTTTGCGCGCCGGCGTAGAGGCCGGCAAGGCCGTGAACTATCGCGGCGCCGGCACGGTCGAGTTTCTCTATGACCCCGGCTCCGAAGCGGGCGGCGACAATGTCTACTTCATGGAGATGAACACCCGCCTGCAAGTGGAGCACCCCATATCGGAGGCGATCACCGGGCTTGATTTCGTTGAGTGGCAGCTGCGCATCGCCGCCGGTGAAGGCCTGCCGCTGGCGCAGAGCGATATCACCGAACATGGCCATGCCTTCGAGGCGCGGCTTTATGCGGAAAACCCCGACCAGAATTTTGCCCCCTCCATCGGTACACTGACGATGCTGCGATTACCGGACAACGACGCGCGCATAGATTCCGGCGTTGAAGAAGGCCAAGACGTCACGCCCTATTACGACCCCATGATCGCCAAAATCATCACCCATGGAGACAGTCGCGACATCGCGCTTGCGCGCCTGCGCGCTGCGCTGAGCCAAACCCGCATCGCCGGGGTTGAAACCAATGTGCAGTTCCTGCATGCGCTCGCCGCCGATGCGGACTTTGTCGCTGGCAAGGTTTCGACGCGCTATATCGACGAGCATGAAGTAACGCTGTTTCACCGCACGCCGGTTGATGCGCGCGTCCTGTCGGCAGCGCTCTATGCGCGCCACTTGCAATGTCCCGCCGAGTGCGGCGACGACCCATGGGAGGCGCTGACCGGCTTCCGCCTCAACCGGCCGCAAAAGGCGGTGTACTGGATTAGCTATGACGGCGCGCCGGCGCTGGCGACGCTTTACAACCGCGAGGGCGCCATTGATGTGGTGCTTGAGCCCAACGCGTCAGCCGCCGCCCGCCGTGAAGGCGACGCCGCCGCGCCAGCAATAGAATTTTCATTCACCGGTGAACGCGGAACAGATGGCGCCATGTTGCTCACCGTCGATGGCGCGAGTTTCACTGCTTTCGCCGCGCCGCACGCCGAAGGCGCGCGCATCTTTATCGACGCCGATCACTGGGACATCGCCTTCCCCAACCCCCTCGCCGGTATCGCCGCGCATCATTCCAGCGAAGGCTCGCTAACCGCACCGATGCCCGGCGTCGTAACGCTGCTGTCAGCCAAACCCGGAGAAGCGATCGCCGCTGGCGAGGCGCTGTTGGTGATGGAGGCGATGAAAATGGAGCACGCCATCAAAGCGCCCTATGACGGCGTCATCAAAGCCTACCGCTTCGCGCCCGGCGATCAGGTGAACGACGGGGACTTGCTGGTGGAGTTTGAGGAACGCGCGTGATGCGCGCGTGCACACAATACCCCCTCAGTCGGCTTCGCCGACAGCTCCCCCGTAAACGGGGGAGCGAGGTAATTACGGTGCTAGTCTATTCCTCCCCCGCTTGCGGGGGAGGTGATCGCGCA
>JAJFFZ010000172.1 GCA_021776395.1 Hyphococcus sp. | reverse complement strand
ACAACGCAACGTAAAAGACGCAACATTCAAAAGCTCGGCGCGAAGCTGCGCGGCGCGGGATCGATGGTTAAAATACCGCCGGGCTGTATTTCCAAAATCGCTAATCCACGCTCAACTGATCCGTCCCTGTTCAGACGAAACAGGCCATCGGCGCCGAAATAGCCGTTCGGGTCAGTAATCGTATCCACCGAAAAACGATTGCGCCTGCGCTCGCTGGCGGCAAGCCGGGCGGCGAGGAGAGAGGCGTCATAGGCGAGCGAGGCGAGCCGCGGCGGCGGCGCGCCAAACGCGCCGGCGAAGCGATTTTCGAAATTTCGCGTAAACTCCGGGTCGGGCGCGGCAAACCAGCCGCCGCGCAAGGCCGGCTCACGGGTGAGGCGCGGGTTTTTCCACGCCGATATGCCAAGCAGTTTCACCCGCGTAATATCGACATTGTAAAACGGCAATAGCGGCGCCAGGGCGCGCAGCAACGTGCCCTGCTCCGGCATCAACACCGCCTGATAGCCTTGGGTGTAGCCAGCCTCTTCAGCGCCGGGCGCGGGCGCCTTGCCGTCATATTCGTGGCGCAGTTCCAGCGGCACGATTTCTTCTGAAAACCGCGCCAGGCGTTTGGCCGGCGCCAGCATCGCATCCGGCTCCTGCATATAGCGCTCTTCATGAACGATAATCCCGCCGCGCACGAACACCGCTTCGGCAAAGGCGCCGGAGACCCGGTTGCCATATTCAGTGAGCGGCGCAAGCACGCCGAAACGGGTCATCTCCTGAGAGATTGCAT
The DNA here is from genome assembly GCA_021776395.1 of Hyphococcus sp. Lineage (GTDB taxonomy): Bacteria > Pseudomonadota > Alphaproteobacteria > Caulobacterales > Parvularculaceae > Hyphococcus. The sequence continues at coordinate 16,924 of JAJFFZ010000172.1, read as the reverse complement.
ATTCGGTGACCCGTTCGATTTCTAGCTCCGGCGGAAAGCTCAACAGGTAAACCCCGTCGCCGCCGGATTTGAGATCAGAAGAAAATGCAATCATCGGCGTTTGCGCAGCGCGCGTGACGACAGCCGCCGCTTCCACCGATTCAGCAAATAACGGCCCCAAAATAATTTCCGCGCCATCCGCAAGCGCTGAGCGCGCCGCGTCGGCCGCGCCAATTGCGGTGCCTTTGGTGTCTTTGGGGATCAGCAAGAAGCGCTCATCGCCGGCGTCAAACGCGGCCAACTGCGCGGCGTCAAACATCGCCGAGGCGACTTTTTGCGCTGGTGCGCTATTGGCGGAAAATGGCAATAGCAGGCCGACGCGCACCGGCTCCTTGCCATCCATATGGCGCGGACGGGTATAGCCGCGCCGATCATAGCGGCGCGCTTCCTGTCCAAATTCCGGGCCCAACGGCGCCGCACTGGGCGGCGCTTCAACCCCGGGCTGGCCGGGCAGCGTCACTACCGACGGGCCGGGGCGCACCGGCGTGGTCTCACAAGCGACAATCGCCGCCGCCATCAGGCTCGCAAGCCCCGCCCTCAATCCAAAACCAACATTGCGCATAAACTTCCGCCCCTGCTCTCCTAATCGCGGCCACAAGACTAACCGCCGCTGCCCGCCCCGTAAACAAGCCACATCCACCCTGCCGCCCATCGTCCCAATTGACGGGCACCGCCGACCGGGCCAATCGTTGCGTGATGACCGATACGCCCCTACGCCTCGAACCCGGCCTTTATGTGACCGCAACGCCGATCGGCAATCTCGGCGATATAACCTATCGGGCTGTCGAAACGCTTAAGGCCGCTGAGCTTATCGTCTGCGAGGACACCCGCCAGACCGCCAAGCTTTGCGCCGCCTATGGGATCAAAACCCAGCTCAAACCTTATCATGAGCACAATGCGGCGCGTGCGCGCCCGGGCCTTATTAAAAAACTGCAAGATGGCGCTGCGATATGTCTCGTGTCTGACGCCGGCACGCCGTTGATCTCCGATCCGGGCTATAAGCTGGTGCGTGAGGCGCGCGACGCCGGCGTTGCGGTCACCCCGCTTCCAGGCGCCTCGGCCGTTATCACCGCGCTTTGCGCCGCCGGGGCGCCGAGCGATCATTTCCTGTTTGCAGGCTTTGCCCCGTCACGCGCCGGGGCCCGCGACAAGGCGTTCGCCGCTGTCGCGGAGGTCGCCGCAACACTGGTTTTTTATGAGACCGGCCCGCGCCTTTGCGCCTGCCTTGAGGCGATGGCCGCAGCCTTTGGCGAGCGCCGCGCCGTGGTCGCCCGCGAGTTGACAAAACTCCACGAAGAGTTTCGCGAGGGTGACTTATCCGAGCTTTCGGCAAGCTATAAAGACGCCCCGCCCAAGGGCGAGATTGTCGTCCTGGTGTTTCCGCCGGAGGCAAAACCGGTCACCGTGGAAGCGCTCGACCGCTTCCTAAAGGACGCGCTTGAAACGATGAGCGTTAAAGACGCCGCCGCGCAGGCGGCGAGCACCCTCGGCGCCGCGCGCAACAGCGCCTATGCCCGTGCGCTCAAATTAAAAGCCGGCGCATGAGCCGGCCCAACACTGGAGCAAAGAGGCGTGCAGAAGCCGCCGGCCGGCGTGGAGAAAGACTTGCCGGACTGGTTTTAAGCCTGAAGGGTTTTACGATTATCGCGCGGCGCTTTAAGGCCCCCGGCGGGGAAATCGATCTGGTCGCCAAACGCGGCAGGCTGCTCATTTTCGTTGAGGTCAAAGCCCGCGCCAGCCTAGATGATGCGCTGGAGGCGGTCGGTTACGCCAATCAGCGCCGGGTGAGCGATGCGGCGTCAATGTTTCTGGCGCACCATCCACGGCTTGCGCATTACGATATGCGTTACGATATTATCGCCGTGTCCGGTTGGCGCTGGCGCCATATTACCAGCGCCTGGATGGATGACGATTAATTGTTCTGACCAGGTCGCATAAAAAACCATCATCCGTGATAAGCTCCGCCCACCCCCCGAAACCTTAAGCGCGAAAGCACCGCCATGTTGAAAATCGCCTTCCAGATGGACCCCATCGACGCCGTCGATGTCAATGCCGATACGTCTTTCGATATGGCCTTTGAAGCCAACGCGCGACGTCACGAGATTTGGGTCTATGGACCGGCGTCGTTGCAGCTCTATAGCGGCGATGTCCGCGCCCGCGCCCAGCGCATCGACCGCATGAGCCGCACCCAGGGCGAGCACGCTCATCTTGCTGCGCCCGAGCTGGTCGATCTGCGTTCGTTTGACGTTGTCCTTATTCGTCAGGACCCGCCTTACGACATGGCCTATATTACGGCTGCACAAATCCTTGAACGGTTGCAGCCGGGCGTGATGGTGCTGAACGATCCGCGCGCCATTCGCGATGCGCCGGAAAAACTTTTCGTCACCGACTTCCAGGACCTGACGCCGCCAACTTTGATTACCCGCGATATTGCGGCGATCCGCGATTTCCGGGCCGAACATGGCGACATGATTTTAAAACCTCTTTATGGCAATGGCGGCGCCGGGGTGTTCCATATCCGCCCCGAGGATGGCAACTTTAACGCCCTTATCGAACTCTTTGAACAGATGTTCCGTGAGCCAATTATTGCACAGAAATTTCTGCCATCCGTCACCGAAGGCGACAAACGCATCATCCTCTTGGACGGCGAGGCTGTGGGCGCAATTAACCGTGTGCCGGCGGCGGGCGAGACCCGCTCGAATATGCATGTTGGCGGGCGCGCCGAAGCGGTTGAGATGACGGCGCGCGACCAGGAGATTTGCGACCGTATTGGCCCGGCGCTGTCTGAGCGCGGCCTGATATTCGCTGGCATTGATGTCATTGGCGATTGCCTCACCGAAATTAACGTCACCTCGCCAACCGGGGTTCAGGAGATGCGCAGATTTGGCGGCGCCGATTTTTCCGCCCTGTTTTGGGACTGGGTCGAGGGCAGGCTGGAAAGCGCTTAGCGCTGACAACGAGGTCGAATGGCGGCCAAACGAGTACGCGCGCTGACTGCAAAAGGTTAACCACCGCCTTCCCGAGTGGTCCGGAATTCGCTAGACAACAGACATCACGCCACGCCGTTAAGGAATTGGCGACACATCAACACCCGGTGACAAAACGCCGTCCATGCATCTCGTTGACCGTTATATTCTCCGCACCGTCATCACACCGCTGCTCCTGGCGCTAAGCATCGCCGGCATGCTGTTGTTGCTTGAGCATATGTTGCGGCTGTTCGATTTTGTGCTCGCCGAGCAAGGCCCGGTCGATGTGGTCTGGCAGATGCTGGCCAATCTGGTGCCGCATTATCTTGGGCTGGCGCTGCCGCTTGGTACTTTTCTCGGCATCATGCTGGCGTTCCGCAACCTGTCGCTGTCGAGCGAGCTTGATGCGTTGAGTTCAAGCGGCGCCTCTTTTGGCCGGCTGCTGCGGCCAATTTACGTATTGGTGTTGTTTATCATGGCGCTGGACTTTCTCCTGGTTTCCTACATCCAGCCCTATTCACGTTACGAATACAGCCAAATCCGTTTCAACGTGACCAGCGGCGCGCTCGGCATCAAAGTGCCCGCTGGCGAGTTTGTCGATATCTCCGACCAGGTCACCATCCGCCTCGGCGCCATCAACAAGGACACGCGCGAGGCGGAAAATATATTTCTGGAACGGCGCGGGCTGGATGGCGGGCGCACCGCGATCACGGCCCGTTATGGCGCCATTTCAACCACCCCGGATATCCGCACCTTGCTGTTAAAGCTCAAACAGGGCCGACAGGTGATCATTGATCCGCTCGGTGAACAAATCGAGGCGCTGAATTTTGATTCCTTCGACCTTGAAATCGATTTACCCGCGATCGGTGTTTTCCGCGAGCGCGGCGGCGATGAACGCGAGGCGACATTCGACGAGATTGTCAGCTTTCTGCGACAAGAGACGCGCGCCTCATCGCCGCTCTATGACGAATATCGCGCCGGACTGCATTGGCGCATCATTCATCCTTTGTCGTTTCTGATAATGCCGATTTTGGCGATTGCGATGGGCGTTTCCGGGCGCCGTCAAAGCTCTTCGATAAAACCGATTGTCGGGATTGCGATTTTAATCGTCTATCATGAAACCCTGGAAGAGTGGGGCATGGTTGTCGCCGGCAATGGCCAGCTATCGCCATACATCTCTATGTGGGGAGTGTTTGCGGCCTTTGCGATAGCCTCGATTCTGCTCTATCGCGGCTCCATCGACCGGGCGCGCACGGCGCGCGTGATGACCCGGCGCGAGACCGAAACAGTGCGCCTTGCCGGAGCGACAAGCCCCGCGCCGGCAATCTCAGGCGAGCCGCAATGAACGCTGCGCAGGGGATATTCACGCTTTATGTCGGGCGGATGTTTTTGATCCGCTTTGTCGGCTTTTTATTGTTCTTTGTCATCATCATGCAGATGCTGGATCTGTTAAATCGCTCGAGCGATATTCTGGCGGCGGACGGCGCCACTGTGGATTCGCTAATCCGTTATGTCCGATTGCGGGCGCCGCAAATCGTTGCACAGTTTACGCCCTTTGCAGCGCTTCTCGGCATCGTCGTCACCCTTGCCGGCCTTAGCCACACCAGTGAAATCACGGTCATGCGCGCTGCCGGCATGTCGGTGTACCGTGTGCTATTACCGCTCGGATTTGTGTGCGTGCTTATCTCTATCGCGCATTTTATTTTCTTTGAGACGGTGACCATCAAATCATCCGACGCGCTCGATTACTGGGCGGCGAATGATTATGCGCTCAACTTACCGGAAGACACCGGCACCCGGACCAACATCCGGGTTAATTTCGACAATGAATATATTAGCGCCCAAAGCGCCGCCCGGTTCGGTGACGCCGTGTTGCTGTCAGATGTCACAATCTACGATATTGATGAGAACAGCCTTGCATCAAAATTCATCGAGGCGCGCGCAGCGCGCCATGAAGACGGGGTGTGGCGGTTGTTCGGAGTGAAAACATTTGACGCCGAGACCCTTGCCGTCACCGAGAACGCCGACGCTTTGTGGACCAACAGTCTTAACCCGGAGCTGTTGTTTGCGCTGACCTTAAAGCCCGACCAGACCAGCCTCGGCGAATTATCGAAAAAAATTCGCCAGCTGCGCCGCGAAAACGCCGATACGCGCGAGGCGATGACGTCCTTTTTGGGCCGCTTCTCCAGGCCGATGGCGACGCTGGTGATGCCGCTTTTGGGCGCCATCGCCGGCTTCGGCATGCACCGCCAGGGCGTCTTGCTGGTCCGGGCGATTTCCGGCTCGGCCCTCGGCTTTACTTATTTTGTCGCCGAAAGCCTTGCCCTAGCCCTCGGCAAGCTCGGCGTTATCCCGGCGCTGCTTGGCGCTTTCTCGCCGCTCGCTTTGTTCATGATTGTCGGCTTTTCAATCCTACTCTCGATGGAAAACTAGCCAGGCTCAGCCTTGGTCAAAGCCGGGCCAAGTCTGGGCCGGCAATGCTTTCTCCGTTAATTTTCTATTTATAGTTGCATCGTATTCAATTTATGGTTGTATGGCCGCGCGCGCCCATGAATATTTGTGATACAAGCGGAGACGATATTATGGCCGGTCTGATTTTGAAGCTTCGCCCCTATGAAGAGCTGATGATTAACGGCGTCGTCGTTGAAAATGGCGACCGCAAAGCCCGGCTGCGGGTGAAAACTGACGGCGCCCATATCTTGCGCCTGCGCGATGCGATGAAGCCGGAAGAGGCGACAACCCCGTTAAAGCACGCATATTACATCGCGCAAATGGCGGTTGCAGGACAATTGGCCAACGCCGAGGCCGCCGGCCTTGCTCGCCACGCACTTGAAAATTATGACGGGCCGGGCGCTGAAGAGACCCGGCGCGAGGTTGATAGGCGGCTGGCGGAAAATGAATTCTACAAAGTCATGCGCTATCTCGGCGAGATCATCGCCGCCGAGCCCGCGCATCCGCCCGCATTCGCGAAAACCCCTACCGCATCAGAACTTCCCTTGCCGCAAACCGTCGGCGGCTCCGCCCCATAAAGCCGGCTCGGTCCTCGCGCCCTTGTCCTCTGCGCCGTCTTAGCCCAAATAGCTGCGCATGCTCGCCGCTCTTGATATCATCTCGCTTGGCTGCCGCCTCAATCTGGTGGAGAGCGAAGCTATGCGCCGTCTTGCCGGCGCGGCCGGGCTAAAAGACGCCGTCGTGATCAACACTTGCGCGGTCACCAACGAAGCGGTGCGCACCGCGCGCCAGAATATTCGCCGCGCCAGACGCGCGCGGCCAGGCGCCAGAATTATCGTCACGGGCTGCGCTGCGCAAACCGCGCCTGATGAGTTCGCGGCGATGGCGGAAGTTGACGCTGTCATCGGCAATCAGGAAAAGCTAACGCCGCGCGAATGGCGCGCACTCGCCGACGCCCCGGCGCCCGGCGACGAAGATGCGCCAACTGTCCGCGTCAACGACATCATGTCGGTGCGCGAAACCGCCGGTCATCTGATCGACGGTTATGGCGACCACGCGGGCGCGATTTTACAGATTCAAAATGGCTGCGATCATCGCTGTACGTTCTGCATCATTCCGTTCGGGCGCGGCAATTCGCGTTCGGTGCCGGTAAGCATCGCGATTGAACAGGCCAAGCGACTGACGGCGGCCGGTCACCACGAAATTGTGCTGACCGGCGTCGATATGACTTCCTATGGCGCCGATCTCGACGGCGCGCCAACGCTGGGCGCACTGGTCGCGGCGATCCTTGATCAGGTCCCGATGCTTGCCCGGCTGCGCCTGTCTTCGGTTGACGGCGCGGAAATTGACGCGCAACTGTTTGAGCGCATCACCGGCGACAGCCGCTTCGCGCCGTACTTGCATCTGTCGCTGCAATCCGGCGACAATATGATCCTTAAACGTATGAAGCGCCGCCATACGCGCGAGCAGGCGATTGAGCTTTGCCATAATATCCGCGCCCGGCGCGCCGATGTCGCCTTCGGCGCCGACATTATCGCCGGCTTCCCGACCGAGACCGAGGAGATGTTCACGCGCAGCCTCGATATTATCGACGAGGCGGGCCTGCAATATCTCCATGCCTTCCCGTTCTCCCCGCGCCAGGGAACGCCAGCGGCGCTGATGCCGCAAGTCCCGCGCGCCATCGTTAAAGAGCGCGCCGCGCGGCTGCGGGCAAAAGCCGCTGATGCGTTGCACGGTTTTCTCGACACGCTTGTCGGACGCGAGGAATGCGCAATCATGGAAAGTGGCGGCCGCGCGCGATTGGGTAATTTCGCCAGCGTCAAAGTCATCAATGGCGAGACCGCCGCCATTGGCGCTGCATGCCAGCTTCGTCTGACCGCCCGCGCGGGCGACCTCCTGATCGGCGAGGCGATTTGAAATGACACTCATCCGTCGTCAGACGCCAAACACGCACGCAATGTTGCAGGAGTAGACTGATCGTGGCGAAGAATTTCCTCTCCGGCCTGTTCGGCAAAAAGAAGCCGGCCGAAGATGCGGCGGCGGAGCAACCCTCCGCGCCGGAGGACATGCCCGAAGCCATAGCGCCGGCGCCTGAAATCATTGAGCCCGCCTTAGACGATGAAGCCGCACCGCCAACGCCGCCGGCTGAACCTACAGAGACAAAAAGCCCGGGCTGGCTGTCACGCCTCACCCAGGGGCTTTCAAAATCATCCTCAAAGCTTACCGACGGCGTCGCCGGTATCTTCAACAAGCGCAAGCTTGATCAGGAAACCCTCGATGAGCTTGAAGAGCTTCTGATCACCGCCGATCTCGGGGTCGCCGCGGCTGAGCGGATTACCGATAGTCTGGCGCAGGATAAATTCGACAAGGAAATTACCGACGCGGAAGTTCGCGAAACTCTCGCCGACGAAATTGCCGCAACACTGGAGCCGCTCGAAAAGCCGCTACGGGTCGAGGCGGCGAACAAGCCGCATGTGATTTTGATGATCGGCGTTAATGGGTCGGGCAAGACCACCACCATCGGCAAGCTGGCGCAGAAATTTAAAAATGACGGCCTCACGGTAATGCTGGCGGCGGGCGATACTTTCCGCGCCGCCGCGATTGAGCAGCTATCGGTCTGGGGCGAACGCACTGGTGCGCCGGTGATCGCGCGCGAGGTTGGCGCCGATGCGGCTGGCCTTGCCTTTGATGCGGTCAAGGAAGCAAAGGCCGCCGGCGTTGATGTTTTATTCATCGACACCGCCGGGCGGCTGCAAAACAAATCCGCACTGATGGACGAGCTTGCGAAAATTGTACGCGTCCTGAAAAAGCTCGATGCGAGCGCGCCACATGATGTCATTCTTGTGCTTGACGCCACAGTCGGCCAGAACGCCATCAGCCAGGCGGCGGCGTTTTCCGACATTTCCGGGGTCACCGGCCTGGTCATGACCAAGCTTGACGGCACCGCCAGAGGCGGCGTCCTGGTCGCGCTTGGCGACAAATTTGCATTGCCGATACATTTTATCGGCGTCGGTGAAAGCGTTGACGATTTACAAACCTTCCACGCCGAAAGTTTCGCCCGCGCGCTTGCCGGCGCGGTTGATTAACCCTTTCCCTCAAGGAGCGTTGCATGAACGAGACAAAAAGCCCTGAGTTGCGGCTTTCCGGCGGCGCCAAACTCGCCGTCGATATGGGCCCGCTCGCGGTGTTCATGATCGCCTATTTTTTCGGCGGACGCCTGGCGCCGCTGTTCGGCGGGCTGGCCGGCCAGGACTGGTCGGTCTCTGAGGGCGAGGAAATGTTTCTCGCGGTCGGGTTGTTCCTGCCCGCCTATCTGGTCGCCTTCATCTATTCGGTGTGGAAGGAGCGCCGGGTGGCGCCGATGCTGCTGGTCACCGGCGTCATTGTCGGCGTCCTCGGCAGCCTGACGCTGATCTTGCACAACAAGATGTTCTTTTACATGAAGCCGACAATTATTTACACGCTGTTCGCCGCAACCCTGGCCGGCGGGATGATTGCCGACCGGAATTTTCTCAAAATTGTGTTTGACGGCGCCCTGCACCTGCCGGACGGCGCCTGGCGTATACTGACCAAGCGCTATGCAGTGTTTTTTGCCGTCCTCGCCGTCGCCAATGAGATTGCCTGGCGCTATTTTATGCGTGATTGCGACCTAACCGGAGAGGCTGGCTGCTCTGGGGAAAAACATTGGGTTAATCTGAAACTCTTCGGCTTCACCGCCGCCAGCCTCATCTTCACCGGGTTCCAGGCGCCATTGATCGCCAAATTTATGCCCGATGAAAATGCTGCTGATGAACCGGACGAGAAACCCGCTGGGGAAAACTAAACGCCGCGCTCCGTCCCCAAAATAAATAATCCGCAACCTTTGCGCACGATCACACGTCTGCTGATTATCAGCCCAAAGCGTAAAATCTCCATATTGTGATCTGGTGCGGCAATTTTGCCGATGACGGATGACTTTCAATCGACTATGTACAGGCGCAGTTCAAGCTGTCCGCGTCGGGTGTAATTTTGCAATTCTTCTGGAATAGTTCTAATGGCATCCAGTCAAATGACATCCAGTTCACTCACGCTGAGGATGAAGCGCCGTTTTCGGATAATCAGATTGCAGCGCACAAATTGAACCCATTCGAGATATTTCCTATTCAGCCGAAACACGGAGAAATTCATGGCTTATTCGCTTAAGAGTTCACCTGGCCACCTATTGCGGCGCGCCCAGCAATATGCACACGACCTTTATTCAAAAGAAGTTGGCACATCCGGCCCGACGCCGCGCCAGTTTGAAGTTCTGAGCGTTGTCGCCAAAAATGAAGGTCTGAGCCAGACCGACCTTGTCCGTCACACCGGCATCGACCGCTCAACACTGGCCGATATGATCGCACGGATGATCAAAAAAGGTCTGTTGACGCGCAAACGCACCAAAGAAGACGCCAGAGCCAACGCCGTCAGCATTTCCGCCGCCGGCAAGCGCATCCTCAAATCAGCCGACGCCAAGGTCAACAAATCCGACCGCGCCGTTCTGTCAGTCCTGCCTAAAACCCAGCAGGCCGGCTTCATGAAAGCGCTCAAAGCTTACGCCGATGCGCTCGACAGCATGGAATCAGCTTCTGCCGCGCCGAAAAAACGCGCTACAAAACGTAAAGCGGCGAAGAAAACCGCAAAACGCAAAACCGCGAAAAAAGCCACAAAACGTAAAGCCAAACGCCGCACCAAGCGCCGCTAAGCTAGCCTAAACGCTAAGTTTGAAACGCCGTCGGCCTCAGCGCCGGCGGCGTTTTTGTTTGCCTGCTTTTCCCGGTTGCTCGCAAAGCGATAGCCGATTGATATGAATGCCGATTCTAAACGGGCGCGACTGCGCCCCGACCGCGAAGGCGGTCGTGTTATAATGAGCGCGCCTTCGCGCGCGGCCCGCGCAGGCCCCCTCTTTCGGAAACGGGGCAAAGCGAGGATCAGCCGCGAGCGAAAACAAACCATAGCAAAATCAATATTCATTGATTTTGCTATAAGTAGACGCCAGCCCGCATTTCATTGCATGGTGCCGCCATGAGCGAGACTGACACAGACAGCGCCGACGAGCGGATTAAATTCCTGGTGATTGCCTCGGATTGTCCCGAAGCGCGGCTGGCGGCGTTTTTCTCCGGCCGGCGCGCTAAACGCTCCAACGCCCGCGTCAGCCTGCTGCATGTGGTCGAACCGCCGGAATTTGGCCATTGGGCGACGGTTGCGGAGACCATGCGCGCGGAAGCCTATGAGAGCGCCGAGGCGATCTTGCATGAATTTGCCGCCGAGGTGAAAGCCCAGACCGGCGAGGCGCCGGAAGAAATCATCCGCGAGGGTGTCGTGGTGGAGGAAATCCGCAAGCTGATTGAAGAAGATCCGCATATCGCATTTTTGTTTCTCGGCGCCTCCACCGAGACCAGCGGCCCGGGACCCCTGGTCTCGGCGCTTGCACATAGCCCCGCCTATCTTGGCGTGCGACCGATCCCGGTGGTGGTGGTGCCGGGGGCGGTGACGCGCGACGAGTTGCGTAAACTTTCCGGCTAGCCATGGACCGCGATAAATTTCACCTGCCGGGCAAACATTATTTCCTGTCGCATTCCGTCGGCGCGCAACCAAAGACTATGGGTGCGGCGCTGGCGCGAGGTTTTGCGGAACCGTGGCGTAAGGCCGGCGCCGGTGTCTGGGATGTCTGGCTTGAAACTGAGGCGCGCGCCCGCGCTGGGCTGGCGCCATTGATTGGCGCCGACGCCCATGACATCTGCCTACAGAGCAATGTCTCCAGTGGGATTTCCAAAATCCTGTTCTCGCTTCCCGAGCGTACTGGGCGAACCAAAATTGTTCTCAGCGAGGATGATTTTCCAACCGTCGGTTTCGCCCTCGCTCAGGCGCGGCGGATTGGCTATGAGCTGGTGTTCCTGCCCGGCGGGGTAAGGCTGGCTGACCCGGATGCATGGGCGCCGGCGTTCGAGGACGATGTTCAACTGGTCGTCGCTACGCGGGTCTATTCCAATTCCAGCGTTCTGGCGCCAGCCGGCGAAATCGCCCGGCGCGCCCGTGCGGCCGGGGTTTTCTCGCTTCTCGATGTCGCCCAGGCGGCGGGAACCGTGCCGGTGCGGCTGAATGAATGGGCGCCGGACTTTGCCGTCGGCACATCGCTGAAATATCTCTGTGGCGGGCCCGGCGCCGCATTCTTGTGGGTGCGCGGCGACACCGCTGCGCAATGTGCGCCCATGGATGTCGGCTGGTTCTCCCAATAAGACCCGTTCGAGATGGACATCCGCCATTTTGAATATGCGAAAGGCGCGGCGCGCTACACTGGCGGCACGCCCTCAATCGCGCCGCCGGCAGGTGCGCTGGCGGGGTTTGACATCATCGCCGCGCACGGCGTTGACGCGATTTACGCGCATAATCAGGCGCTGTTGTCGCGGCTGTTTGACGACTTGCCGGACGGCGCGGTGCAATCAGCGACGAGCGAAGGCGCACGCGGCTCCGGCGTTCTAATTAAAGTCCGCGATTACGATGCAGCAGCCGCAGACTTATCGGAGGCCGGCGTCATCCACGACACCAGACAAGGCGCGATACGGCTTTCGGTTCATCTTTACAATGATGAAAACGATATTGACGTGCTACTGGCGGCGCTGGCGGCGCATCTGGTGGGTTAGTTTCAAAGCGACGCCAAACCAAAGCGAAAATGAGTCACTCATTTTCGCTTTGGCAAGGCCGACTGGCCGCCGCGCCTTATGGCGCGTAAGCCTGCGTGGCGCTTGAACGCCCAACGGTCATTTTCGACCGTTGGTATTATAAGTTTAGCGTCAGCGACACCGGCGCATGGTCGGACGGGCGCTCCCATCCGCGCGCGGCGTCATGGATTTGATAGGCTTTGCGTCCGCCATCGAGCGCTGGTTTTTTGAGCGCCGGGCTCACCCAGATATGGTCAAGACGCCGGCCGCGATTGGATTGGCGCCAGTCTTTGGCCCGGTAGGACCACCAAGTGTAAAGCTTTTCCGGCTCGGGACTGAGTTCGCGCGCGACATCGAGCCAGCCATGCGATGCGATAACCGCGTTCAACAGCTCGACCTCGACCGGCGTGTGCGAGACGATTTTCAGCAACTGCTTGTGCGACCAGACATCGTTTTCGGTTGGCGCGACGTTCAAGTCGCCAACCAGAATAGACTTTGAACGCGGGCCGAGTTCTGAAAACCAACCGCGCATCTCCTCCATAAAGTCGAGCTTATGGGCGAATTTATCGTTCTTCTTCGCATCGGGAACATCGCCGCCGGCCGGCACATAAAAATTATGGATACGCAGGCCGCCGGGCAGGCTGGCGGCGATATGGCGGGCATCGCCCTTGTCACAAAATTCGCGCTTTTCAATTTTCTTGAGCGGCAGGCGCGAGGCAATCGCGACGCCATGATATCCCTTCTGACCGGAAACCGCGATATGCTCATAGCCAGCATCGCGAAACGCCTTGGACGGGAAGGCGTCTTCGACGCATTTAATTTCCTGCAAGCACAACACGTCCGGCGCCTGTTGCTTTAGGAACTTTTTTACAAGGTCAATGCGTAGGCGGACGGAATTGATGTTCCAGGTAGTGATTTTCATGGGGGCTCTAACTGTAGGGACCGGGTGGGACAAGGCCCATGACCTAACACACCGGGCGATTAATAGGAATCGCCCGGTGTGTTAGATTCTTTACTGCGCGCCGGGTGGTGCGAAAAACCGGTTTCCACTTTTTCGCCCGGCGCTTTCGGCGCCGCAGCCAGAGCCGTCAAGCGAGCGCATTTGCCGCGGCGGCCAACAGCCTCTATCACGCCGGACATGGATTTCATCACCCTTTTGCCCGAAGGATTGCCCCTATGGGCGGCGTTCGGCGCGATCATCGCGGCGTTTTTCACCGCCGCCCTCACCGCCGCTTTCGGGCTTGGCGGCGGGCTGGCGCTACTGGCGGTGATGAGCGCGATTTTCCCCGCCGCCGCGGTGGTGCCGGTGCATGGCGCGGCCCAGCTCGGTTCCAACGCCGGACGGTTCTACCTGCAACGCCGCGACGTGGTCTGGCCCATAGTATTATGGTTCACCGCCGGCGGGCTGCTCGGCGCCGTCGCTGGCGGCCGGCTGGCGGTGGAAATGCCGGTCTGGGCGCTGCGTGCGGGCGTTGCCGCCTTCATCCTCTATGCTGTCTGGGGGCCGCGCCCGAAAAGCTTCTCGCCGGGGCCGAAAACTTTTTTCGCCACCGGCGCTGTCGGCGCCTTTCTGACGATGTTTTTTGGCGCCACCGGCCCGATTGCCGCGACTATGCTGTCGGCAACCAGGCTCGACCGCCTCAATCGCGTCGCCACCCACGCCGCCGCCATGGTCGCCCAGCATGGCGTCAAAATTATTGTCTTTGGCGCACTCGGCTTTGCGTTTGGCCAATGGGCGGCGTTGATCGCTGCAATCCTTCTGTCAGGCTTTGCCGGCACAGTGGTTGGCACGCATTATCTCCGGCGGATGCCGGACGCCCATTTTGATCGCGGCTTTAAATTCATCCTGACACTGATTGCTATCTATCTGCTGGTGGCGGCGGGGTTTGACTTCAAAACAGGTTGAACGAAAGCCCGGTGACGCCAACCGGCCAGCGGCCAAACTCAAACAGGCGAAACTTTGCCGCAAATGGATGCGCATCAATATCAAAATCGGGATCGGTCGCCGCCAGCAGCGCAAGCGCTGCGCCATTGGCCGCCTGAACCGCTGCGCCAACCGCAATATTGCGCGGGCCTTCCTCGACAATATCGAAAATCACCGCCGCCTGCTCCATGCCTTCCAGCGCCGGCTCAGTGATTTTATCGGCAATCAGCGTCATACCGATATGCAACGCTTCTTGCGACAGACACTCTAGCGCCCGCCCGGTGAGGTCAGCGCGCTGCATCTCTTCGGCCTCCCAGGCTGGGCTCTGCCAGTCGAGGCTTTCGGTCGCCGCCGCTGCATCATCCCAGTCGATAAGAATAGCGACTTCCGCGTCGGGAAACCCCAGCCGGGCGACATATTGCTCCGCAGCGGCGCGCGCGCCCGGCGTCAGCGGTTCGCCGAGATTGGCAAACCACGGAATCCGGTCGAGCGTGCGGGCAAACCGCGTCAAAACCGTCAGGCTCGGCAGCTCGCGCTCCAGCTCTTCCAGCTCATTTTCGTCCATGGCGACAAGGTCTCCGCTGCGTGGACTGGGTCATAACCCGCCTAAAAGAAAAAAGGCGCCCGATCTTGAAGAAAGATCGGACGCCAAGCTGCGCTGTTGCGCCTACGCCGGGAGGGGATATTCCGGCGACGCGACTGGCTTTCAGGCCTGCAAGCGGGGGGGGCAACGCTGGCCTGAGAGAACGCCCTTCGCGTACTGTTACATTAACGCATCACTGATGAGTTTTTCAATAGGCGAAGTAAAAAAAAGCTTGATTGTGACCCTGTAACAAAAGCAGGCGTTTACTACGATAAGTGTAGCATTGCTAATTTTTAAGGAACGCCCCGCCCGCGTCAGGCGGCCGGAAGAGCCGGTTGGCGAGGCGCTCGCCGGCGACCACATTATCCAGCGTGACCACGGTTATGCCGCCTTGAAGATCGCGGACAATCCAGCGGATAAGCGTCATTTCCGGGGCTTTGACGATGATTGTCAGCTCGCCCTCGGTATCGTCTTTTTTCGACGCCAGGGTGATCGCAACATTGTTAACGCCGCGATCGACGCCAACCACCGAGGTTTCGTCGAAATTTAGTTTCTTGCTCAACAAAAATTTCAGCGGGGTTTTGCGTAAGGGATAGGAATCCGTCGTCTCCAGCGCGTCGTCATAAACGTAGACCATGCCGCCATTGGCGACGATCAGCAGCGGGTCCGGCGGGTCATATTCAAACCGTAAAAACCCCGGCCGGCGCAGATAGATGCGGCCGGTCGAGATCGCGCCGGACGGGGCGATTTGGGTGAAGTCGCCGGTGAGCGTTGTGGTTTGTTCAAGATAATCGACAAAACGCTGCGCCACCGCCGCATCGCTTTCGCCGTCAAAGGCAAGCGGGCCGCTATAGTCCTCTTCAGCTGCGACGGTTGGTGCGGGCTCCGTGGCCGGCGCCAAGATGACGCGGTCGATTTCATCCGCCGGCGGCGTGGTGAGTTGCGTATCCGCCGCCGCCTGCACCGCAACCACGGTTGGCGCAGCCACGAGTGGTGCAACCGTCGCCGCCGCATCGATGCAGATCAGTGAAATTGCCGAAAGCATTGCGATGCTCATCGCCTGGTCCTCATTTGCCTGGCGTTATAGCTAGAACCCGCCGACGGCGAAAGGAAGCCCGGAACATGGCGCCGCCGTGGCGCCGCCAGTGCGTGGCGCCATCACACGACATTGTTACCGGATGAGCCCGTAAGGCCCGCCTTTTTCCACCGCCCGCTGATAGGCGGGGCGGGCGTGAATGCGGTCTAAAAATGCGGGGATGTTTTTGTAGTTTGCGATATTGCCGCGCGCGGCAAAGCCCTCAAGCGGAAAGCTCATAATGATATCGGCGGCGGAAAATGCATCGCCCGCCAGCCATTCAGATTGTCCGAGCATCGTTTCGGCATAATCAAACAGCCCCTTCATGGTGTGATCGAGATAGGCGTCGCGCACGCCCTTCGTCAGCTTACGGGCGATGGGCTTGGCGAAAAACGGCATCGGCGCGGCTTCCATGCGGGTGAGCAACAACGCCGTCACCATGATCGCCGCATATGAGCCCTCCGCCGCATGCATCCAGTATTTGTAGCGTTGATAGCTTGGCGCGTCGGGCGCCGGCGCGAGGGCGCCGCCATGCTGCTCGACAAGATATTCCATAATCGCGCCAGTCTCGGCGACAACTTGCCCGTCATGCTCCACCACCGGCGACTTGCCTAAGGGGTGGACTTTTTTTAACGCCGCCGGCGCCAGGCTGGTTTTCTTGTCGCGTTTATAATGTTTAATTTCATAATCAGCGCCCAGTTCCTCAAGCAGCCAGAGGACGCGCTGGGATCGTGAATTTTCAAGATGGTGAACCGTAATCATTTTCTTCTCCAGGTGAGGGCTGCCCCATATTTAAAAAAGCGTCGCCAGCGCGTCTTTTGTAAACGTCGCTGGCTCAAACGGCTCGAAAAGGATGCCCGTATTCCCTGACATCAAGCGCTCCTTCGCTAAAATCGCCGTGCAGCATAGACAATGATACGTAGCAGCGCACGCAAAGGCTGCAGTCGAGCCTGTGGCCAATATCGTAGAGCACGCTATAACCCCGCCATGAAATTTCTTGATCGCACCAAAATCTATGTGGAAAGCGGCGCTGGCGGTCGCGGCTGCCTGTCGTTTCGGCGCGAGAAGTTCATCCAGTTTGGCGGACCGAATGGCGGCGATGGTGGGGCTGGCGGTCATGTCTGGGCCGAGGCGGTCGAGAACCTCAACACGTTGATCGACTATCGCTACAAGCAGCATTTCAAGGCCAAGCCCGGCCGCCCCGGCGAG